>JBDGPJ010000007.1:0-8019 GCA_042219695.1 bacterium
CCTTCCAATATCACGTGTCCTCCCTCTTTCATGGCATCCGGTTTTAATCCCTCGTAGCTAACCTTCACGGATTTACCATCGGGGCCCACGGCCCGAAATTTAATCAGGGGCGCATGGGGATCGTAATCGAGTGTTCCTTTTTTCACTTTACCGGTTACTTTCACTTCCCCCGCTTGATTCATTGACTTCAACTCAGGGATTTTCATGTAGGGAATTCCGGTTGCCTTAATGGACGAGAAAATTAAGTATCCAAAACTCAACAGAATACCGACAATAATAATAGAAAACTTCAATTTTTTATTCATCACAGGTCTCTCCACACTTCAGAATATGCATCATGCATCCCGTCTCCATATCCCCGTTAGGTCTCGAAAGAAACCCGATATTTCTTAACTCGTGGGCGCAAGCAAACCTCGTCATTACAGGCCTGGTACCGAACCTTAACAACATCTTTAGCCGGGAATGAACCGGATTCCTTTTTCTCAAACACAACCGGAATCCGTACCTTCCCTTCGTACACGCTTAAGGGCTCGGAGGCAAATCCCAGCTGAAGCGATTGCCCGGGCGGGTAATCGACATCCCTAACCGTGACCGCATTTCCGTTTACTAATTGCACCGTAGTTGGGATGAGGTATTTCAGACTCGCGGGATTGGCATTTACGTGCCAGCCCTCTCCCAATCGTAATACCACTTTAAACCCCGCTGTGTCACTGCCGGAAAAGGAAATTCGTTTCGTTGAGAGTTCAACGGATACCACATTTTCTTTTCCGTTATTGGGAGACTGTTTTTTTTGATTGGGTTTTGAAGGTGTCTTTTTAACCTCGGAAGAGGTTTTCCCGTCCAACCAAAATCCACTAAAAACCACACCACCAATCAAAATTGCAATCACGGGAATACCTAGCCAGCGGAGGTTATCCATAACTCTATTTCACTTTCGGACGAATGATGAATTGAACTTTGTCCCCGTCCTGGGGCTTGTAATCCGTGGGATGTACCGCCCTATTCCCGTTTACAAAAACGACGAATTCGGAGGGTTGTTCATCGCAGGGTTCGGTGGAGTCCACGTCCCAGTGGGGAATGATTAGTTGTGTATCGGACATCGTTCCCCCGACGGACTCAATAAAATTCTGTAAATTTGCCGCTGAACCCTCCGTTTCTTTTGAATGGGGATGAATGTGAATACGGCCTTTCCCGTGAGTGTGTATATCTCCCTTTGTTCGTAAAAACGGAGATTTTTCTTCGCCACACACTTTTACCGTGTAATCCGCGTGCCAGTGTTGCCCTTTGAGAGCTCCTTTGACGTCACGTGGACGAATAATACCGGGACCCGAAAAAAATTGATAATACACCCCACCGGATACGGCCAGAACAAACATCACAACTCCAATTACCTTCCAGGCCAAATTAGCATGTATACCCTCCCGGTGCTTCTTGAGAGTTTCCGGGTCGGGAAACGTTTCTCCACACAACCCACAGCGGTTTTCTTGAAACGAAAAAAACCCCACATACAACACCTCAATCGAGATTGCAAAATTTTTCAGAACACAAGCGAATCAAGAACCTGCCGTATCCACCTAACACATGACATACTCACGAACCCCTTATTATAACAGTTCAGGTGACTTAAAGCAGTGTACCGGGCTCTCTTTTCCCTCAAACTATAATCCCACAAATACACCTCGACTGAATAGCCTCGTCTCACGAACGAAAGTTCACCCGTTTCATGAAACACCGCCGTGATCAATCCAAGCATACTATCCTATCAAAGTGTTCGGTGGATTATACGGAACCGGTGGCTTATGGTAGGGGCTTATTACGTCTCGGGTTTCAAATTTTTCCCCGGCATTAAGTTTGTCTTCCATTCACCTGAATCTACGATACTATATTCGGCTGTCTCAGACGGGGATCATCAAGGTTTATACTAATGATCCGCTTGTTACATGGTTTCGGAGGGGTGGCCGAGTCCGGTTGATGGCACCGCACTCGAAATGCGGCAGACCTCTTCTGGAGGTCTCGAGGGTTCAAATCCCTCCCCCTCCGCCATCTTTGATCGATTTGGAATAACGAATCAATCAGTAACGTAACTGGCCGGCATTAATTGAGCGATTCCAGCTCGATCTTAACGATCCGCGCCTTAATCGTTAGAATACCCGCCTTTATCAGGGCCCTTGAACGATCACAGACGTTAAATCAGGAAGTGAACTCGTATGCAATCAGACATGCAAAAAAATGTGCTTATTGCACTTGTTCTGTCCTTCGGAATCCTCCTGGTTTTTTCGAACCTAACCCAGGGTCCCGAGGACTCCCAAAAACAGTCGTCCACTGCTGACACTGCCCCCCAAAAAGTTACCGAACGTACTCAAACCGATACACCCGACGTTACTATACAAAGTCCGGAGGAGACCGATTCCACTAAGCCGTCCCCTGATTTATCCACGCCGTCCGGCACTACACCTGAATCGTTCGAAGCGCAATACGTCAATGCCGGCAATACCGTACCGTTTGAAACAAAAAAGATTCGTGGACATTTCAACCGCAGAGGTGCTCATCTCAGTTCTATCGGCCTGAAAAAATTCTATCGGTTGGATGAGCCCAATCATTTGTTTGACCTGGTTAATCGCAATGGGCGTGGACTGGGCTTTAATCTCAAATACCCCAAGAAGAAAAACCGTGTGTACAAGCAAGTACAAACGGAGGATTCCTCCACGTATACGTTCCAGAAAACTACGCCGGACCAGCTCTTAATTCGAAAGTCCTACCACTTCGACACTAAGGCGTATCGAGCCTCGCTTTCCGTCACCTTGCATAACGGTGGAAACCAATCGGTTGAACTGGACAAGATTGATTTTCCAACCGGAGCACAAGGGCAGGGCGGCCGGGCGCTTCGATGGGGTCCCGGATTTGGTGTGGGGCGCGAATCCAAAAGCCGGCTCGACCAAGTTTACCTCTACTATGCTAAGGGTGGGGAAATGGATTATACAGGGGGAGGCGGCGGGATCATGAACTCGATCACCAGCTTTTTCACCGGCGGAGAAGACTCCCCTCAGGATTTCTTCCGTGGGCCAATCGACTGGATGGCCGTATCCAACCGTTACTTCATCGCTGCCATGGTCCCCTCAAAATCGTACGACATGATGTATATGGACAAAGTCGAAAATGAAGGAGACACGTTCACGGCCTGGGCCGGCCACGGAACCTTTTCCCTTGGTCCCAACGAAACGAGGGAATTCACGTACAACATGTACCTCGGACCTAAAAAATACGACAAGCTCCAACAATTTTACGGCGGAACCCAACAAACAATTTACAGTAGTTGGATACCGGGGCTTATTTACCTGATACTCCCGCTTTTAACGGGGATGAACTGGATCTACAGCTTCATCCCCAACTACGGGATCGCGATTATTTTACTCAGCATGGCCATTAAACTTGTCCTTTATCCACTCACAAAAAAAGGCTACTCCAGTATGCATAAAATGAAACAACTTCAGCCGAAAATGGAAGAACTCCAGGAAAAATACGACGATGACCGGGAAAAATTGAACCAGAAAATGATGGAACTCTTCCAGGAACACGACGTGACACCGATGGGCGGCTGTTTCCCGATAATCATGCAAATACCAATCTTTATCGCACTATACCAGATGCTTGAATACAGCATCGAACTGCGGGGAGCGTATTTTATGCTCTGGGTAACGGATTTATCGGCCCCTGACCCGTATTATATTCTTCCGGTGCTAATGGGAATTACCATGTTTTTTCAACAAAAGGCAATGGCGGGCTCCGGTGGAAGTGGAGCAGCCGGCCAGCAACAAAAAATGATGATGTATATCATGCCCCCGGTTTTTACCATTATGTTTTCCGGTTTCCCGGTGGGACTTGTGTTATACTGGATGACAAACTCCTTGGCCACAATTGCCCAATATCAACTTATAACCAAAGAATTAGAAGACCTGGATTCGTAGATCTCGCCTTTAATACACCACCTTTCGACATAAGTAACTGTATCTGATCGTGTGAACATCGAGTTTATTTCATCGTTGGAGCGTTTACTATGGCAAAACAGGACATCATTATTGAATCCGAATCAGTGGAACAGGCCATCGAAAAAGGCCTCAAACGCCTCGGGAAGGAAAAGGAAAACACGGACATTAAAATCCTCCAGGAAGCAAGCAGTGGACTGTTTAATCAGAGTCCCCAAAATGCTCGTGTAAAAATCACGGCCGAGGCGGTGGACTTACCGCAATTGATGAAGGACGTTATATCCAACATCCTGGATTTTATGGGGGTGGAGGATTACACCGTAAACGTCGATTTTGACGAAATTTCTTACAAGGCCATGATCCATTCCAGTTCGCATCTACGATTTATTATTGGTCGTCACGGGGAAACCCTAAATGCTATCCAGCACCTGGTAGGACGGATCATGAGACGACATTCCGACGAATCAATCAATGTCATGGTCGACGCCGGTAACTACCGGCAACGGCGCCACGAGAACCTTCGTAATCTGGCCAAAAAAAGCTCTAAAAGAGCACTCGACAACAACGAGGAAGTCGAACTGGAACCGATGGTTCCCTTCGAACGAAAAATTATACATGAAGCCGTTGAGGATATCTCCGGTGTGAAAAGTCATAGTATTGGTGAAAACGCCAGTCGCAGGGTGGTTATCCTTCCCCGGGGGCAAACCTAACATGACCGAAGATACCATTGCCGCTATTGCTACCCCTGGTGGGCAAGGAGGCATCGGGGTAATCCGTGTCAGCGGTACCGAATGTCAGTCCGTCATTTCCCCCCTGATCGATCGGGATCCCGATAACCTGCAAGCCAGGAAAGCCACTCTCTGTACTTTACATCGTCGTGATAAAGATGAACCGCTGGATCAAGGATTGATCACTTTATTTGAAGCCCCCCGTTCTTACACGGGTGAGCAGGTGGTGGAAATTTCCAGCCACGGCAGTCCCCTTCTTCTCCAGACTCTACTGGGGGACGTACTTGAATCCTCCCGGTGTCGGCTGGCTGAACCCGGCGAATTTTCCCGGCGGGCCTTTGAAAATGACAAACTGGACCTGGCCCAGGCGGACGCCGTTGCCGGGCTGATTGAAGCCAAATCGGAAGCGGCGCTGAAATCATCGGCACGACAGCTTAAAGGAGAACTCTCCGAAACCGTTACGGATCTTCGAGAAACCCTGGTGTATTCCCGGTCGCGCGTGGAAGCCGGACTTGATTTTAGTGACCAGGACTCCGTGGGCAACATCCCTTTTGATGAACTCAAGCAACAGCTCAAAAACGTTAAGCAATCCCTGGATGAACTGGTTGAAGAAGGCAAACAGGGAACGTTACTTCAGCAGGGATGTCATACCGCAATCGTCGGTCGTCCTAACGTGGGTAAATCGAGTTTGCTAAACAAGCTCCTAAAGAACGACCGGGCTATCGTAACCCACCAACCCGGTACGACCCGGGACGTCATTTCGGACCAGATTGAGATTGGGGGCATCCCTTTTGAACTGTTCGATACCGCCGGGATACGTCCCGACCCGGAATCCATCGAAGCCGAGGGGATCAAGCGCAGTAAACAGGCGTTAAACGACGCCGATCTCGTATTATTTATGATCGACCGGAGTCAACCGCTAACGGAAGCCGATCGTTCCATCCAGGAACTCATTTCAAAACAAACGACTTTACTGGTTGAAAACAAAGTAGACCTTGAGGCTACCCTCCAACCGTCGGACATCGAGGAAGAACTTGGAAAAACACCGGACGTTTCCGTGAGTGCCAAAACCGGGAAAGGCCTGGATCAATTGAAGCGCCGAATGTCGGAAGCCGTACAAACCGGCGATGCACAGGTGGAAAATCCCCTCGTTACGCAAACACGACACCTGAAAGCTTTACAATCAACCCGGAAAGCACTTCAACAAGCCCTGGAGGGACTGGACTCCCAAATCGATCCAACTCTCATTGCTGAAGACCTGCGCGAGGCAAGCGATCAGTTGGCCGAAATTACGGGTAATATCACCACGGATGATATACTCGATGAAATTTTCTCCAGTTTTTGCATCGGTAAATAACCGTTCACAGTTCTATATGTAACATACCTTACATCACGACTTCTGGATTTAACTCCTCCATTTTCATAAGCTTTTTTCCGCTGATCACACTCAAATCATGATAATTTATTTACACCACTCTAAGTTCGCACACCAATTTTTAATTTGATACCCGTACTGAGGAACGAAAATCACAACCATTGAAACTTGTTTGGAACAAACCGTTTCGTTGACGTATCTTCGTTTCAGGGAGGATTGAAACGATCCCCATGACACAACTTGAATTATCGATGTCTCAACTTCACAACGTAATGACCTATCAACTTTTTCAGCTCCAGGAAAATCCGGTTACCCTTCTCAGCATACTCATATTCGTGGGCATCCTGGTTGCGACCTTGCTCGTGTCCCGGTACCTGCGTTACCTGTTCGACAGCCGGGTCTCGGACCGGTTCGACCAGGGTGTCGACTACACGATTAACCGCCTGATTCATTACACCGTTCTCGTTATTGGTTTCTTCGTGGCCATTGAATCGATCGGACTCGACCTGACCAGCCTCGCCGTTGTCGCGGGCTTCCTCAGCGTCGGTATTGGGTTTGGGCTACAGAATATTGCTTCCAATTTTATTAGCGGACTGATTTTATTGTTTGAACGACCCATAAAAATTGGTGACCTCGTCACCGTCGACGACCAGGTTGGAGTGGTTAAAAACATCAAACTCAGGGCCACCGTCGTTCAAACCCTGGATAGTATCGATATCATCATCCCTAACTCCGCTTTCGTCGAACAGAACGTTACCAATTGGTCCCATGGTGAAAACCTCGTACGCGTTCGCTGTCCGGTGGGCGTAGCCTATGGATCAGACACGCAGAAAGTGGAGGAAATACTGACCGAAATCGCCCGCGAATCCGACAAGATCCTGGACGATCCCGGTCCGTCCGTACTGTTCCCGGAGTTCGGGGACAACGCCCTTAATTTTGAATTACGGTTCTGGATTGATTCCCCGAGCAAACGTGCTCCCATCAAAAGTGAAATCAACTTCGAAATCGACCGCCGGTTTCGCGAAGCCGACATCGAAATGCCCTATCCTCAACGGGATCTTCATTTCCGCACTCAGGAGGAGCCTATCGAGGTAAAACAGACGACATGAAAACTTACGTAAGCGGCCAGAACCAGGCGATCCCAAGCGGAGTAACTACCGCCAGCAGGCACTGAAGTGGGGCTCCCACCGTAAAAAAATCACGGAATTGATATCCCCCCGGCCCATAAACCATCAAATTGGTCTGGTATCCCACCGGGGTAAGAAACGCCGTACTGGCGGCAAACGTAACGGATAACACGAACGGAAACGGTTGGACACCAAGTCCCAGCGCGGCATCCACCACAATAGGGATCATCAAAACACCACTATAATAATTTACTTGTGATTTTGGCTGAGGCAGCCGTGAGTAACTAATATCCTCAGCTGCACGATCGGTGGCAAATTTTCATTAACTTCTAAAGTAGACTAAACAATGTATCGTGTTAGGCCGCCTCAAAGCACCCAGAAATAATTCACGGCGATGGGAGTTACAATCGCCAGCAGAATCTGAAGCGGGGCCCCGGCACGGAGAAAGTCACTGAAACGGTATCCCCCCGGACCGTACACCATTAGATTGGTGTGGTTTCCAATCGGGGTTAAAAAGGCCGTGCTGGCCGCAAACATCACCGTAATCAGGAAGGGAAACGGGTTTAACCCAAGGGATTTTGCGGCATCGACGGCGACCGGAATCATAAGAACAATACTGGCATTTTTATGGATCAAATTGGTCATAACGGCAGTAAACAGGTAAAAGAGGGCCAGTACCCCAAGCGCCGGTAGAACATTTGCAAACGTAAGCACGGATTCGGCAAGGTATTGAGCTGCACCGGTTTGTTGCATGGCGGAGCCGAGGGGAATCAACCCGGCCAGCAGGAATACCACTTCCCAATCAA
>JBDGPJ010000070.1:0-970 GCA_042219695.1 bacterium
CTCGTGTCCCTCTTCAACCATTCCCGGGAAAAGGTCGGTCATGTCGGGCTTGAGCCATTCTTCCTTCGTGTGGCCGGCACTTTGGTAGGCAAAATCCCAGTTTTCGTGATCGAGGTGCCCGGCAATGGCATCGGCCGTGTTTTTCAGCTTATCAACGTAGTCCGGATCACGTTCCCAGGCACTTTTCGGGAGACTGTGTGCCGTTAATAGGAGAGGTACATCCGAAGTGTCTTCCAGGGGAACCTCGTTGAAACTTTGTTCGATTCGTTGTGCCACGGAACGATGGTATTGGTCGTTTTCCGACCAGTCCTTCACGAGATGAACTTCGGGAGCGTTTTCTACCTCTTCCAGTGCTTCTTCAAGCTGGTCGATGTAGTCCTTCATGAGAACCGGCGAGTACTGGGGGGACATGATAAGAGCTCCCGCTTGCTCGATCCCGTCATGTGCCATTTGTTCGACCGTGTCCCGGATGTGCGGGTGGAAATACCTCATTCCCATGTAAGGCTTCACCTCAACCCCGGAGAGGGCTTGTTCCATGGTATTGGCAGTGGCCTCGGCCTGTTCCATGGTGATTTCGTTGAGGGGAGAGCCCCCTATGGCTTCGTATCGCTGTTTAAAATCCTCAAGAAGTTCATCCGGGGGAGGATTTCCCCGTCGTATATTCGTCAGGTATTCCTCGACGTCATCCAGTGTTTCAGGACTACCATAGGTCATTATCAAAAGCCCGATCGAGGTCATCCGTCCATCCTCCATAATATGTCTAATCTCAATGTGGTTGAGTTCTTGATTTTTAACGTTACGGGTTTCATGCAACGAGTTTGTAAAACATCCCTTACGAAGATACTTGAAAACCAATTAAAATGTTTGCAATCCGAGTTATCGGTTTTTAACGATTATCACCAATGTAATTCATCCATTACATCATACATCGTTTTCATTGTTTAATCGATGCTTATGAGGCAATTTCAGT
>JBDGPJ010000070.1:994-3145 GCA_042219695.1 bacterium
AACCGGCTTCAATCTCGTTACAGGGTAATCAACGAGGACATTCAGTACGTAAAAACCAACAATAAGAAATGTTCGTCAAATTTTTGATCGAAAAAATGGATCACTCGGACTTAGCTGTTCGATCCCGGACGTATGAGATGACTGTTTTTAACGTATCCATGCGAGTATCGGGAAGTAACCCGTGTCCCAGGTTGAAAATATGGCCGGGCACCGTACTTGCCTCGTCAAGGACGTGGTCGACATCCTCCCGGATGTTATCAAATTCAGAGCATAATAGCGCCGGATCGAGGTTTCCCTGTAAGGGTTTGTTGGAATCAATTCTGCGATGGGCTTGCCCCAGGTCGATGGTCCAGTCAACCCCCTGGACCGTTCCACCCGCACGATCCATTAACGGTAATAAACCCGCAGTATTCGTGCCGAAATGTATCATGGGACAGTCAATATCACTGAGCCCGTTAAAAATTGATTTCACGTGGGGCATGACGTAATGTTTGTAGTGATGAGTGGATAGTCCTCCCGCCCAGCTATCGAACAGTTGGAACACCTCAATACCCTGATCGACCTGGTAACGGATGTAATTGATGAGGGTTTCGGCCAGGCGTTCCATGAGTTGGTGCCATAATTTTGATTTTGTTAACATAAATTTCTTAGCTGTAAAAAAAGTGCGTGAACTTTCCCCCTCCACAAGGTAACAGGCGAGTGTGAACGGGGCTCCGGCAAACCCAACCAGCGGTTTGTCCTCCGGTAAGTCTTCAATCACCCGGGGGATAACACTGGATAGAAAGGATAGTTCCGGTTCGGGTTTTCCAACCTGGATTCGTTCAATGTCCTCGCGGTCCCGAACGGGTTTTTCAATGACGGGTCCTTTCCCCTTCACGAGATCAAATTCCACGTTCATCGTCGACAGGGGAAGCATGATGTCGGCAAACAGGATGGCCGCGTCCACGTCCAGCTTTTCAACGGGCATACAGGTAACGCGGGAGTTCAGCTCCGGATTTTGGCACACCTCAAGAAAACTGTGTTCCTCCCGGATTTCCCTGTACTCGGAGAAAATTCGCCCGGCCTGTCGCATGAACCATATTGGTGTGGGATTGGTCGATTGACCATTACAGGCCGATAAAAAACGTTTCCGTGAATTCAGTGGGGACCCATCCTTTTCATACAAATATTAGGATTCAGAAAAGGATACTATCTAACGGGGTTCAGTACCACACGATTGCTACTTAATCCGTTAAACGTAGATATATTTGGAAAGTGTTAATTTATAGGAGTGTTTCTATCCACGGAACGGTTCTTATCGGCAGTGATAAGGAATTAAACGTCGATAAAATTACAATGATTTTCAATAATTTACTCGCGTTAAAATTCTCCTGCCGGATAAAAGTAAGACTAACGGAAAGAAGGTTCGACAACCGTGTTCAATTTCATACAGTATTGAGCCTTTAAATCAAATTTTACTTTAGGAGGCTATGAATTATGGGATCCGATGGATTAATTCGTGCGCACGGGGGAAACCTTGTTAATCGATTCTTACCGGAAAGTGAAGCGGAGATCTGGCGAGACAAGAAGGATGAATTAGAAACGATCGTCGTCGATCACCGACAGGAATCCGACCTAGAAATGATTGCCATGGGCGCTTTCAGTCCGCTGGAAGGGTTCATGGGGAAAGAGGACCATGAATCCGTCGTGGAGGACATGGAGCTTTCCGACGGTACGGTATGGCCCATTCCGATTACGCTGTCCGTAAGCCAGGAGAAGGCGGACAGTTTACCGGATGAAGGAGCCGTGGCCCTCGAAAATGAAGACGGGGACTTCCTGGCTGTTCTTCACCTCCGTGAGAAATACACCATCGATAACAAAAAACGAGCCGAAGCTGTGTTCAGGACGGCCGACGACGATCACCCCGGTGTTGAATGGACTTACAACATGGGTGACGTTCAGCTTGGCGGTGAAGTTGATGTCCTCAAACAGTTCACCCATAAGGGCTTTCAGGATTATCGGTTAACTCCCGAGGAAACTCGTGAATACTTTGCCGACCAGGGTTGGGAATCCGTGGTTGGTTTCCAGACACGTAATCCGATGCACCGAGCTCACGAATACCTGGCAAAATGTGCACTGGAAAACGTGGACGGACTGCTTATACATCCCCTG
>JBDGPJ010000070.1:3155-6031 GCA_042219695.1 bacterium
CGTCGGCAGTACAAAGGAAGGGGACGTTCCCGCCGAGGTCCGCATGAACTGTTACGAAGCCCTCATCGAGGACTACATTCCCGACGACCGGGTTTTGCTTTCGGTTATGCCGGCTAAAATGAACTACGCCGGTCCTCGTGAAGCCGTTTTACATGCCTTGATTCGACAAAACTACGGTTGTACACACTTTATTGTTGGTCGCGATCATGCGGGGGTTGGTGATTACTACGGTACCTACGCCGGACAGGAGATCTTTGACCAGTTTGAACACGATGAACTCGGAGTCGAACCGGTCTTTTTTGATTACGCCTTCTGGTGTGAACGCTGTGGAAACATGGCCTCCCAGAAAACCTGCCCACACGACGCCGAGGACCAGATTTACCTCAGCGGAACGAAAGTCCGAGAAATGCTGAGAAATGGCGAGGATCTCCCGGAAGAATTCAGCCGACCCGAGGTCGCCGAAATTCTTAAGGAGGCTTACGCGGAAAAAGCAGCCGTGTAATTACGGGGGTCTCCAACCGGGGATTTCTTGATGTTCAAGCGGTTGGCATAATTCCCCCGGAGATTTTAACCCCGGCCAGGCTGATCTTACTATGCCGGGTATGGCGTAATCCTCAGATAACTTCGCCTTTTTAATATAGTCACTGTCATCGACTGCTGGACTCACCTACGCCGGTACTGTAGTCAGCATTTTTATCCCCTCCGATGGTTCGAACGTTCGGAAATCGTGGGGGTTGGAACTTGTTTACCACAATATCCACGGGGCTATTGCTCCGGTTGAAATAGTCTCCAATCTCTACGAACCGTTTTCATCGTTAAACATCACCTGAAGAATACACTCAAATAAGCGTCCTGCCGGGTAACGTTTCCACTCAATTTAGAGAACCACCCGGGCTTCGTTCGGACACGCAATCGGTGGACACGGACGTCCTGCCCGGTGGAATCCCGCACAATGACACGGGGCTTCAGGCGTTTGGACGCACGGCTTTTCTGTTGGAGTTCTCGGATTCGGAAAACCGGATCCTGGGAAGCGACACCACAACCACGGAGATCAGGGACACGTTCTCGTACGTGGCGGAATACGTGCTGTCCCGGGAAACCACTCGCAAGTACAACCGGCTTGGATTTGATACCTCCGCGGGATCGGATGATTTTCACTTCAACTTCGCGGATACCTACGGGGCAACCTGGCAGTCGGATACGTCCACGGTGACGGTGGATACCAACGCACTCGGGGGGATCTCCGTCCGGGTGGCGGTCCTGAACAAGGATCTGCCGGGTTCGCTTGGCGGAGCCACCTCGACGTCAAGTTCATCGAGCGGAGGGAGTTCCTGTCTGATCGAGCGGGCGGGGACACCGGAGTCGGTTTTGACCGGCCTGCGTGAGGCTCGGGACTGGATGTTGAGCAATTCGATCGGTCGTGTCATCACCAGCTGGTATTACGGGGAGTAGACTTTTTTATGTTTAAAACCACTAAGGCACGAAGAGCACAAAAAAACGGTATTTATATTGTCGTATAGGATGTACTGGATGGACGGGATTTGATAAAAATCTTTAACGGCTGGATGCAAGATAAAAGTACACCACCCTTTTAACCACTCAGTAGCTCGGGACATCGTTCTTTCGACCTCTCATTGATCGGAAATTCAACCTCTTTCAACACTGTGGATTCTTCGTCTTCTTCAAACCGGATTTTCAGAGTTTCATCCCACAAATTCCATTCTCCCAGCACGAAAAACTTCACGTATTCCGTGGGCATCTCAATCGTGTCCCCCAGGATCTGAACCTCTCCGCCCGGACCGTTTTCTTCTTCCTGGACTTGCCGGGTGAAATAGACTTTCGGGACAAATTCCTCCGTTGATTCCCCGTTCGTTTCGGGCGGTTCATACTGACAATATCGCCGGGTCGATTCGTTGAATCCCGGCAGTCGCTCGTCGATCTCCTGGACCGATTCAAAGTTCCACCGATTCCAGAATTTCCGTCCAAAGACCGAATTATTCCCCTCAATCGACGCCTGACTGAATGGCTGTCGAGGCACCGAAAAGATCGGAATCACACCCCGGTTCAAGAGAAAAATCATCGCCCGGGACAGAGCACGCTTGCCACGACGTCCGCCGATCATGGCCATGGCATTGTCGATTTTCACGTAATCCGGCCTCTCAAATCGGTCGAAAAATACCTCGGTCTCACGGATGAACACGTCCGTCGTTTCCCCTTCAACACGCTCATAATGGCGCATTCGAGGCTCTTTTTTGAATGAATACCCTATGAAGTGAATCGGCTCGCTTCGTCCCGTGATGAACTTCTCACCGACGAAGTCCGCTTCCAGCACCCGCCCCCCCAACCCCTCATAAATCGTCCACTCGGGATACCGAAGATACCGGGCCGCCCCTTTGTTTTTTCCCGATGAGTCCGGGGTGGATAATCCAAGATCCGAAAGCACCTGGCCGATCGTTCGCACCGGCGGCAATTTGTCATCGGGATAGCGCTGGTAATATTCCACCTGGATCGCCGTGGGACCGATGTAGTACTGATCCGGGTCGTTTTCCAGATCCATTCGGATTTGTTCGATTCGGTCTTCGAGCATATCGTCCCACTTCCTGCGTCGTCCTTTTTCCCAGCCCCGGTTGTCCTCTTCGCAATCCTGGTCGGGGGACTGGGTCCATCGAATCACAAATTTCCGACTGACCGGCTCAGTTCGGGCAATCTCTCGTTTCGACAATCCTTGTTCAAAATAAAGACGATTGACCCGTTTCCGAAACCGAATGACCTCCCTTTTTTCATGGTCTCGATCACTCCTTTTTTGTTCAATATATTCACTTTTCCATCCTAATATGCAATCCTTCTGGTGGTGTACTTCTATTTTGCCACTAACC
>JBDGPJ010000071.1:0-265 GCA_042219695.1 bacterium
AGCGCCAAGAGTTAAAAAATTGTAACACCAGTGCCCACTCGTTTACCGAATCATGGGGTTGTTATGAAACTCCGATTATATTCCTCCGGAGTTCTGTTTGATTTATGCCTGGTTGGCAAGCTTTTCTTTTGTAAGAAAAAAATAATGCCATGATACGCCATCTACTGGTATCTTGATCCAATCCTTTCCTCGCAAATAATTGGGAACCAAATTTTTGTATCCTGTGTTACAACCTCGACTTTGCTAATAATTACTCGACATGATT
>JBDGPJ010000071.1:287-3082 GCA_042219695.1 bacterium
GGGTGTTCCGGCATGGATCGGGCCTCAGACAGCACAGGAAGGGACGAGACTTCTTCGCGAAGTATATTGAAATCGATTCATAGATATCATGGTGAGATATGATTTCGGCCTTTGAAGAGGGGATAAAAATCGTATGTCGTGATCATAGAGGGCTGTACAATCCGGGCTTAAACTCTTCATTACATCGCGCTCTCGCTTCCGGTAGAACAGTGGCCGCACACGTTATTGATACTCAAATATAACCATGGGTAGACAACAAGCACGGTTAAAGGATGATGTTAGCATGAAACGAGCATTGATTATTGGTTATGGCTTTACTGGCTGGTCGATTGATCGAGCTTTATCGGACAGGCAATATAAAGTTGTTGGGCTTCGTCGAGACTGGGATGGCCCGGAAAAAACCACCTACTCGGCGAAGAAGATCACGGGAGATATTACGGTACCCGAAACGCTCGACCAAATTGACATGGAGTTTGATCTGGTGGTGAACTGTGTGTCTTCGGGCGATCGCGGTAATACCAAGCGATACCGAGACGTATACCTGGAAGGGGGACGTAATGTAATTAATTGGTGTGTGAACAATGATGTTCCCAAGCTGATTTATACCGGTAGTAGTAGTGTATATGGTGATTCGGGAGGCGATTGGGTTAATGAAGAGACTCCTACCGCTACGGATCGTTCTCACGTTGAAATACTGACACAGGCTGAGCAGGAATATTACTCTGCGCATCACCAGTACGAAATTGACGCTATCGTATGCCGGTTAACCGGCATTTACGGGCCGGGCAGAAGCCGTGTGTTACGAAACTTTCGGCAGGGACGAGTTACGCTCAAACAGGGAGGAACACGTCACAGAAATATGGTCCGCAGAGAAGACGTGGGAAAAATGATAGGAATACTGGCTGAAGAGGAATCCAACCACCAGTGTTATAACCTGACGGATAATGAACCCGTCCATGAAAAAACGTTCTTCCAATGGTTGAGTGAGCAAATGGGACGTGAAATGCCACCGGTATCGGATGAGCCGTCCCGGCGATCGAACAAACAAGTGACCAATCAGCGATTTATGGAGGAGTTTGACGTTTCGTTAGAGTATCCAACGTACAGGGAAGGTTATCGTGATTTGATTAACGCTGATTAGATCTGTGAGATTGAGATGAAGTTCCCGGTAGGGGGTGTAGGAAGAAACGATCAGTTAAAGAAAAAATAAAAAATTTATCGGCGTTTCATCCGTGAGTTTAATAGATCAGTGATGGTGTATTTACTTACGCGAGTCAGCGGGAAAAATTTAGGTTAGAATTCATGAATGGAGTTTTTCCTAATGTCTACCGATAAATCACCCTTTTTTGATCCCGTTCCGGACGAAAACAAACTACGTCTCGGGATCAGTAGTTGTCTGATGGGACAGGAAGTTCGCTGGAACGCCGGGCACAAGCGCAATCGATACCTGACCGATATCCTGGGTGATTACGTGGATTTTGTACCGGTATGCCCCGAGGACGAGGTAATGGGTACGCCTCGTGATCGAGTCCGGCTTGTGGGAAATCCGGACGAGCCCCAGATGGTGGAGTCCGAATCGGGCCATGATTGGACGAAAGACATGCGAAAGTTTGTAGAGGAGAAGGTCCGTCAGCTGGAAGACGAGGACCTGGACGGCTATGTGTTAAAGAAAAACTCCCCCACGTGTGGCATGGAAAAGGTCATGATTTTTAAGGAAAACGGCGATCCCGTCGGGGAAGGTCAGGGATTGTTTGCCCGCGAACTTATGGACCAGATGTCATTACTTCCTGTCGAGGAAGAGGGGCGTTTGAATGATGCCGGCCTCCGCGAAAATTTCATCGAACGAATTTTTTCTTACCATCGCTGGAAGACCATGCGTGAAGAATCCACGGACATACACGATTTGCAACAGTTTCACCGAGATCACAAGTTGACGTTAATGGCCCACGATCAGGATAAGATGAGGGAGTTGGGTCGAATTGCCGCGGGGAATTCCGATCAGGAAATAACCGACTTCAACGATCGACTCGATACCTACGGCCAGCTTTTTCTCGATACGTTGAAAGGTCCCTCCCGTCGCTCGAATAAGGTGAATGTGATGCAACACGTCATAGGATATCTCAAGGATAGGATTACATCCGAGGATAAGCAGGAACTGCTTAATTTGATTGAGCAGTATCGGAATGAAACTGTACCAATAATTGTACCACTGACATTAATAAAACATCATTTCAGGAAACATCCCGAGGACTGGATCCTCAAGCAGACGTTTTTGAATCCTTACCCCTCGGAGCTTATGCTTCGTAACCACGTGTAAGACTGTGGTCATTGTAACGTTACCTTATTTGGTAGTTTACCGATCCTTTACAAGAGATGGAGAAGTTTTGCCCCCCCCTTGAAAAATCGGCTCGCCCCGCACATTAGACGTGGAACTGTGGAATTCTTACTGACCAAATTTCGCAGTAAACATTGAATGAAAAAGCATGTACTGTCTTTTTCCGTGGGAAGATTGAGGGCACTGTTTATCTGAAAACCAGCCATACCTGACATGGAATGAAAAAAACAGAACTCCAGAGGACCTAAAACGGTTGTTTTTAAAAGAACCTCAGGAATTGATTGCGGTTTTTATACATTGAATTAAAAGGAAGAATAATTGATGGACCACGGGATTATGCTTACAATCACATTCGATCCATCTTACTTGGAGTTAGACACATTGAGATGTGGTGAGTCGGTAGTTTAACTCCCTCAAGGAGAATTCCACGGCTGTTAGGCCGTGGATGAATCCCATGGGG
>JBDGPJ010000072.1:0-481 GCA_042219695.1 bacterium
AAAACTTGAGCGCTCGGGTCTTCCCTTTTTTGTTACTGACCCGTTCATCAAACAATTTATGGCGAAGGGAATGGGCTTTCTCAACAAGATCTTTGTTAAGCGGGAGTTCATGTTCGAGAAGATTACGGGCGGTCTCGACCAGTTCTTCCTCGGGGGAGAATTCCATTTCACGGAGGTGGTTTTCGATAGTTTGGTCGGATAGTTCCTCTTCCGTGTTCTCGGGCTCCATCAACTTGAGTTCGATTGGGCGGGTTATGGACTTCACTTCAACAATAAGTGAATCCCCCGGTTCAACTTCCAGGGAAGATTGTGCAACAACCCGCTTATCTTTGAGGTTCAGGATAATTTTGTCTTCTTCGGGTAGAAGAGTATGTACGGTCGTCCGTAGGATCTGCCCCTCAAAAATGCCGAGGCTCTCGGCGAGGTCCTCGGTCAGGGCATACTTATTGGGAGTATTTGGGTGAGAAGAGCTCGAATCCGG
>JBDGPJ010000072.1:491-3263 GCA_042219695.1 bacterium
GAGCACGCGCACCTTGCGGTACTCCTGGGCCGTCGAGGCGCCGACGGAGGTAAGGAGGTTCTCGAGGTCCTCGGTCAGGGCGTACTGATTAGGAGAATTGGGGTGCGAAGAGTGTGAATCCGGGGAATTACCGGACAATCATACCGTCTCCCCGACTTCCTCCTTTTCGTCTTCCGGTGACACCTGCTCCGATGACTCTTCCGCGTTTTCCGTTTCAGCGTCTTCGGAGTGTTCCTCGGAGTCAGCTGATTCCTCCTCAGCTGCTTCCTCCGACTGTCCGTTATCATCCGAGGAATCAATCTCCTCATCCGTTTCTTCGGGAGCGGACGAATCGGATTCTTCCTCAGTTTCCGAAGTATCCTCAGCCGGTACGGCCTCGGACGTGTCTTCCATGTCTTCGACACGGTTAACCTCTTCCAGATCGACCCGTTCTTCCTTGATGCGGGATTCCTTGGCCGAACGTCCTTCGAGGTAATTTAACTTGGCCCGGCGAACCTTCCCTTTTCGGATAATCTCAATATCCTCAATAATAGGAGCATTCAACGGGAAAATCCGTTCCACGCCCACTCCAAAACTGTTTTTTCGGACTTTGAACGTTTTGGTGGAACCGTCGTCCCGGCGTGCAATACATATTCCTTCAAAAGTGCGGGACCTCATCTGCCCACCAATTTTTTCCCGGGTATGAACCTTAATTCGGTCCCCGGGTTCAAATTCGGGAAAATTCTGCTTCTTGTTCTCCTGCTCAACGAGTTTTCGAAATCGCGGTTTCATGGTGAATCGAACCTCTACAATCCAATAAGTTTCACGATGTTTCCTGTTTTCGATCTTCTATTAATTCAGGTCGTTTTCTTTTTGTTCGTTGCTTGGCCTGGTGACGCCTCCATTCTTCGATACGTTGATGATCGCCCGACAGTAACACTTCGGGAACGTCGTGTCCCCTGTACGATTGCGGGCGCGTGTAATGGGGTGGCGCCAACCGATCGTTCTGAAAGCTATCTCGCTGTATGGAGGTTTCATTTCCCAACACTCCGTCAATATGACGGATAATGGAGGACAATAATACCAAAGCGGGTAAATCCCCGCCGGGAGTGACGTATGGACCAATACTCCATACTTCATCAACGAGGTGATCTCTCACGCGTTGATCGACACCTTCGTAGCGCCCCGTAAGGATAATCATTCGGGAGCGTTTCGACAACCGCTTTGCCGCGTCATTATCAAATTGCCGTCCTCCCGGGGATGTCATCATCACCGTGGCATCTCCACGAGTTTCCGTTATATGATCCACTCCTCTAAAAAAAGGCTCAGGTTTCAGAACCATACCAAACTCCCCACCATAGGCATGGTCGTCTATATTTCCGTTCCTGTCGTCCGTGAAACGACGTAGACTCCACGGTGTTAATTCCAGCTTATCCTTATCAACAGCCTTACCCATGATACCGTGATTACGATGCTGTCGATACATCTCGGGAAATACGGTCAGTACGTGTGCTTCCATGCTATCCCTTCTCGTACGTAAGCTTCTCACGATTTTCCGGAAACTCGAGCTTTATGTAATTCCCATCGAGTTCGGCCTCCCGGACGAGTTCATCCTGGGCCGGGAAATCCATGTACTGATCATCCGGTGTATGGATTACGAGAACCTGATGTCCGCCAGCACTGTAAATTTCCTCGATAACTCCCTGTTCATGATTCCCCTGGTCGTAGACCGTCATCCCAATGAGATCGAAGTCGTAAAAACTACCTTCCTCATGAAACACCTCATCGGGACGGACGTAAAGTTCGTAATCTCGAAACGCCTCGGCCTGATCGATGGAATCAATTTCTTCGAATTCCACGATTAACCGGTCCTGATGAGGTCGTGCCGACTCAATCGTAAAGACTTCGCTCTGTCCGTCCTCTGAATACCGGACGATTTGCCCAGGAGCAAATCGATGCTCGGGAAAGTCAGTGGTGAATTCCACGATAACTTCGCCGTGAACACCGTGGGGCTTAACAATAGTGCCCACTGTGACCCGTTCGGTATCGTTACTCATCGGCAATATCTAACGTATAAGCACGATCATGAATCGCACCGGCCGCTCTTACAATCGACCGTAGGGCTCGAGCGGTCTGACCTCCATGACCAATTACCTGCCCACGGTCATCATCCTTTACCGATAAAACGATATGAAGGCCGTCCTCGGTAGACTCCGACCGTGTCTGAACGGATTCAGGGTGATCGACCAAGTTCTGTGCTACGTAATCAACCAATTCTTCCGTCATGAAATCAGGTCGTGGCGGACTCGCGGCGCTCCTCTAACTGCTCAAACAAGTCCACCGAGTTAAACAGATCCCTCACGGTGTCGGACGGACGAGCACCTGATTCAAGCCAGTGCAATGCACGATCCTCGTCCAGATCAATCTCCTCGGATTTCTCTTCCTTGTCGTTATCCGGGAAGTAATTTCCAATGGTTTCAATGGGACCATCATTCACGCCGGCTTCCGAAGACGTTACAACAACCCTGTACTTCGGAAATTTGGATCGACCTTTACGCTGTAAACGAATACGTGCTGCCATACTTCAATCACTCCTCTTTAGTGATTAATTTTTGGTTCAAAGTCACCTGTTACTGTTTGCGTATTACTGAATAAGTCACAACGTTATTTTGACCGTTGACTTAACCTCACAAAACAATTTGTAAAACAACATTTTTCAGTTGGTACGAATAATTCTACGGTGAACGTTTCGAGTGTACTTCTAACCAATAAATAATTCCAATAAACGCGGTA
>JBDGPJ010000073.1:0-10062 GCA_042219695.1 bacterium
GAACTCGGTGAAAACCGATTTTCCTACGTGGATAAGCAAATAAATATTGAAACAATTCAGGCGGTCAATAACATTGAAAACCTTCTTCAAACGGAACAGGCAAACCACCTTAAGCAAATCACCGTAGGTCGCCATGACCTATGTCGGTCCATGGACAGGAAACCCAATGACGAGGACGTTTTGGAGGCCACGAAGCACGTAATTGACGTCGCCCGGGAACATGGTATCAGTGGGAGGTCGAATCACTCCGGACGACGCCGCTTTAATCACGGAAAAAATTTCTCCTGATTGTATTAACACTCGAGAAGTTGGGTTCAAAACCATCGATCGAGACACGTCACGTTCGACCGTCAAATCGATCCTTGAATTTGAGATACAAGTGCTCAAACACGAACGTCAGTACTACGACCGTGAATACGACCGAATTTCCAATCGCATCGAAAAACTGGAAGGACGGAAGAACCGATGATACTACGTGTAGACGAATGGACGAGTGGATGAATGGAAGTGAGGAGAGTGTACGAGTGGATCAAACGTTGTAAAAAATATGATCAAAAGGGTGAATAGGCAAATGAATGCTAATCAGCTTTGAATAACAAGGAGAGTCGAGTAGAAAATTTTCGTAATTTGCGAGTTTATAAGAATGCTATGGATTTAAACATGGAAATCTTTAATTTGACGAAACAATTCCCGGAAGAAGAAAGGTATAGTATTACTGATCAAATCCGTAGATCTTCACGTTCAATATGTGCCAATATCGGAGAAGCATGGCACAAGCGTGCTTATAAAAAGGCATTTATTTCTACCTTAAATACTGCTTTATCTGAAGCTGCAGAAACACAAGTATGGTTAGAAATCAGCCTGAGAAGCCAATATTTATCCCAGGATCAATTCGAAAATTTGTTTGACTCTTGTGAACAAATTATCGCACAGTTATTAAAAATGCGTTCACAATCAGAAAAATGGATTCGCGCTAATGACTGAAAACGAAACAGAATCGTCCCCTCGTCGATTCGTCAATTCGTCCCTTCCTAACACAACCACCAACGGTGCGCCTCAGGTCGACGGTGACGAACAACTGGACGGTACGGTTATGCTGATCGGGGCGGGCACGATGCAGGTGCCGGCGATTCGGGAAGCACGACGGTTGGGACTTGAAACCGTGGTACTCGACATGAATCCAGATGCGCCGGGAATGTCGCTGGCCGATTACCCGATTGAAATGAGTACCCGGGACTTCGAAGGCTGTGTAAGGGAGGCACGCGGATTTGAGTACGGGGATATCGACGGGGTCATTACGGTAGGAACGGACGCTTCCACTTCACAGGCGGCGGTCGCCGAGGCTCTCGACCTCCCCGGTATACACTTTGACACGGCCGAACGAGCAACAAACAAAGTCAAAATGCGTCGCGTTTTTCAACAAACCGGAATTCCTCAACCTGACTTCAGGGGGATCTGGGACAAGGACGAAGCTTGGGAAGCCGTGGAGCAACTCGGGTATCCGTTAGTTATCAAGCCAGCCGATAACATGGGGGGACGTGGAGTTCGTAAAATCGAGGACGAGGACGACGTGGAACCGGCTTTCGAAGAAGCCAAGCAAAACTCCACGCGCGGAGAAATTATTATCGAAGAGTGCCTAAAAGGGGATGAATTTTCCACCGACTCCCTGTGGTTCAATGGAGAACCCGTGCATCATTGTATTGCCGATCGTATCATTGAACACGAACCGTATTTCGTGGAAACCGGTCACGTGATGCCCTCCCAGAAAGACGACGAGGTCCAGCAACAAATCCTGGAACTTGCCGAAAAAGCGGCGCAAGCTCTTGGTATTAACATGGGTGCTGCAAAAGGGGATATAAAAATGACCAAGGACGGGCCCAAAATGGTTGAGATGGCAGCACGGTTATCCGGGGGATTTATGTCGGGCTGGACCTATCCAATTGCTACCGATCGTTCGATTATTCGGAACGCCATCAAAATTTCACTTGGTATCAAACCGGACATCCCAAAATACCCCGATTATAAGCGCGTTTCACTCGAACGGGCTATCATTCCCGAAACCGGGGAGATTCGTGACATCGAAGGAGTGGAAGATATTTCCCTTAATTTCGATATCGGCGAAGAAGTTCACAAGCCCACAAGTAACCTCGATAAGCCAGCCAACGTAATCGTTTCCGGAGAAACTTTGCAGGAAGCACAATCAATCGCCGATGAAGCTCATAAGAAACTCCAGTTTGAAGTCGGTCCTCCTCCCGAAATTACATGGGATGAAATTGAATCCCGGGCACGAGAACGTTTTCAGGGGGAATGCGTTGTTTGTAACGTTTGTGATGGTTACGCATGTGCCGGTCAACTCCCCGGGGTTGGGGGACTCGGCGACGCCGAATCCTTCAAGGAAAATTTACGCGCCTTCGACCGCTGGAAAATAAACACCACGACCATCCAATCCAACGAAAATCCCGACATCAGTGTGAACCTTTTCGGTTACGACCTGGCCCATCCAGTATTAGCCGCTCCCGTTACTGGTGCTACAACCAACATGAACGGCGCCACCACGGAGGAAGAATACGCACGCTCGGTTACGAAGGGGTGCATTGAGTCAGGGGGAATGGCGATGATCGGCGACGGCGCCACACCCAACAAATACAAAATTGGCGTTGGTGTACTGGAAGAACACGATGGATGGGGAATCCCCATTTTTAAGCCCCGTATTAACCCTGATGACGTGAAGAAACGGCTGGACGCCGCAAAGGTAGCTGGAATCCAGGTGGCAGGGGTCGACGTCGACGCCATATCTTTTGTCACGATGAACAAGCGTGGCCAGCGAACCCGTGGCTACGGTGTCGAGGAGCTTTCCGAACTGGCCAATCACAATTCACTGGATTTTATCGTAAAAGGGATCATGACTCCGGAGGATGCCCGCCGGGCAATTGAAGCCGGTGTATCCGGATTCGTTGTATCCAACCACGGAGGTCGAGTTTTAGATGAACAACCCGCTACACTGGACGTTCTCCCCGGTATTGTGGATGAAGTCGATGAGGATATACCAATCCTAATCGACGGGGGAATCCGTTCCGGCTACGACGTGTTTAAATGCATTGCTCTAGGTGCCGACGCCGTAATGATTGGGCGACCCATCATGATCGCCGCTGTCGGCGGGGAGGACATCGGTGTTGAAATGTACCTGGATGACATTACGTCCGAATTAAACCGGGCCTGTCTGTTAGCCGACTGCCCGGACCTGAGCGAAGTTTCCCGCGAACACCTTCGGGAACGTGATTTCCCCTACCAGGGCGGGCGTCGATGACGCAGAACACTTGAACCCGTTTTTGTGTCCACTTTAAAAGCCAGGAAACACAACGCATTCTCAGAATTACGAAATAAATTTGCAAAAATCCGCAACTATACGAGAAACGGTTGGTAAGGATTACGTTTATGATTGGTTCACAGGTCCAAATCACTTGGGAAAAAATCTTTGGGAAGCATCCGAGCCGGAAGCGACTTGCGTCCTACAACAGAGGTCTTCCCCGGGGAAGCCCGAATTGCGTAAATTATCGTCCGCTGTACATTAATTGTTTAAACGGCCGGACTAAACCGGCCAGGAATGAGGCTATTTAGCACCAAGGACGGCTTGTGGACAGATTAAGAAATATTTCTAACAGTTTTACTCTCGTGAATGCGGGTTAGAGTTCATTGCGTATTTTTTAGTCACTTGTGGTATGTTTGAACCTGAATCAAACTGTTCGGATGGAATCAGTGGGAGTTCTCCGAACGATTCTTCAGATATTTTGGGTTCCAATAGAATCCATTCAACAGCTATTAACACTTAAAAACTTTTAAAATTTTAAAAGTTTACGGAGTTGGGTTCCTTGAAAATCCGTTTAACGGGTCTTTACGCCTAATTGGAGTTTCCATCAAAGATGGTACGAATCGTTCGTGTGAATCCCCCTGTAAATATTCGCCGGCTTCTTTAAGAGGGTAGGGAGTAACAAAAAAGTCAAAAATAACGAACAATGTGAATATAATTATTGAATCACAATAACAAGGGAATTTATTGATGAAAAAAATTTGCATTGCCATTACTTCCCGCGGAAACTACGGCCATTACCGCCCCATCATGGAAGAAATCAAACAGCATCCCGATCTGGAGCTTCAGCTCATGGCGGGAGGGGGAGCTGTACTGCACGACTACGGTAAACTGGTCGAGGACGACAAAATCGGGGAGTTCGACGTCGAAAAACTCCTCTACTTTCTGGTGGAAGGTGAAAATCCAACGACCATGGCCCAGTCCACCGGAGTTGCCATCCAGGAGTTCACCAGTGCTTTCGTCGATCTTCAACCGGACGTTGTGCTGGCAATCGGTGACCGGTTCGAGGAGCTGGCACTGGCCATCGCCACAACGTACATGAATATTCCACTGGCTCACATAGCGGGTGGTGAAATTTCGGGATCCATCGATGAAAGTATTCGCCACGCCATCACGAAGCTATCACACCTCCATTTCCCCTGCACAGACACGGCCGCACGTCGAATCATACAAATGGGAGAACCTGAGGAAAACGTACACGTCGTCGGTACCCCGAGTTTTGATGTCATGAATGAATTGAACCTAAAAGATACCTCGGCTGTGATGGAGGAACAGAACAAGCGTGGCACCGGTCCGGTTGTCGATCTCGATGACGAATACTTAATCGTGATCCAACACCCGGTAACCACCGAATACGAAGAAAACTTTGATTACGTGAATGAAACCATTGACGCCATTCACGAACTCCACATACCGACAATCTGGCTCTGGCCGAACATGGATGCCGGTTCCGACGGGCTATCACAGGGTATTCGAACTTATCGTGAAAACGAAAATCCCGATTTTATTCATTTTTTCGTAAGCTTACCGATCGAACAATTCGCCCCCTTGCTCAACAACGCAAAGTGCATCGTGGGAAACTCCAGTACAGGACTTCGGGAGGCGGCGTTTTTAGGTATCCCTTCCGTAAACATCGGCAACCGCCAGGAGGGCCGAGAACGGGGGGGCAACGTTATCGACGTTCCGTACGATTCTACTGAAATTAAACAAGCCATCGAAAAACAGCTGGATCACGGGCCGTATAAACCGGATCCTCTGTATGGTGATGGAAAAACCAGCAAACGAATCGTGGACGTACTGAACCGTCACGAATTCGACATCCAAAAAAAGCTGGATATGGAACCGTGACCAACCTGGCCATCGTCCCCGCCCGCTCCGGGTCCAAGGGGGTCCCCGACAAAAATATAAGGGAATTGAAAGGGACTCCACTGCTCTCCATCAGTATCCAGGATGGGCTGGGAGCCGAGCACATTGATCGTGTGATGTTGTCCACGGATTCCGAACAATACGCGGAAATCGGGCGGGACGCCGGCGCCGAGGTCCCTTTCCTGCGCCCGGATGACCTGGCCGGTGACGACAGTCCCGTCGTGAACGCCGTCGTTTATACCCTGGAAACCATCTCTGAACCCATCGACAACATCGCCACCATCACGTTACTTGAGCCCACATCACCGTTCCGAAAGCCCCATCACATTGACAGCGCACTTCAACAATTATCGGAAAAAGACTACAACTCCGTGGTATCAGTAGAGCCGGTGACCCGGATGCCCGAAAATATTTTTGTAAAAAATGAGGAGGGACTGGAACGTTACATCAAGGAGCCCCAAAACAGGCACACTCATCGCCAGGAGATGGATCACCTTTGCCGTATTAACAGCGCCGTCTGGTCCGTTGGCACGGATATATTTATGAGGGAGCGCGACCTTTCTCCCGATCCCATTGGATACGTGGAAATGAAGCCCGAGGAATCCGTGAATATCAATACTCCGCTTGATTTCAAGGTCGCCGAAGCCCTGGCCGACGAACAGTTATCCTGATGGATACAATCCAGATCGGTGAACGAAAGGTCGGTCCTGACCATCCTGTTTACGTCATCGCCGAAGCCGGTTTGAACCATAACGGCGAATTGGAACGAGCGTTACAACTCGTAGACCTGGCATCTAAGTCCGGTGCGGACGCCGTGAAATTTCAGCACTTCAATACTGAGGAAATTGTTTGTTCCGAGCAACCTGATAGCCGGGATTCACTGCACAAAAAAGAATTCACCATCGATCAATACCGTGATGTCCGCGATTATGCTCGTAATCAAAACATTACGTTTTTGGCTTCCGCCCATGATATTCCTTCCTTGGAAGAACTGAATCAAATAGGAGTACCCGCCCTGAAGATAGGTTCCGGTGAAAAAAACAACCTCCCTTACTTCGAAACCGCCGCTTCCTACGATAAACCGGTTATTCTTTCCACGGGGATGTATGACCTGGAAGACGTAAAACAAGCCGTAAACGTGTTTGAATCCCATGAATTGAAGGAGCTAATTCTTCTCCAGTGTACCAGTGTGTACCCGGCTCGAGCCGACGAAATCAATCTACGGGCAATGAATACTCTCGTTTTCTTATTTAGTGGGATACTCCGATCATACTGAGGGGATTGAAATTCCGCTGGCTGCGGTGGCCCGTGGAGCTAATGTAATCGAAAAACATATTGCCCTTGAACGCAACCCCGATTCACAGGATACGCAGGTCGCCTGCGTGGGCAATGAACTCGAACAATTAATTCGTGGTGTTCGACGCGTGGAAGAAAGTCTCGGGAACGGTGACAAAAAGCCGGTAAAGCGCGAAGGCGAATCACTACAATGGGCTACCAAAAGTATTGTGGCAACCCGCAAGATTCAGGAAGGGGAAAAAATAAAGCGCAACGATCTCACTACCAAGCGACCGGGTAGTGGAATTCCTCCTAACCGAATAAACTCGGTTGTCGGATCCACTGTTAACCGGACCATTGAAGCCGATACTCTCGTACGTAAATCCGATCTCGAGAATTCGTCATCCTTTCAGTAAATAAAACGTATCAAAACACTCCCACGCATTGTAATCAGCCGGTCGGCGGCACGTTAAGGAACAAGTCGCGGTCATGGAGAGCTTTGAAGGAATAAAAATTACGCATAAGCTGTTTTAAATGGCGATCCATGGAGAAATTATAGTTGCTATATCACTACATGGCTTACGTGAAACAAGATACAATTTTTCTGGATAGTGATATAAATTTTGAGTAAGTGACCGTCAATTTTACAATCTTGTTCCCATTACCAATGGATCAGTGATTCCCTGGAGAGTAGAATATGAATAATAAACAAACGGTAATTGCCGGATTCTTGATAATAGTATTCGTAGCATCGATCCCCGCCATTTCTCTACAGTTCCACTCGTTTAAAAATAATCAAAGTTCCACAAATTCTACGTCTAAACAAAATACAGTTGATGCCGCTACTCCGTCGACTTCACAAACCAATCAAAATTCCCCGGCAAATAATTCAGCCACAACGGATTCCAACCAAAATACCCCCCGACCCTCAAACCTCGCCAAAACTCATTTTTCCCTGGAACGATTAAGCGAACAGGAAATTCGTGAAGCAAAGCGAGCCCTTCGAGTTGATATTAATCAAGATCCCGTTAGTGAATTAACGGAAGTACCGTATATATCGAAAGAAATCGCTCAACGAATTGTCAATTACCGTCGGCGTCGGGGTGTGTTCAGAAATGCGATGGATTTGGCCCGGATCAAAGGTCTTGGACGGGGAAATATAGTCAAATTCCTTGACAAAATCACGCTATCCGGACAGCTACCGCAAATTGACCCGGAACGATTTAAAAGCGAGGAGGAATCCAAAACCTCCTCCGAAAGTTCAGGACTTATTAACGTCAATACCGCCAGTTCCAGTGAACTACAAAAGATTGACGGTGTTGGCCCGTCCACTGCGCAATCGATTATTTCGTACCGGGATAAGCATGGAGGAATTAAAGATCTCAAAGATATGCAGAATGTAAGTGGAATTGGGCCGGCGACGGCGGAAGACATGAAAGGAAATGTAACTTTTTAGCCCTCCAACTCAAAAGGTAATGGTATCTTTCGGTACCATTTACGGCTGTTCAATGATCGGACTATTTATTAACAGATTTGCTATCATGACTGGTCCGGGTTAGGAGAATAAAATTATGGCAAATGACTTTGACCGATATCGCAAGGTTCGTGAAGAACACGGTGGACGAGTTGATGTAGAATCGAACGTAACCGGTTGGATTGTCGTGGGGGTACTCCTTGTAATCACGTGTGGTGCGTGGTTTTTCGCCCTTCCCACCTACCGGTCACTTTTATCCGGGGATCTTCAGGCTTCTCTTGTCCGCTCGAGTTCGGCATCCGTAACTTCTTCCCTACCAGTGAACTACCAACAAAGCTCAACTTCGAAGAAACCATCAGCACAGGGAAAACAGGTACAACGACCGCAACAACCCGGGTTCTTATTACGTGAACGCAAACCCGACGAAATGGCCGTGGTGTTTTTTGACGTTGGACAGGGAGACGCCATTTTCATCAAAACCCCCCGGGGGAAAAACATTCTCGTTGACTGCGGAGAAGGTAAGAACCCGGACTACCCGATGGCGCGCAAGGTCGACGCGGCGAATACTCTTCTTCTCCCCTTCTTTGCTCGCAATAACATTCAAAAACTCCATTATTATATCGCATCTCATCCCCACAGCGATCATATAGGCGCCGCCTACGATCTCCTGAAAAAGATGCCTGTCAAGGAAGTCTGGATTGCCGGACACGATCATCCTTCCACCTCCAAGGAAAACATGTTGAAGATCATCGACAAGAAAGGATTGACGATGAAGGCCCCGGCCAAAATCGGGGGGGATTTAAAGGAAGGCATGAAAATGGATCGGCTGGGGCCGGGCGTAAAGGGATGGCTCCTTCGGACGGCCCCCAAGGACGAGAACACGAATAATTCCAGCCTCGTAAACCTGTTTTATTACGGGGAAAACAGTGTATTGCTCACGGGAGATATCGAAGGCACCCGTGAAGGAGGCGGATTTGGCGAACAGGAACTTGTCAAGATGTGGGGAGAACAGATCAACGTCGACGTGCTAAAAGTATCCCACCATGGTTCACGGTTTTCCACGACGGAGGAATTCCTCGATTTTGTAAAGCCAAAATACGCAGTGATACAGGTGGGACATTACAATACGTTTGGTCATCCTACTCCGGAAACACTGACACGATTAAGGGAAGCCGAAACGGAGAAAATTTACCGAAACGACGAGGACGGCACGGTGTTTATGTTCATGGATGGGAAAAATATTAGAGTAAAAACACGACGAGATATGAGTGCCGTCAACTAAGAATAGTAGAATAGTAGAATGGAGGAAACTTCACATTATTGAGAGTAAGAACGTGGAGACGTGCGATTGAGAGAGTGGGCAATTGAGCGAAAATACTGTGAATTTTTTACGAGTGCCAACCTCTAAAAAGTTAATAACGAGTTTGTCCCAAGAATAGAGGATACGAGGTGAGCGTGAGTTCGTGAAAGCGTAGGGTAGGACGGGGCATGGGGCTTGAAGCGTGGAGCGGGACGTTTGACGCTGGGCGAGGGATAGAGTAAGAGCGGCCAGTGGTGTATTGTCTCGTATTTAGCTCAAGACTATTAGCCAACGGCCAATAGCTATCAGGCCATAAGCTGAACGCTGATCACTGAGTGCTAACGTCTAACAACGAAAGGGGGAATTGGACAAGAAAATTGCGGGGCGACGAGCGTGGGTTGATACGTGTGTGCAACAATACCGAACATTGCTGATTGCTGAACGCTGAATACTGATTGCTGACTGCCGAACGCTGAATGCTGACAGCTAAAAAAGGAGGTATTACCGTGGCCAAGTGGTACATTTATGTTAACGACGACGTCAAGGGACCGTATGAACCCGAGGAGTTAATCCAACAAGTCACAGCGGATACACAAATTTGTAAAGCCGGTACGGAAAATTGGCAGAAAGCTCGTAACGTCGATGAATTTGATTTTGGCTCCTCCGACTCCCAAGGCGAAGACTCACCCGGCTCGTCCGACATTGAACAGTCAGAATCTCAAACCGACTCACCGGAGGAAAGTCAGGAAGAAACAACATCATCCAAACAAACTTCCAAAG
>JBDGPJ010000073.1:10072-10404 GCA_042219695.1 bacterium
ACCGGTGACATCCAACCCACGTTAAACGATTTACAGAGAATCTGTGACCAGGCGACCGACGATCAATTGATCCGGGAATATCAAGAGTTCTGGGATACCTACGACAATCAGGAACAGCGGGTCATACGAAAACAAATGGTGATGCGGGAAATCTGGTACGATGTCGTGGAAGGTGAAGACGAGGAATCGGAAGAAGTAGTTATGTAATGTCCCGTGGAAAAAATGCTTTTAATGGCAACCATTTAATTCCTCCAATCATTCTCCGAACCCCCTCTGAAGGTATTGAAGCCAATCCAACTTCATTGACGGCTTGAGAACACTCCAATATATTT
>JBDGPJ010000074.1:0-299 GCA_042219695.1 bacterium
CTACAATCAAATATTTAACACTGAAAAAGGGGAACTAAGAATCCTCGGAGACCTCCACGGGTTCCTCGGTGAGGTCGTCGGAAATCTGTTTGTCATCGGAAGCGCGGGCTTTGTTCTTGTCTTCCTCGTCGAGTTGCATATGTTCGGCGCTACCACCGGTATGTATTTTCAGAATCTCCGACCATACGGATACGGCAATGTCCCCGGGCTCGGAGGTCCCCAGGTCAAGTCCTATGGGAGCGTACACTCGATCGTCATCGGCCGGGTTCACTCCCGTGTGTTCCTCGAGGTTGCGAAAC
>JBDGPJ010000074.1:343-3907 GCA_042219695.1 bacterium
GGAGCCGATCATCCCAATATATGCGGCTTCCGTTTCCAGGGCCTGTTCCATCAGCATAATATCCGTGTCGTGACAACGAGTAATAATGGAAAGGTAGGTATTTTCGTCGACGTTCACTCGATCGAAGGCCTCCATGAAATCACAATGAATGACCCTGCTGGCGCCGGGAAACTTTTCGGGATCGGCAAATTCCTCTCGATCATCCATAATGGTGTAAGGGCGATTGATGCTTTCCGCCACTCGGGCCACGGCCTGACCCACGTGGCCGGCTCCGAACTGCACAAGATGAAACTCACGGCGAAAGACGTCAATGAAGAACTCGACCTGTCCACCACAGTACATGTTAAGTTCACCGGGCTCCAGGTTATAGGTAACCTTACGGCTTTCCCCTTGCTCGATGGCCTTTACCGATTCCTCAATCACAAATGCCTCGAGCGCACCGCCTCCAATGGTTTCCTCAATCGAACCGTCTTCGTAGACCATCATCTTGGAGCCGGTCTTGCGGGGAGAAGACGGTGTCGGTAATGGTCACCATGGCAAACGGTCGACCGGATGCCCGGGCTTGCTCGGCTTTCTGGTACAGTTCTTCACTCATTGATTATCACCTCATGGACGTAATGTACCAGTATATCATGAATTGTAGTAAAATCAGGATTTCGACGGCGGCATATATAGGTTACCCTACATAGTACTTTATTATCATGAAATTGATCCCTGATGGAGGTTTCATACATGAAGCAAGAAGGAATTTCTTACTGGAAACGGTTACCCGCGGAATCAAAGGGAACGGACGAATTTCACGCCGTAATTGAGATTCCCCGGGGGGAAAAAGTCAAGTACGAGTATAGTAAAATGTTCGACGTACTCTTTCTGGACCGGGTCCTGTACAGCTCGGTACACTACCCCGAAAACTATGGATTCATTCCCCAGACCATGGCAAAGGACGACGATCCCATCGACATCCTGTTGATCTGCCAGGAGCCGCTGGTACCCCTGACCGTGGCACAGACCAAACCTATCGGCGGAATCGACATGGAGGATGAAAAAGGCGTGGATCACAAAATTATCGGTGTGGCCTCCCAGGATCCACAATACAGCGAGTACGAGGACATTAAGGATTTACCGGATCACAAGATGCGGGAAATTCGCCAGTTCTTCTCCGAATACAAGAAGCTGGAGGAAAAAGAGGTTGAAGTCAGGGGATATTTCGGCCCGGACAAAGCGCTGGGTACCATCGATGAAAGCATGGAGAGGTTTAACCAGACTTACCCCGAGATTGAACCCATTACGGAGGACGCCAAGCTTTAAGTAAACTCTTGACGTTACATCGCTGGTTATTGGCCGTGTGATATCTTCTTCTACTACGGTACCGTCAAACGATCCCCCCCGTACTAACACACAAACTCTCTCCACCGGATATGTAATTTGCGTCACTTTTGCCGATGACTAAAAAATAAAGGCTCACTTCCTCCGGCGCTGAACGGAGGCTTCCCTTACCAATATAGTTTACCGAAGCTTCTGACTTGTCACGAATATGTAAATTTCAGATGATTACGTCAAACTCAATGTAAGGAGCGGGAATTCGATGAGTAAGTGGCAGTATGTATTACTTGCGGTTGTACTTGTGGCTCCACTCGGCGGATTTCATAGCTGGGTAAAATCATTTCCCGGTCCGGAGCAAGTCAATCGGATGGTGGAACAGTTCAATCAGACCTCCGAATGGAAGGGACGAGTGAGTCCGAACTTCGAAATCGATACCCTCAACGGTCGAACAATCTCACTCGAAGAACACGTAGGAAAACGTGTCATCGTCATCAACTTCTTTGCAACCTGGTGCAAGCCCTGCCGAGAGGAAATACCATTGCTGAATAAGTTCCATAATAAACATCGTAAAAATCCCGTCATGTTAATTGGCGTCGACGTCGGGGAAACCCGTGAAAAGGTAGAAAACTTCGTTCGAAGTCAGGGAATCAAATATCCCGTGGCACTCGACCAGGACTCTCTCAGCTCCAAATTCGACGTGAGCAGTTTTCCCACAACCGTGGTTATCGACGCAAAGGGACGCGTACGACTTTACGAAGTGGGGCAAATTTCTAACCTGGATGTCACCTTCTCCGACCTTCTGAAGAAACAATTCGAACAACTACGTAACGGAGAAGGAATCAGTCGGGAAAAATATAAGAAACTACTTGAATCGGAGTCCTATCAGCAAGGCGGGGACAGTGAACTTTCCGGGCATGCACTCCGCCTGGCCCGGACGATGGGTTGTAAGTGTGGCTGTGAACAGGAGTTGCTCCAATGCGATTGCCAGACCGCCACCGGAATGAAACAACGGCTTTCCGAACTGAACGGAAATGATCTGTCGGACACGAAAACGATTAAGAAGGTCAACAAAGAATTCTGTGTCGGTGACAGCGGTTGAACGCTCAACCGATCGAATCCGCGGAAAGTCCCCCGGACAGAACGAATCCTTCGTCGAAAAACAAACCCGTTATAAAAGCCCGGGAATTGGAGGTTACATTCGGACGGGGATTTTTCGGTGGTGAAGTCCAGGCCCTGAACGGTTGCAACCTGACCGTTGATAAAGGTGATATTTACGGAATACTTGGCCCAAATGGCGCCGGAAAGACTACCGCAATGAACTGCTTGCTGGGGCTTATTAAGCCTGACGATGGTAACCTTGAAGTACTCGATCGGGAACCACAACACGGTGATGATTTGTTTAACGACGTTGGTTACGTACCGGAGGAGCCCAACTACCACCTCTACCTTACCGTCGAGGAAGCTCTCAAGTTCTACGGACATTTATACAATGACGACATTCCCTCCAAACGCTTCGAGGAGGTCCTTAAAAAACTTGATATTTACGATCAGCGGGATCTCAGGCTCAAGTACTGCTCGAAGGGGATGAAACAAAAGGTCGGGTTAGCAACCTGCATGGTGAAACAGCCTGATTTATTACTGCTTGACGAACCGACCCGGGGGCTGGACCCGGTCGTCGTAAAGACGTTCCGAAATGAACTTCTTCGGCTGAACGAGGAAGGAACAACCATCGTTATTAATTCACATGTACTCTCCGAGGTCGAGTTAATCTGTGAACGAGTCGCCATCCTGCAAAACGGCTCCGTTATCAAGGAAGACCGTCTGGATGTAATCACCGATCACGAACGTAAAAGCTATCGTGTTGCTCTTGAGGTGACGAGTGACCTCGAGAACAACTGCTTGCCGGATTACCTCGACATGGACAAACGTGACGAGGACCGTCTCGAGGGTCTGATTCCCATAAACATGGTGGAAAACTTTTTTGGGTTCACAAACAACCACGACATCACCGTGCTGGAATGTTCCTTATCCCAACCCTCCCTGGAAGACATCTTTGTCGACCTGGTTTCCGAGGAAGAAGACGATGAAACAGCTGGTGCGTGATCACCCGCTAGTGCACCCAGGCGTGCTGGCGATGGCGATCCGTGATTACGAGTACGCGCCACCTGAACATCTGCGCAGTTTCTACGGCAAGGTCTGGAGAGGCGTCAGCAACAAGTTCAGCAGGCAGCCGAAGAAGAT
>JBDGPJ010000075.1:0-12368 GCA_042219695.1 bacterium
CCTGCGAAAGCAGGAATCCAGAGTATAGGCTCTACGGGATGGATTGCCGGGTCGAACCCGGCAATGACAACCTTTTTAGAGTGGACTCTATTAATAAAAGGGCGCCAAGTATGAATTTTATTCCATATTCACCTGTTTTCGCGGGAATTACGGTGTCGCAGGTCGATTATTCACTCTTGTTGATGAGTTCATTCCGATAATGGCGGGTTCGGTCGACGTAATTCCGGGCACTTTCCTTAATAAGTTCCAGTTCGGATTCCGACAGATTACGTTCGAATTGAGCCGGTGATCCCATGTAAACGGCTCCCGGGGGAACCTCCGTTCCGGGAGTAACGACTGCCCCCGCCCCAATCATGCAATGGGAGCGAAGTACGGCATCATCGAGTACAACAGCACCAATGCCAACCAGTACCTCATCCTCTATCGTGCAGGCATGTAACTTTGCTGAATGACCCACGGTGACTCGGTTGCCAATTTCCAGGGGCATTCCCTCGCGAACGTGGAGCGTGGAGTTATCCTGAATATTGGTTTCTTCACCAATTCTTATGGAATCCACGTCTCCCCTTGCTACCGTTCCAAACCATACACTCGTCCGTTCCCCCAGGGTTACGTTCCCAATAACATCCGCGCTTGGGGCCACAAAAGCGGACTCCGGAATCGATGGCTCATCGGACTCGAGGGAATATTTCATAAATTCCACCCCATTACATTGCTAATAAGATTCCAATAAGGAAGGTCATCACAATATTTACCACCAACAACATCCCAAACAGGTATTGATAAATCTGTCGGGCCGAGACAAACTTTCTTGGTTTGTAAGAAATATTCCAGCTCCAGAACAGTACCCATATTAACCAAAAGCCGGACCAAATAAGGTACTCTTTTACGCCAAAAGCGTTGCGTTTCAGACCGTCAATGAGAACAAAAAGGGCCACGGATGTGCCAAATAAAGCCAGCGTACTCTGAACCAAATAACCGAGCCATAAATGCCCAAGCCCCGGTAGGAAGGGGGTTAAGCGTTTGCTCCAGCGTACCCTGAGACCACTCAACCGTTCAAGGGGAGTATTACAGGTACTGCATTTATCGGGCCTACCAAAAATAGTCGCCCGACAAACCGGGCATTCTCTCATTTGTTAGACCCCCATTGAGGCATCATGTATAATAATCGAAAAGAACGGTGACGCTGTCGGAGTAAATTGGTAAATGGACTGATTAACTCCCCCATGGAACGAAAGATCGAAAATCGATCGCCGGAGTATCGAACGATATCCGGCTCCCCGCTGATACCTCCTGCACGAGCGGCTGCTTTCAGGGCTTTTTTGCGGGTGCCCGTACGATCAATTAGGCCTTTTTTTAAAGCCTGTCGGCCCGTGAATACTCGTCCGTCCGCTATAGACTCCAGGCGACTTCTCGTGAACTTGTTACGTTCGTCCAGTATATGTCCGATAAACTGATCGTACACGTCCATAATTAAATTCATTAACACTTTCCGCTCGTCTTCACGCATCTCGCGAAAAGGGGAACCAAGATCCTTGTAACGTCCGGATTTGACCACCCGGTACTCAACACCGATCTTATTGATCAAATCTTTCATCTTCATAAATTGAATGAGTACTCCAATACTTCCTACCATACTACCGGGGTTTGCATAAATCGTGTCTGACGAACTCGCAATGTAATACGCGCCGGATGCCCCCACGGACCGTATTGAAGCAATGACGGGCTTCCCGGAATCACTAACCCGCTCCACGGCCTTACTGAGTTCCTGACTGGGACTGACGGCTCCTCCCGGACTGTTGATATCAAGCAACACGGCCTTTACCGAATCGTTTTCCCGGAACTCCTCCAACGTCTCAAGCTGGTCTTCAATCTCCATAATAGGACCCTCGATTTTCATTAATCCCACTTTTTTTCCTTTGAGAGGTGAAATTGAAGTATCCATCGATTCCACTAACCTGAATACGAGCACCGATTGAATGGCAAGGAACATGACGAGACTAAATATTGCCAACGTTGCTAAAAACCAACCGATGAATTCTTTTACTTTCTCAAACATGTTCAAAACATCCTTTCGTTAGTAATGGGTAATCCGGGAGGAACTCACGCCATAATCCTCCCCGTTAACCACGAATTCGTTCCGGTACTTGTTTATCGGACATATTGTATCGTTGTAATTTATCATCAGAAGGGATTCAATGATTCTGCTTTAACGATAGCATCTCGAACAACCTTTAATCTCCAACTCAACGGAACCGTCCGGGGATTTTACCTCATCTGCAAATACTCGCTCATTTTGGTCCAGCGTAGAATTACAGATCGGGCAGGTCCGGATAACGGATTCCGAGTCATCCCCGTGTTCCATTGTAAACAAACTTACCAGAACAAATGTTACAATCAGAACTGCGCCCCCAACAATCACCCAAATAAATGAATTCACGGGAGACCGTAAAATAATTCAAACCGATTAATAGGATCAAGATTCTTGAAGTAAATATTTTGCTTCAGAAGGGGTTTCAAAGGCGGGGTCCCTGTGTGCTTATACAGGTATAGCTTGTCCGAAACAGAAAAAATATCCGGTTGTTTGTCGTATAATGACTGGAGTTTCTCGGGCTGATCCAATTGACGATAAACGTCTTTCAGCAAAATTCCCGCCCAACGATAATTCGGAAACTCTTGCTTGCGATAAAACTTAAAAATCTTGCCAGCTATTTCTAAACGTCCTTTACGATAATTGTTCATCCCCCGCTCCAGTACACCAAAATCCTCATTGATCTGCACCGGTATATCGTTGCGAGGTTCGTATTCATCGGACTCAACGTCAAAACGTTCGGGAAACTTCAAGCGATGCTTATGATTGACCGCCATTAACTCCTGGTAACCCACGGGTAAATCAGAAATTGTAAAATTACCGCCCGTGGTCGTTTTGATTCTCTTTCCCCCGGGTTGCACCTGTAGTTCTATATTGGATAAATCATTGGGCCCGGCTGAAGTAAGGGAGGCCTGAAAACCCCCGGTTTTTACATCCCCCGGTTGGTACAATTCCACGAGCGTACCTTGATTCTGAACTCTATGAAGGATCAGGTGCTTATCCCGCTTAGGAGACGAAGGCAATACCCAACTCAATGTACCCCGAGCCGAATACGTCCAGGATATACTCGGGGTATCATTGCCGGGATTTTCAATGATACCAAGTTTCGTGAAATCCGGTTCAGTTTCCACGGATATATATATACTGCCGTTACGAGGTAAGATCTGACGCGGTTCGTGATTAAAAGTCAACATCGTATCCGCCACGTTCCACCGATACGGGGACGTATCAAATTTTTGATCGATGTAACCCGAAACAAGCCACGCACGGTCTGTATCCGTGTCACGTCGAACTCCGTAAAATCCGTCGAATCCTCTTTCACTTAACAATCGCAGAGTAGCCGTATTCCTAATTCTACCGGTAGTATCACCGTTCAAATGTAAATAGCGGTACTCCGTGGATGTATCTCCCGATTGAACGGGAAATAAATATAAATCGTGCTCGGAATCAACGGTTCCACGGTCAATGACATGGCTGGCCTGGGAAGTGGTTCGAGCCTGATAGCGCTTTATGTCTGATTTGAACAATCGTGATTCTTCGTGTCGATTTTCCCTCCCCCAGAAGAAAAGAGTATTTTCTTTCTTCACAGGCTGTAGATATCGCAAACTTCGGGTGCTGTGATCCAGTAAATGCTGTATATCCCGGGACGGTAACTTTAATTCCTTGAGGTTAAACTTCGACTGTTTGTTATTGTCAGCGTCCACCGCCGATAAAATTACCCTGCGGTCACTGATCGCTACAGCTTCCTTTACGTTGGTGTAATCCGGGGGGGTCGCGTATCGATACTCGTGAGCATCAGGACGGTTGTAAGAGGACAGTCTCAAACCGTGTATATCCAGGACAAACAATTTCTGACCACTAATTTGAACGTCCGTGGGATAAATCACGTCACGAATGATTGAACCGGGATAGCCCAACAAATCAAACTGCTGTATGTGGTCCGAATACAACCCGTATAGGTACTCCCCGTCGTACCTCCAGCGAGGATACTGGTTCGATTGAGGCATAACCTCTTCCCCACCGGGGCGACGTGGGCGAAACGCTCGGACAAAATTCCCCTTCCAGTCGTAAACAAGAATAGTGGGTTGAAATCCGTTATCGGGATAAATCACACGGGCCGAAAACAAAATCCGACTGGGATCAGCCCCAATAAACTTTATATCATTGGTGAACTTCAGGCTCTTGAATTTCACTTTGGTTTTACGAATTGGTCTCCCCTGCCCATCAAACGTTTCCACGCTATTTCGGTCCGGGAAGAAATAGGTTATACGGTTTGTTCCGTTCCAGTAAGATTGTTCTACATTGAGGGATTGACTTACGTTATACGGTACATCATCCACGTTCCTTACCCGGGCACGATCACGTGTTGGAAAAAAACCTGTATCCGAGTGATATTTAATCTCCCGAATTTGATTCTTCCCGACTTTAAAATTGATTTTATGGGGCTTCTCCGATGCTTTTTTGACCCAGACACTACGAGCCCAGTCTCGATTGTTAGAATGAGGATAAGTCCCAACAATAAGCTCGGGTTTTACTCTACTGGAAGTATGAAAAAACGAAGATTTTGACTCCTCTAACGAAGCTCTGTATAAACCTTTTTTTCCCGTTAAATACAGTGTCTTATTTTTTACGTCAAAATCTCTAAATGAATATCCCCCGCGGAACGTGTGTCTGAATTCAACGCCGAGGTTTTTATTCAAGCTTACGATTTCGCGGGACCCAACCAGCACGTATAACTTTCCGCCCACGAAGGAAGCGGCCGTTAAATCCGGATACACGCGAGTGTTCTTTAATCCATTCCCGTTAAAAACCCTTACCTCGTTTTTTTCTACCGTGAAAATATGACCGTCGGGTGTACCCCCCAGATATCGTCCCTGGATGTCAAAATGTCGAGTATCCGATAACCCCCCTACTGACATTGGATCCCAGTGAGCCAATGATCCCCATGGGCGTTGTACAATCCACCGATCCTCGCTGGGAGTAATCGTTTTCACGGGACCTTTCAATTTTTTACGAATCGAACCGTCCCCATAAATTACTCGTAAGGAAATTGGGGTCGTATCCGTCGGACTGTCCGAACGATTTTCCACTACCCAGTAACGGTTCGACGAGTCCCATATTCCCCGGGGCTGGCGACTATTTCCCCAATTAGAAATTTCCTGGGCCATCCAGTACCGCCTGAGCATAGAGGGCCCGGAATCTCCGTTTAATTCAACTATGCCGGAATCAGTGTGGGCGTAATATCGATAATCTCGTAAGTCAGCATCCCATACGGCAATACGTCCGTTTGGATTTACCTGGATTGAGGTGGGGGAAAATAACTTTGCGTGTTTGGACTTGGATTGTAGAAATCGCCTGTGTGTACTGGTTTCCGCTTGAAGCGGTACCGACAAACCCAGACATAGTACGGTTACACACAAGCAACAAATGAAGGGGATAAATCGTTGTCTCAAGGGAAAATTCACTCAGGACAGACCCGGACCTGGCGATTCACGTCCTTGGGAACCAACTTAATTTTGGGTGGAGTTTCACTGGGATTATACTCCCAGCAATATCCACTTCGGGGTATAGGCAATTCGTTCATGATTACCTGCGTTTCACCATTTTCGTTCTCGTACTTGGTCTCTTTTAACCGGTGTAAAGACTGTGGATAATAACCCTTTTTTTTGTGAAATTTTTTAACGGCGTCCTTGATTTTCTTTTGCTGCCACCAGGCATACCCATCCGTGGAAACCCAGTAAATACCGTACAGTACGAGTGATACCATTAGTACAAATTTCATTCTTCGAGATCCTGCATTTCTCCTTTCTCCCAGGCGGTGGTTGGAGGCTCCATCTCGCGCGTATTACCGGCTATTGCGGGGTTATCAAGGTCGTATTCCCAGTCCTCTTCCCCAAAAAAATTCACGGCGGGCCTCGTCTCCACCGTCATGTCTTGTTCAACCGTCAACTGACACGACAAACGCAACTCGTCTTCTTTTCCAACAAAATCCAGAAAATTAAGCAACGGGATAACACTCATTGGCCAACCCACGTAAAACTGTATTTTTTCCATAATACTCATGTTGCTTGTATCATTTCCTTGCTTCACGCGCACGCGACATGTACCACAATGCCCAAAACCCTTGCAATTAAAGATATGAAACGGTTTATCGTAGATCTGTATGTCCGCTTCCTGCGCGACCGTTCTTAAATTGGCCCCCTCTTCACACTCAACTTCAAGTCCCTCATTTACAAAACGTACCGTTGGCATAATTATCATTCTCCTTCCGATAAACCATCACGGAATAATATTGATGTATCCAATCACCGGGAACTTATCCGTGTATCATCCCTTCGCTAAACAATTATTGTCGGCAATGGAGGGGAAAATTACAACCCCCTGTCTTAATGTATTACTCAAACAATGGTACTGACTGATCCAACCACAACGGGCGTTCATCCGACTCCGTATCATCAGCGCCCTGAAAATCGTTAACAACCTCGTGCTGTTTGAACTCCGGTTCTCCAAGCCATCGCTCAATATCTTGGTACACTTCTTCATCGTTTTCTTGATAATAATCGATTAAGTTATACACACTCCGAATAACCGGCTTTGTCCAGCTGTTCTCTCCCTCCCGGGAATTCCACGTTTCGAGCTGGACCGACTCCAGGTGATTCCCGGTTTCGTGGGTACGGGCTTGAACCTCGTAGTACCATCCCAGCATCGAAAAAGGCCCGAAGTTAAGATCACTGAGATCGTAGAAAGCATCCTTGATAAGCTCAGTTCGAAAAGCAACCGTTGATGGATGTATCGGACCGGGGAGATTTGAACTACCATCACTCGTACCTTGCCATGGGTTCCAGTTCATCGATTCCTCCTCCGTGGAATGAACGGAAACCCCACTTGTTACGTATGGTGTTGTGTTATCTCCGTGGCTCCCAATAGTTTCCACGTATTGGGGGTACAGGAAGCTATCAGCGGGCAAAAACAGGACATAGTCCGTTTCGATTCGCGACAGTGGCGCCAATCGCAGTTCGGATCGACCCTGCAAAGCGGTGTGGAGATTATCACATTCCACTAAAAAATCGTATTCCCCATCGTAAAATTCTACAAAGGACCGGGTCCGATCGTACGACTCCCCTGCTACAATTCCAAAAGTATCCGGAAAAACCGTCTGGGAAAGCACACTCTCGATGGATTCCATCAAGGTGGCCTGATCGTTTAGAGCGGTTAAAACAACGGAAACAGACATTTTTCACACACTCATTCTCAGTCAAAATTATTCAGAATTTCAATCGTAGTGGTGACATTATTCTCCGGGTTAAGGCGTTTATCGGTTCCCGGCTACACATTAGCCCACAAATCCCTATTTGTACTATTCGATAGTACCACGAAGTCGCCTCACGGGCCATCGCCCCTGATATCGGTTTAATCCATCCCAAGCTCTTTTAGGGACGGGGCTGAATAACTCCATGAATTCATACACATAAACGACTTACAGTCGTTGGATTATCCGTTTGGGAGGTAATAGACCGGTACTCCAGCAATATGTAAACCCTTTTAACTTCTTTTTCGAATCATGATGAATTTTCTTGCTTATGGCTTAATTCAGTTTGGCGAAACTGGGTCCGAACGTCTTTGTCTTTCGGGTGTGTTACTTGTGAAGCAATCACTTGTTAGACGATCGGCGATCACGTAATGCCGCTCGCCGGCCGCCGCCGAGTAAATTCTTGCCTGCTGTTCCCCCAGTAATCCCAGTATAAGGAACTGTACACTCATAATCCCCAGCAGGATCACAACCGTTGTTAGAGCATTGTCGCTTAAGCTTTTCGACAGAGCAATTTTCAGGTAGGCGAGGTAACCGCCCCCGGCAACCATCCCGGAAAACGTCCATAAACTCAATCGTCCAAAAATTCGTATTGGTCGAAACCGGTAGTCCATCAGAAATTTCACAACAATTAAATCCATTACCACGGGAAAAATTCGCCCCAGACCGTAATGGGATTCCCCGTAACGGCGGGGACGGTCGTTGACCGGTATTTCTTTTAATTCAATTCCATTCCACGAGGCAAGGGCCGGTAAAAAACGGTGCAGTTCACCGTAAAGAGGTAGCCCTTCCAGTACTTCAGCCCTGTATGCCTTCAAGCTACAGCCGTAGTCGTGTAACTTGACTCCCGTGGTATAACTGATGATTGAATTGGCAATCCGCGACGGCAAAATACGCCGCAACAGCGAAGCTTCTCGATCCTTTCGCCACCCACTAACTACGTCGTAACCATCCTCGAGTTCGGATAGCAGTTTCGGAATATCCGCTGGATCGTTCTGACCATCCCCGTCCATAAACACAATGACGTCTCCTTGAGCATGATCGATCCCCGCCTTCATCGCCGAGGATTGTCCGAAATTAGTTCTTAACGAAAGCACTGAATGTATGCTCGATTCGTGGTCTTCCAGCCAGGGACCCGTGCCATCGGTTGAACCATCATTTACCCAGATCACTTCGTAAGAACGGGAGTCCGCCTCAATCACGTCGTTAAGCTCCTTGTACAATGCTTCTACGTTACGACGCTCATTATGAACCGGAATAATCACACTGCAATACGACACGATATATTCTCTCCGTTTTTTTATCATGGACTTATTTTTGGTTCTGTATCGATCCTTATCATCATTCGGACGGCATTCTACCGGCGAGGCTTGAGCCAATCCAATAAACTACGTATAATAACGCGCTTAACTAAACCTACAAAGGACTGATTCTAATGGCCCGATATTGTCAGGTAACGGGTAAAAAACCCATGTCGTCAAATAACGTTTCACACGCTAACAACCGTACCAAACGTAAGCAGAAGCCCAACTTGCAGAAGAAACGCTTTTATCTTCCCAGCGAGGACCGCTGGATCAAGCTTACGGTTTCTGCTAAAGGGATCAAAACCATCGATAAGAAAGGCATCGAAACCGTTGTACGAGAAATGCGTCAGAGAGGCGAAGATGTCTGAAACACTGTTCTCAATACCACCCAACGATTTAAAATCGCCTATTACTTTGAATACTGAACACCGAATACCGCGAAAACTTGGAGTGAATTTCAATGGCTGGACGTGAAAAAATCAAAATGGTCAGTACGGCCGATACGGGATATTTCTACACCACCACGAAAAACAAGCTCAATGACCGGGAAGATCTTGTAGTTAAAAAATACGATCCCGTTGTTCAAAAACACGTGGAGTTTAAAGAAGAGGAACTCGATTCGGGTAATTCTTAATACGTTCCCTTTCTTAAACGTCACTCCTTTATCTCTGCTCTCTCTCCGTATTCATACTGTATTCGTTCACCTGAAATTGCGGTTTTAATACCAACGACGTTCTCCTGTAATATTGTGGCAAATTATTTCAAACTTCATCTCGATTTAACTTCCTCTCGTATTTATATCGCAACTCGATTACTCCTCTATTACCATCGGATAATTCACCGTTGAATAATCCCCTGAAAAATTTACACCAGAAATCGAATGAAATCTTTTTGTGGGCAAGTTTTATTCTATTTGCAACCGGGCTTCTGAAATTCTGGTGGTTTTTCAGGACATCCCCGGCCCTGGCCTGGTTTATTGCTTTCTGGGCAATCCTAACCGTAACTTGCGAATTCTATCGGAGTACTCACCTTCCCACCTCCATGGTGTTCCTGGGAACACTCCTGTGGAAACTCGATTCCCTATTACGATTCATTACCACGCAAACGGCGATTGCCAAAAACGACACCCATACTTATATCAAGGAAGCTCTCCACGTGCAGGACATGGGAGGCGTCCTCTCCTTCATAGGTCACCTTTACCTCGGTCAGTGGCCCTTCTTCAATCGTACTCCCCTCGTTTCCCTGCTCGTGTACGCTGTCAAAGTACCCGATTTATCCTGGTTCGTCACCGGGAAAATGATCAGCCTTCTGTCATGGGTGGTAATGATTTGTGGTTTACATTTTTTTACGAAGCGTTGGTTTCGTAGAAGTACGGCCCTGATAACCGTTTTGTTTGTCTTATTCTTTTTTCCGGTGCTCCACACTCACGTGGGCTTAATCGGGGCCGACCTCGCTGTTACGGGAATTGTTCTGTTTGGTCTCGGGCTTGTTTACCATCAGAAACGGGCTTTCGTTACACGGCACGCCATGTTGTCCGGGGTGGTGCTGGGATTGGGATACTGGGCCAAGGCCAACGCTTTGCTAACACTTCCCGTGGTTCTTTTATATTTTTTCGTCCGGTGTTCCACCTGGAAACAAACCCTAAAACTATCGGCGATTTTTCTCGGAATGTGGATCATCGTAACCAGCCCCATCCTTGTTAACAACGCCCTCAACCACGGAAATCCCTTTTATAACTACAACAAAAAATTCATGCTGGCAAAACGTCACGTCAGTGGAGATAACCTCGACAAACCGGGTTCTCTTCCGAAAGTGCAGGGGTTTTACAACATGGCGAGTTATTTGGGGGAAGGGTTTTGGGCATGTCTATACGGGTTCTGGATCTTTACTGAACTTCCTGCCTTCTTCACTACGCTGTTTGTAGCCCTTGCGATCATCGGCGTCCTATACTGGCCATTACGAAATCCCGACTATTTATCTATTTTGCTTTTTGTCCTATTGGTATTTCTCTCTCAAGCTTTGCACATGGAAATACATGCCCGGTACGTATTTATGGGTTGGACTGTTCTTATTGCAGTGGGTACATCGACCCTGAATGAGCTCGGTCGAACAATCATCGACCACGAGGATAGGGTATATAACATTTTAAACAAAAAAATTCCGGGTGAAACGATTGGTATCGTGTTTTTTTTCGCATCTCTCGCCCTCCTCGGTGCTACGTTAACGTTCCTACCCTCTCAACCGGAGTACCGTGATGTACTAAATTCATACGAACCGCCGGATGGCTGGAACTCCCTCGTTGAAGCCGTCAATAATTTGGAGATCCCCCGGAACGAACCGGTAATCTATGGGCCATCCCACACCCATCCAATCGTTTACGCGGGGTTTCGATATCCAAAGGACCTTCCCTACATCAAAAATAGGGAAAAAATGATCGATTGGATTGACTCAAACGACATTCACTGGTTCATTCTGAGTCGGGAAGCTCTCGGTCGCCGTGAGGTGTTCTGGGGAAAATGGTTCCGCTGGAAGAATCAGCCTATTCGAACCCGACCGTCATTTGAACACGCCCCCTTCACCCTCAAGTACCAGCATCCGGACATCATAATCCTAAAATTCACCAAAAATAAAACAAAATCAACTGAATAGTAAATTCCACCTTCTTCACTATTACGCCATAACCAACTTGTATCCTTAATCCTGGTAGAGTCTTTGATGCATTTCATTCATTACAGGAGACTTACATTCGTATGGTCCTTCAGGAACGTCTCGACGAAGACAGGGCCTGCTCTCGAAACGATCCTCTTCCCGACGACTTGCACAAAACGTACAAACAGATCATGACCTTTGTCGATGCCGGTATGAAGACCAAAATTACTACCAATCTTACTGGTGAACTGGCCAGCATCCTGCAGTGTAATCTGGACGTTCTATTTCAAGTGGCCAAAACCAGGAGAGAAATCAACCTGAAGAAATTGCTCTTCAATCAAATCTAACTTCCGGTGGATCCTTCTACTTAGTGCAAACCCGAGCGGAACACTGACGTCCAACGAATCAATCAACATGATGGGTGGTGAGACTGTACATCGTCAGCAAAAGATCTCAATTACATTTCTCGTCTTCGTGAAGATAAGTTTCCCCTTCGTCATCGTACAATTTTTTTATCGGCAATTAGTTCCTGTACATCCTTATAACCATTTCAAAGAATATTTTACGATTCGTTCAGAATTCTCTGACTACCTATCAATATACTGGGAATTGAAGCCTCCAAAAACGTTTCCCCTAAAAAATCCTATCCTAAATATATAGAACTGAAGTTAATTCTTTTTTGAGAGGCTTAATTCCTGATGATTTCGCTAACCATGAATTATCAACTTTGGAAAGCCATCCAAGGAAAGTATTCATTGTTAGTTCGTAGTTGTCATAGTATGCCGGAGGCGGGAGTCGAACCCGCACGGGCGCTAAGGGCCCAAGGGATTTTGAGTCCCTCGCGTCTGCCTGTTCCGCCACTCCGGCTAACAAACAGTTCAAAGTTTCAAGTTGATAGTTTTAAGTTACATTCGACAACATATTCTTCCCTGTTTCGTTCCCCTCGCGCTACCCGATGCGCCACTTCGGCTTGTAATGGAATGGATTAACTTTATATTTAAGTTTTATGAAGCCACTC
>JBDGPJ010000076.1:0-414 GCA_042219695.1 bacterium
TATAAGCTGGGGATTTCAACAACCCCCTTAATACAAAGAATCCCGGTTCAAGTGGTCATCATATACTGACGCATTTTTGACTCAATTTGATTCCGAATTTCAGGTAATAACATCCATCATCGACGGATCATAGAATAACTTCTTCAATATGAGATAAAGTCTTTTAGAAACAGTTCATCAACGGAGAAAGGAAATATTAATCAATGGCCACAACGATAGCCCTCGTAACCGGGGAACAATGGAAGGACAACTGCACTGAAATTGAATGCTTGCGCGAGGAACTCTCGAACAGGAACATGGATAGTGAAACCGTGGTCTGGTCGAGAGGCGTACAGCCCTTGAATAATTACGATGGTGTCATCATACGCGCCTGCTGGGACTATCACGAGCAACCAAAGAAATTCGAAAAATGGC
>JBDGPJ010000076.1:441-8480 GCA_042219695.1 bacterium
TAAAACAATTGGAACAGGTCAAACCTCCCATTTGGAACCCACCCGAGGTTTTACGGTGGAACATGAACAAGCTGTACCTTAAGGAGTTACGAGAAACCGGGGTTCCGGTCATACCGTCGGTTTTCATTCCACAGGGAGCACGCGTACCGCTTGATTCCGTAATGGAGGAAAAAAACTGGGAACGCGTTGTCGTCAAACCACTGATTGGGGCCGGCGGATACAAAATGAGTCAAATCGACCGGTCGGAAGCGGATTCCCACCAGGAAGATGTACAGCGGTTGGCCGATGAACGCGGAGTACTTATTCAACCGTACCTAACCTCAATCGAGGAAAACGGGGAGTTTTCGTTTGTATTTTTTGGTGGGGCATATTCCTACGCCGTCCACAAATTACCGGCCAAAAACGAATACCTTGTCCATAAAGACCGCGGGGGACACTACGAAAAAACGGAACCGTCCGACGATTTGATTCGGCAGGCGGGAGAATGTTTGAGTAACCTCACAAAACAGTGGCTATACTTACGGCTGGATGCCGTCCAGGTCGAGGGACGTCTCAAGGTCGTCGAGTTAGAAGCACTCGAACCAAGTTTCTACTTCGATACCGTCCCCGAGGGGGCTGAATACTTCGCGGAAGCCATCGAGCAATTCATTGTTGAAGAGGAGATTCCCGAACCCGCCATCTTCTCCGTGGAATAAGTTCAATCATTCCAGTAACGGTTCCGCCAGAAACCAGACGCCCAGTCCAATAAACAGGATTCCAACGCCGGCGTTCATCCAGTGTTCCGGAATCCAGCGGCTCATTGTGTCACCGAATAACACCGCCAGAAGCGTCGATAAAACGAGCGCAATGCTGGACGCACAAAACACAATCCAGCGTGAAGTGTCTCCCCCGGACAGTCCCAGTACGGTAAGTTGAGTCTTATCAGCCAGCTCAGCCAGAAACACAAGTCCCACGATGGAGAAGAACTGTTTCATAGTCATGATGCCTCCTCGATGATGTCTATATTACGATGATAAATTCCCATAAAAATGGTCTGCGCACTTTTTTTACGCTATTTTATTCCTTACATGGTCTAAATCCGCAACCAAGATTTATAGCCCTCCTGATTTACAGGTAGAATTTTCTCCAGTATATCAAATCCCCCTCCGAGGGATCTTAGTATCACAAGTCTTAACCTTGGAAAAACCAAACACAGGTTTCCCGTACGATATACACAATCATTTACTGAATGTACTGACGTAAGTATTTGAAGTTCGGAAGCGGTCAGTCTACCTGTACTTCACGACGTATGGATTCGACGATGTCAGGATTGCGCAGGGTACTGGTATCCCCGATATCCCGACCACTGGAGATGTCTTCCAGCAAACGACGCATAATCTTACCCGATCGAGTTTTCGGTAAATCCTCCACGAAATGAAGGCCACTCGGTCGGGCGATTGGCCCAACGTTCTCCTCCATCGCCGTCTTGATCGTATCCTCGAGCGTGTCCAGTGAACCGGCGCTTTCCTCGGGAATAACGTAAGCAAAGATCCCCTGGCCTTTTACGTCGTGTGTACCGCCCACGACGGCCGCTTCGGCTACGCCCTGCACTCCCACGATCGCCGATTCGAGCTCCATCGTTGAGAGGTTATGTCCGGCCACGTTGATAATGTCGTCGACTCGACCGAGGATGGTGATGTAGCCGTCCTCATCAACCGTGGCTCCGTCGGCGGGAAAATAATTCCACTCGTCCTCCTCGGGCCTGGAGAACTCCTCCCAGTAGGTCTCCAGGTAGCGTTCGTCGTTACCGTACACCGTACGCAACATACCCGGCCATGGTCGGGTAATGATTAAATACCCCGCTTCGTCGGAACCGGGTTCTATTTCCTCACCGTCTTCATCGACTACCTTTGCTTCAATACCCGGCAAAGCTTTCCCGGCCGACCCGGGTTTCATTGTGTGGATCCCCGGGATCGTGGTAATCATGTTGCCACCGGTCTCCGTCTGCCACCACTTATCGACCACGGGGGATTCACCGTCACCGATCACGTCGTAGTACCATTTCCAGGCACGCGGATTGATCGGTTCACCAACGGTACCCAGCCAGCGCAGGGAACTGAGGTCGTGCTTGTCGGGATGCTCACGTCCCCATTTCATGAAGGCTCGGATCGCCGTCGGAGCAGTGTTAAAAATATCCACGTCGTAGCGTTCAACCATGTCCCACAATCGATCCCGATTGGGGTGATCGGGCGCTCCTTCGTACATGAGAACGGTCGTCCCAAGGGACAGTGGCCCATAAACGATGTAGGAATGTCCGGTAATCCAACCGATATCGGCGGCACACCAGTAGGTGTCCTCGGGTTTTATGTCATGAACTACGTGAGAAGTCCAATTTACGTAGGACATGTAACCACCGGTGGTATGCTTGATTCCCTTCGGTGTTCCAGTGGTACCGGAAGTGTACATTAAAAACAACATATCCTCGGCATCACGGTGAACGGGTTCGAGCGTAGCGTCTTCATGGTTTTCCATGAGATCGCTAAGGAAATGGTCCCGCCCGGAAGTCATGGGAACTTCCAGGCCATCGACTCCACGCTCCGCCACAATGACGGCCTCCACGGGATGGTTTACCTGATCGAGTCCTTCGTCGGCCTTCGATTTTTGGTCTAACAATTCACCGCGACGATGGTAGCCATCGGCCGTAATTAAAAATTGACTGTCGGCGGCGTTCATTCGCTTGGCTAGAGCTTCCGAAGAAAATCCTGCAAACACCACACTGTGTGGAGCACCGATTCGAGCACACGCCAGCATGGCAATCGGAAGTTCCGGAATCATCGGCATGTAGAGCGTGACAACGTCGTCCTCTTCTACGCCCCGGGCCTTCAGTACGGAAGCAAACGATTCAACTTCATCGAGTAATTCGTTGTACGTGTATGTACGTTCCTCGTAATCCTCCCCCTCCCATTGAATGGCTACCTCGTCGCCACGTCCATTTTCAATATGTCGATCGACACAGTTATAGGTTGCGTTTAACGAACCTCCGTTAAACCACTCGTAGAAGGGAGGGTTGGAGTCATTGAGCACCTGGTCCCATTCGTCGTACCAATCAAGGCGCTGAGCGGCACGTTCCCAGCACTGTGGCCATTCTTCCTCAAATTCCTGGTAGATTGATTCGTCCGTTACGTTCGCCTGGCGGACAAAATCCTGCTGTGGCTCAAAAGTATCCCCTTCAACCATCCGTACTTCGAGTGCCGATGCATCCGACATAAAAATCAGCCTCCCGGTGAAATATACATCACGAATTTACATAAATGAGTCAATTTTTTCGTCCACTGCTTAACACAATGTTCAACTTGAATCATACAAATTACATTACCCGTTAACAAGCTCCCAAACAACGCCGTTCATCCCCTGAACGACCTGTGTCAGTTTCCCAAAATCAACGTGTCGGGGATGATCGCTGTGTCTATGATAATGGGGATACCGGTACGGAGCCGTGTCCGTCACCATAATCGCGGGAAACCCGAATTTCCAGAAGGACCAATGATCCGACCAGCTTACTCCCGGCACAAAGGACGGAGGGGCCGCACCTTCGGCGGGTAAGTCGGTTGCCCCCCGAAACTGCTTGACCGTACGCTTCACGAGTTGATGCGAGGTGAGATTCCCCACGAACGCAAGGAAGTTACCGCGGTTCGGGTAAAAATAGTTGAAGGGAAACGGGTAATTCTGTGACCCCGGTTTATCGCTGTAATAACCCACCGTTTCCAGGGAGATCATGGCTTTAACATCAACGTTTTCCCTGGATAGCTGACGCGCGTATTGATAACTTCCCATGTCCTCCGTTCCAAAGTACGGAGCCTCCTCATTAACGAACGCCACGAACCGTATCGTGCGACCGGGCCGGCTGGTTTGCCAGGCCCTTGCCAGTTCCAGAAGCACCGCAATACCGGTTCCGTTGTCGTTGGCCCCGGGACTCCCATTAACGGTGTCGTAATGGGCCCCGATTACTATCGATTCCTCCGAACGATCAGTCCCGGGAACGATCACCTCCAGGTTAGCAACTTCCTTCCCGGCCACGTTAAATACTTGTTCATTCACCTGGTAACCCATCTCCCGGAAGCGTTTCTTCAAGTATTCCTTTGTCCCCTGTAATGCTTCGTACTCATATATGTTGCGTTCGCCAATTTCCACCGCCTGGTGTCGAACCGAGTCTTCGAGCCGGGACTTTACGGTCTCCGAATCCAGGCGATCCGGGACCTCGTTTTGTGCTGAATCGACCGACGGTGTCCATAAAACAAAGTATCCCAGCAGATAAAGCATCAACGTCCCGGTCAACACGGCCACGCCGAGCAAGATTAGCACATTGGTAAATTGAAACTCCAAAGGTTCAACTCTCCGGGTCCTCAGTGTGCCTTACTTTTGAATCTCTCCGTCCCCACATTAACTATTTGCGCCTCTTGTGTTTTTTGTAGTTAAAACTATTCACTTTCTTCCGAAAGGTTTAATGCCGTGAGGAACATCTTCTGCTGAAGCCATTCCTGCCACGTACTGGTATCGGCAAGGTCCATCCGTTCAAGAAAACGGTGCTGGTCCTCGGCCGGCTTTAGGGATGACCCGATCGTACCGATGTCATGCAGGGAGAAATCCGTCTGCTCCCAGCGACGCTTTAATTCACGCAGAGCTCGTCCGATGGTAATCTCGTCCTCGGTTAAGTCGGTCCCAAACGGAAAAGGCTCCAGGTAACCGCGGTCGCGGAATTGTTCGTACCAGTTTTTAATTTTTTCGGGCGTATTTTCACGATAGGACTCCGGTATGGACCAGTCCGATGGTAGTTTCCCGGCCTGTTTAGCTTTCGAGACAAGTTCATCCTGGAAACGGGCATCGGTTACGGAAAGCATCTGTTCTACAACCCCTCGGTCGGTTCGCCCGCGAAGATCGGCAAGTCCGTATTCCGTCACCACAATATCCCGTAAGTGACGACCGATCGTCATGTTACCGTAATTCCATACAATATTGGACACGGTTTTACCGCCGGACGTGCGCGTGCTCGGGAGCATGATCACGGATCGCCCATTATCGAGCGCGTGCGCCATCGATACAAAGTTGTATTGTCCCCCAACTCCGCTCACGACACGTCCATCATCCAGAGTTTCCGAGGCGACTCCTCCCAGTAAAGTGACTTTCATGGCGCTATTCATAAAACGGGCATCGATTCTCTGGACCTCGGCCAGTGGTTGGTCGTCGTACAGGTCGTTGATAAAAGAAATCCGGGTCATCCTGATTTGTCGGCGCTCTTCGTCGTCCATCTGACGCAGGGTCTCGTACATCGATTGGGGACCGAGAAAAAATCCTCCGTGTGCATGTACGCCCCCCGACAACCGGTCGGACAACGCCCGATCGACGAACCGGGACCTCGTTTCACGATCGTTCAGGTCCCGGCCGATCGTCTCTCCTTCGGGTAACTGAATGGAACCTCCGTCAAGACAAACATCCTCCTTGACGATTCCGTACCTGCGCAAAAATTCCATGTCTCCGGAGGTTAATCGAGCATTGATATCGTGTGAGTACAACAAGCGTTCGATTAATTCCTCGGTAATTGTACGATCGCCGTTTCGATCATTTACGTACTGCTGTAACGTTCGGTTGTCGTAGACCGTACGACTGAGAATTCCCGCCTCGTAAAGTTCCAAAAACCCAGGGACGAGCATCTCCGTGGAGCCGTACAATCCGTCTTCGAATGGGTCCAGTGAACCATTTTCATCAATCAGCCTCTGCACTTCCTTACTGCGTTCCCATTCGTGATTTACCATTTCACGGTACGTATCATTTTCCTGTTCACGAATTATTAACATACGTGCGAGGGCGTTACTCAGGGAACCAATCCCAATCTGAAGGGTTCCACCGTCACGCACCAGTTGACTGGCATGCATACCAATGGCGTAAGATACTTCGTCGATCGATTCCGGCGGGGGACCGAACAATTTGTAATGGTATTCCTCCGATTTAAGGATCCCGTCGAAGGACTCCGACGATTTTAGACAGTCCCCATACATAAACGGTAGGTTTTCATTGACCTGACCCAGCACGAGGAACTCCTCGTCGGCACGGGGCTCCTGTTTCAGGGCCTCAATTAAATCGAGGGTAAGATCGGCGTTACAACTTAAACTGTGAACCGGCTCGGAGTGTGAATCCAGTTCACGGGCCGGGGTCACGAGCTGGGCAATCACGTCCACTCCGTGTCGGACAATGTCCCGCACCGCGTGAGTGAAATTGATGTTGAGGTGGTTCTGCTGGGCTTCCGTGTTGTTCAACCGGCTCCCGGGGACGAAGTAAAACTCCTTTACGTCCACGTTGTCCGGCAGGTTTCCGCGTTCCTGGTCCCGTGCGTAATCCAGCCCGGGATAATCCCCGAAAACCCGATCATAAATCGGTTCAACCAACCGGCGTTCCAGTTCGGAGGAAGGTTCCGGAACCGCAACATCGACCAATTCGTCTGGGGAACGATACCTATTTTCTCTGTTGAAACCCAATCCTGATATCCTCCAAATTAAATAAACGTGTACTTCTTTAGCGGTTGATAATGCTATTATACTCAACCAGAGAGGAAAGTTTCTCGTCTGCTGGAACACCAGGTGGACTTGAGCGAAATAAGCTTACGGTTTCGTTCACCGGGTTAACGAGTTTTATTAGTCTTAACGTATCTCGTACGCACTAACTACGTTTAGGGGTATCAGCCTATAACAGTGAACGAACTACAAACACTGAACGATGAAATAGACGGGCTCGAACACACGAACGTGTTGCTGGTGGACTGCCAGACGACCGGGTCCTCTCCCGAGAACGGTCACCTGCTCGAACTGGGCTGGGGACAGTTCAACGCCTCCATGTCCCTGGATACGTTTGAGGAGTTCGGAATCGAAACCCGACTTATACAGATCCCCGAGGACGCGGAAATCCCACCTCGAATATCCGGTCTTACTGGTATTACCAGCCAGGATCTCGATCAAGCCATCCCTCCCGAAGAAGCCTGGGATGAACTACTCGAAAACCTCAACGACGTGCAACGAACCGTCGCGCATTACGCCACATTCGAGTTGCGGTTTCTGCAAGACCTTTCTAAATCGTTTGGCGGTGGGGAACACCTGGAGCACACCACGATCTGTACCCATAAACTGGCCAAGAAACTACTCGGCGGACTGCCTCGAAAAGGAATCGAGGCCCTGGCCGGTTACTGGGGACACCCGGTGCCCGAGAAAAAACGGTGCCGTCACCACGTTCTGGCCACGGCCGTGATCTGGAAACACCTGATCCGGGAACTGGAACACGAACAACAAATAACCGATCTGGATGAATTTGAGCAGTGGTACACCGACTCCGACTCGCCGTCCTCCGACGGCTACAGCTATCCTCTTCCCCGGAAACGGCGCCTTTCGCTTCCCGAAAAACCGGGCGTATACCGAATGCTCGATCGGGAGGACCGTGTCCTGTACGTGGGTAAAGCCACCTCCCTTAAAGACCGTGTGAACTCTTACTTCCAGTCCGGCTCCGGACTGGCCGAACGTAAACTGGAACTGGTCAGCCAGGTGCATGACATCAACTTCACGGTCATGGAAACCCCTCTTGAGGCCTCCCTGCGTGAGAGCGACGAAATCAAGCAACACGAACCACGGTACAACAGCGACCTATTACCCAAGGATCGAGAAATCCAGTACGCCACGGAGAACTGGAACGACTTCTCCGATGATTTCAACGATACCTACCGGGTTGGGCCGATGGACCGTATCCAACCGATTTACAACCTGCGAACCATTCGTGAATGGATCCGTTCTCCCTCGGATACCTCTTCCCCGGAATGGGGTCGACTCCGGCGAGTCTACCAATCGGAACCATTTAACGATGCCCTTGGGGAGTTTCTCAACAAATGGAATCTCCGTAATAAACAGGATATAACTCATCGCCTGAGAGAAATCAGTCTGGAACTCTGGAACGCCGAAGATACAACGAATGATGAGGAAACCGAGGATGAAACCAGTGATGAATGGACAACCGATCGTGTCCTC
>JBDGPJ010000076.1:8554-16620 GCA_042219695.1 bacterium
GGCCGTGAAATGGGGATTTCGTGCCATTCGACGAGGCCGCTGGTTCCGGCAGATAAAGGACTCGGTTGTCTCCTGGGAACCGACACACAAAACAAACCTCGAATGGCGATCGATTACAATTGCCAACGGACGAGTGGCACGCCGGGAGTCAATTAAGGAAGCTCAGCTAAACAACGATCAACCTGTACCCGAATCCGGTAAGGGGAAACTATCCATTGAATCCTTCGATCGCCTCCGCGTCCTCACCACCGAACTAAAACGGCTATCAAAATCCAATTCATCAATAAATCTGCATCTGAATAATAAGCAAGTCCTCTCAGGAGAAAAATTAGTAATATCGCTTCAAAAACTGTAAACAAATTCAAATAAAATTACATTCATATCCCCCCCTCAACTATTGATTGTGTAACGGATACCGAAGGGTTAGCATTAAAAACCTCGGCTCCTATTCACTGTATTAAAAACCCAGCATTGAGCTTTTTCTTACCGTGTTTTAGCAATATTAATACCATGAATGAACCGTTAGGTGGTTGTTTTTTCTCGATGTATGAAAATAGAAAAGCGATCATAGGTTTTATCTGTATCGTGTTCTTTTTCACCACAGGTTCAACAATGGTAAGAGGAACTCCTTCTCCCTCTTACCATTCCGAAATTGAATTACAGGGGATATTTCAGGATACTGTTGTTTATAAGTTAACCGAGCAGTTTAATCCCGGCTCCCACTTCAAGCGATTTACTGTACGAAATCTCGTACGGGCCCGGTTGGATTCTCCCGTTATTCGATCAGGTACTTACACGGTTATAAAACGCGTTCAAGATCCCGCGGGAGCCGAGTGGAAAGCATTCAAAAAAACTAGAACCAAACCGGAATTAACTCACCTTGAAGACACGTATCACTATCGCGAACGGAATAAAAATACTCTTAATTTGTTCGTTCGGTATAATCAGAAGTTGGAAAAATGGGTAATCGGAAAGAACGATACCCGGTTGCTTTCCCGAAACAAAATTTACCGGCGCTGGTTCAACCAACAAAAACAAGCTTCGAGTTTTACCCCATCAAATGATTGGGGGGAACTTTCCTTTGAACCCGGGAAGTTAACACTTCTAAGCATTTTCACAGGTCCCCGATACCACCTGCTTCTTTTCCAGTACAACAACGGGGCTTCCTATGATTCGATGTCATCTGAGTTCATTGTTCCGATAAAAAAGCCTCCTCCTAATGCATTCCTGTCAAAAAACGTGTTACGGAAAATTCGTCCACTCAAAGCCCGTAAAAAAATAAAATATTTTTTCAGCAAAAATATGTATGACACGGCGATAACCTACATTCGGTTGCTGGGCCAGCACAAATTTCAAACCCCTGTCCATTTGGATGGTACAACGTGGAAATTCACAAAACCCCTTATTATTCTTGCATACTCAAAATTGGGACAATGGGAGCGCATTCAATCCTTTTTGAGAAAGCATCCCATGAAAAACTGGAGACACCCCGCGAGTAAACAATTGATTAAGGCAAGTGCTCGTGCCGTCGAATCGTATCGTGCGAATCAATCCTCCACACCCCAGCGCACACGAAGCAAATACTCCCTATGGTGGGAATTAGAACGATTACTCTATTTTGCGGATCTTCCCTTGAATGAATTACGCAGTCGTATGCAATCAACGATAACCAAATATGACGAAAACAGTTTCGAAACCTCGCCTCAGCGGGATCGAGTCGAATGGTACCGGTTAAAACAACGACAACTTAACCGCCAAAACAAGGGACGATTCCAACATGAAATTTATTCTGACACACCACAATGGACAGAAAATCAACCAACACGGTTCAAAAAATTATCCAAAATTTTCTATCAACGCGACTCTTTTTATACCACGGACGATATGATTCTGCTGGGAATGGGAATGGATTTTCTGTTAACCGAAGATACCACACCAGCTTATCCTATTTTTTATCAACTAACGAACGATCAGACGGAAAATGAGAGATCCCACGTACCTGGACGAGGAAGAATATTTTTGGTGGTGGCTTTATTTACGGCGTGAAGACAATAAACAGTTGGCCCAATGGCTGGAGAAAGAAGGTTGCACGGAGGATGTAACCAGCATTTATAATGCCCAGTTTTGTGTCCAGAGAATGGAAACCATCACCCGTGAAGAAAATAGTTTCACCACGAAATACAAACGTATACTTGAAATGAGCCGTAAACTTAGAAATTTCAAGTCTTACAAGCAGTTACCCCTGATCCAACTGTACGCCGAAACACCCCGTTTATACCACTCGGACAACCTCTGGGAAGCCCTTTTACATATACGGGAAATTCAGCAATCACGAAAGCAAATCTGGGGTTGGAAGAATCAAACCGCGGAAAAGATAGCCGGGCAAATTTGGACAGATTTAAAACAAGGGTCGTATCCCGACTTACCACGTATCCCCAAACCTCAACCGCGTTTTTCACATTTGCAAAACAAAAGCTGGTTTAATCCGACAACTCACCTGAAAAACAAGCAAATTAAAATCACAAAAGATGAAGTTCAAATCCAGGCCTCCGTTCCCGTTCAGTACTCGCCTGAAAAATCACGTTCCACGCTGACCAGGGACATCGTTAAGAAGCTAAATGCCTCAACAGAACCCTTCGATCAAACCGGTGCCCATTTTACATTGGGGGGCGACGGACCGTTCCACCTTGTAACTCCACATTCCGTTTACAGGGCCAACAAGGTCAAAATCAGAGACAATTTCCCCTGGAAACCGGGGATTACGGAGCCGGATCTGGTTATGAAATGGGAAATCCCTCATGATACATTTCGCGATCTCCTGAATAAAAAAGTGTACTATTTATTAACTCCAAATTATGCTCCAGTCACTTCGAAAATCTCCACAACTATTCCCTTCCATCACCAGAAAAACAAGAAATGGACAACCAGCATCTGGGTGAAAAGAAGACCAAAACTTGAACGTTCCTCCCATGCTGAAATGGTCCTGGAATTATCGACTATTACGCGCGACCCCAATCAATTACAACGTCTGATTGATAAGGTTTCCATTGAAATTTTTCCGCCAACGTTATCTCAAAACCTTTTCAAGATGGAATGGCGCCCCCCGCCCGATAAAAATCCTCGTGAAGTTGAAAACCGGATTTACTTGTATGTTCATTCCCGGCACAGCACTGAATTGCCGGCCTCATCCAAACTCAAACTGACGGTTCCTTTTTACGATCGCCCTCATCAAGGAACCTTTTACCTGGGAAAATTTGCCGTTCCGGAACCTGTGAAAAAAATCTTACATTCCGATTGACAGTGAGATAACCAACCTAAATTATACACGTATTTTTTGAATACCGTGCTTAATCTGTTCTTTCGTGACAGCCGGTCGGATTGGATAACAAAATAAATCCAGTTGCAATACGTCGTCCACTTCACAGGGAGTACGAAAAATTTCAATTACTCTCGGCCTGCCCTGGGGCTAACCCAGCTGGTAATGGCCGTTTTCACGACTATTGATGGCCGTCTACAAGACGAATCATGTACGTCACAACCTGTCGTACATGAACCGCGTTAGCTAAATTCTATAATTCTGTTCGTATGAGTTGGCTTCTAAGCATTAGAACTCTTTATGCTGACTTCATATGAAACTTTTATTCGTATACGCTTGCTGAAATCAAAACGGTTCGATAAGATTATTGACTCGTGAAATCGGTTGCCGGTGTAGCTCAATCTGGCAGAGCAGGGCTCTTGTAAAGCTCAGGTTGCCGGTTCGAGTCCGGCCGCCGGCTTGATTTTAGTAAGTGGTAAATAGTAGTTAGTGGATCCTAACCACAAAATGAATAACCACGGTTACTAATAACTATCTACCATTTACTATCCGACGATTTCGACGACGTCGAAATACGGAGGGGTAGCAAAGTCTGGTCAAATGCAACAGACTGTAAATCTGTTGGGCGACGCCCTTCGGGGGTTCAAATCCCTCCCCCTCCATTGCTTCATTTACCCGTCTATGGACTTATTGAATAGTAGTACAACAATTTGAAGTACTACTATTCCAATGCCGATCTCGACCACATTCGACCACATGAGATTCCCCGCCCAAATAATTCAAATGCATCAAATGATTATTGGGCTTTCTTCTGGTAGATGGAATTGGCAAATCCTCGGGCGGCTTCTTCCTGCATTCCCTCCATCAAATGACCGTAAGTGTCCAGGGTGAATTGTACGGAGGAATGTCCCAGGCGTTCGGCGATCGTCTTTATATCCTGCCCCTGTTTAATAAGTACGGAAGCATGGCTGTGCCGAAGACTGTGAAAGTCCACATCGGGTAGGTCCGCTTTCTCCAGGGCTTTCTTGAACCAACGATACACCTTATCCGGCCTCATCGGACGCCCATGTTGTTCGGTAAATACCAGGTTGACTGAATTCAGATCCTCCTGGACTTCGTCGTGATCTCCCCAGATCTCTGGACCTACCTTCATTCGCCAGCGTTGCTGCCGTTTTTTGTGTGATTCCAGAATGGACCGAACCTTCGGGGCAAGAAGAATCACACGACGCGAACTTTTTGTTTTCACGTCCTGGATTCCATCACCGTCGTAGGCATTCATGGTCAACTGCTGGTGAACTTCGAGCGTTGATTCTTCCAGGTCAACATCGGACCACCGAAGTCCACACAACTCGGAGGATCGCATGCCTGTATTCACGGCAAGGTGATAAAGCGGAGCCATCGTCTCGTGGAGATCTTCTATCGCAGTTAAAAGATCCGCCATCTGCTGTTCATCTAAAAATTCCTTGTCCGGGTTGTCAGGCGTTGGAGCTTCAACCGGCTCAGCCGGATTGGATTGAATCCGCTGCATCCGAACTCCCCAGTCTAGCGCACTTTTAATCACAGTGTACTGTTCGTGACGAGTCGAACCGGACAACCCGCCCTCTTCTACATCCAATCGACCCTCGACTTTCTTCTGATCGAGGTATGACTGTATCTGAGCGGGAGATAACTTATCCAGTGGAATATGACCAATCTCTGGCACAATGTGCTTATGCGCGTGCGAACGATAATTGGTCAGAGTCGAGTCTTTCACATCCCCTTTCCGATGATTCAACCAATCATGAAGCAATTCTTTGAACGGATCATTGTTCGGCTCCGGCTGATCCAACACATGATAATTATAATTCTGCTCTGCAAGCCACTTCTCGGCCTCATCCCGAGTCTCCGCCGTATGATAAATAGTAGTACGCTCATCCTCCTCGCGCAGTTCCTCTGGAATATCAAACCGTCCCTGATACTTCACTTTACCGGAATCATACTCTCGTTTTCGTATGGAACCTTTCATGCCAATTTTTCCTCCCTGTCAGACCAATCTATTTTTAAATCATTAGCCTTCTTGAAAGCTTCAGCCTCTTCTGCGGCGGAAGTATGCATCTTATCCAACAAATCATTAGCCAAAATTGCCTCCGTATCCCAGCTATGAAAAGACTGAATTATATCCTGGATTGGTTCCTTTTCGGCGAGTAAAGGATGGGTTATTCCAAAAGAAACATTGGTACCCATCGTTGTCATAGTCCACGGCACAAAACGATGATCTAGGGTCAAACTAACTAACTGGACCAATGCTCTCCAGCGATTTTGAAGATCGCTTTGTGAAACCGCATTAGAAAAGTCGTTGAAAGATTTGTAAAAAACGAAGGCGTCATCGAGGCGTTGTTCTGATATGTGAATTAAATGTAGCCCTTCACGAATGGCGGTTTTAGCGTCGCCAATAATCCATAGCAAATGTCCGCGCCAAAACTCAATTTCTTCGGTGAGATCCTCATGGGGTCGGCTGATTGTGGAATTCGGGGGCCATATCTTGTTAAGGCGATTCTCGGGCTTCCATAGTTTTTGAATCCCCTCTTCCGGAGACAATGATTGAATATTCTCATAGATCTCAATATAAACGCTAACACTGGCTCTTAGGACTTGAATGTTCCGTAAAAACAAAGGGGGAAGATCATAAATCGATGCGAGTTTTTCTGCGGCCGCTTCATGAATGAACTTTTTATGATTTTCCCAGCGCGAAATATTTGCATTTGAAACACCAGATAGATTTTCAACATCTCGCAAGGATAAATTTTCAGATTCTCTCAATTCTTTTAGATTGTCCATGAAAATCTCTCCGCTGTGAATAAATATTGACAGCAAAAAGCAAAGTTCTTATATTGTTGCTGTCTTCAACGATAACAGCACATTGGAGGTAAATCAATGTCAATGACGCAATTTAAACGAAAGCGACTCGACGAAGCTCTTGAAGAGATCGACGCGAAGGGGGTCCAGCAGTGAACTGGCTCGACGAGATCGCCGAGGATCTGGAACCCTTGTGCGACATTTCGGACGTAAACGACCTACTCGGCCTTTCGATCCAGGGGAGCTATGACTTTTTTGCCCGGCACCCTGAACTTGTGATCGAGGTTGGCGAGACCAGGAAGCGGATCATTAGAGACCGTTTTCTCGACTGGCTGAAATCGGAAGCAAACAAGGAAGACAGTGGAGGTGAGTAGGGAAGGAACGGCCGACGAAGCGACCGCTCCCACCCAGTAACTAGGCACTACTGAGGTTATCGGTGCATGTTTAAAAAAATCAACAGTGAAACGTTTGTTTTTGTCAAACACATAAGCCCGTCAGTCCCGCCAGCGGCGGGGCGCTTGGGATACTGGCGGACGTCTTCCGACACGCAGGCGCTGACTAGGTCGTGCTGACACCCTGTCCTTGGACGGGAGAACCCAGGCCTCTCCCCGTCGAGAGGCCTGCAAAAAATGCGTTGACCGCGGCCGTCAAACCCGGAGGTTGTGAGTGATGCGAACCCGCACTCAGATGACGAATATCAAATCCAGCGTCGCCCAGACGTTTACTCCAACTGGACCAAGTCGTTCCAGCTCATTTGGAATCGGATTGAACGCCTCGCAAAAGGTAAGAAGCGTCCCCTACTCACCATCAATGTCTCTCAATGGGCAAAAGATCTCGATCTCTCCCCTAAAACCATTCAACGTTTTTTAAACATGATCACCTCGGCCGGATCCTCCGGAGAACCTCTCGCTCTTAAAGTCGAACGGTCTGGGAAACCGAACCAGTATAAAATCCGCTGGGATTTCACGCTAAAACGCTCCCACGTGCCCGGTCTCACCGGGGATAAGCCAGAGGTCTGCCCGGGCCATGATCGGGGAGGTGCGACATCTTTCCTTAACAATCCTTTCAATAGGAAAAAGGATAAAAATACCAGAGACAGCAAGGGGGTTTATGAACCCATTAACTGGAACCGGATGATGTACAAATTCCGAGAAAAAATACAATCCAACCAATTAACTGCTGTCATTGGAAAATTCATTAAACAACGAAACTACCACGAAGAACAACCTTCCAGAATCCGGTATTTTTGGACTCAATTAAACCAATTCATCAAAAAACTGAAGCAGCTTACAGGCCAACCCATCCGATCACTTTACCACGACATTATGGAAATTCTCCACAAAATCATGTTCATCGACTACAACACCGCCAGAGAACGAAACCGCTTCCCTTGGAAATCTAAGACTTGCCGAACTCGTCAGAACAAGATCTGTCAACTCCTTCCCGATCACTCTACCCCGGAGAACAAAACCGAAATCGAACAAGAAAATAACACTTCAAATTATCAAAAAACAGGTGATCTTTTTGATGCAGACCATTCTGAGTTGGCTGAAGAACGAGAAACGAGACTCGAACGGCTTCGAAATCGATATAAAGATGCAACTTAAAATGTGGGTTTTGATTACTTGCGTATTCAACGAAATAAGAAGTTTTTTAATAAACCGAATCTGGAAATTCATCCAACCGGACCAAAGGAAGATAACTGATGGAATATCCGTAAGAACGACTTTTTATTCTTCTTTTTAATTAACTGCCTGTAACTCATTGAACCAAAATTTAGAAAAAGTTCGATAGTAGAGAAATTTACTCATTTGAAACCTCAAGGAGGTTTTAGCATGAAGCGTACTGAGACACTTAAGGTCTATCTTTCGAACGGTGAGAAGGCTTATTTAAAACAGGAAGCTAACAAGAGCGA
>JBDGPJ010000076.1:16701-18152 GCA_042219695.1 bacterium
TACTTCGTCTGGCAAATCAACAAGTTGAAAACTCAGTTGACCCAAGTCCAATCCAAATTGGATCAGCCTAACAAGGAACTCGATTTGGTAAACGAACTCTCAGATTCTCAGCAGAGAATTACTCGTATGATCAAACGAGTAAAAAACCGGGTTAAGGAAAACTGATATTAAAACTCTCTCAGCTAACTCAAACTTGATGTTAAAACATGTGTGCACAGGCAAGGAATTTAAGCTGTACACACAACTATACCCGGCTAGTAGTCCTGACGGCGAGCATACGCAGTGTGTGTACAAACCGGCAAATTTTGTACACACACTTCACTCGTCAACGGGAAACGCTGTGAGGGGCCCTTATATATCCTTTTGATGCGGAGGTTCACTCGGATTCATGTCTCGACGCAGTGAACGTTTTGCGTTTCGTCTCACCCCTGATGAATTGGAGCAATTTGAGATGCGGGCTGACAGGGCCGGTGTCTCGAAGTCCGAGTTTGTTCGCCAGTCCATCCAAACCACCGACGTCCATCCTCCGCAATCCGATACCCAATCTGAAGCACTTCGGACCCTGTCTCGAAAGATCGCCTGGATCGGCAACAACCTCAACCAGATTGCCAGGGCATGCAACCAGCACGACCCCAATAAACACTCCGCTGACATCTTGAGCGTATTAATTCATATCGAGCGACAACTACAAACACTGAAGGACTCCTATTCATGAACCTATCAGGCGGCGGGGGCGGTGGACCCGCCACGGAACTTTTCCCCTATCTTCTTGAACAACGTGATCGACCCAGGAAACCCCGTGTCCTAAGAGGGGATCCCCATCGTACCTTTTCACTCATCAAAGACCTTCATGAGAGCGGACGATCACAAACCTATACTCACTTCTCGCTCAGTTTTATGGAGACTTTCACGGACGAGCAATTGAAATCCTACATCGATGAATTTGAGGAGGTCGCGTTCGCGGGTCTGCAGGAAAGTCAATACGAAATTGTGTGGGTCGTTCATGAGGAAGAAGGAGACGGAATTCATCTTCACGCAGTAGCGGTCCGACAGGAACTGTTAAGCGGCAACGACCTGAATATTATGCCACCCAACTGGGAAGCATCCACACTGGGTCTCTGGGAATCGTATATCAATACCCGGGACCGGCTCGCCGATCCCGGGGATCCGGTCCGACAGGATCTCACTCACACTACGAACAACGACTGGATGGAGGATTGGAAAATCAAACAGGACGACCCGCGCCCCCGCATTGATGAACGAGTTGAACGGGCGATCCATGAGGGGTTGGTGCTGGATCGAAGTGATCTTTTGGAATTAATTCAAAAACTCGTTCCGGATTACGACATCGAGACGTACGACACCTTCATTTCGCTCATCAGCGACGAGCAGTCCTGGCGACTTCAAGGCCCGATTTATCGGAAGGACTGGACCCGTGAACAACAACGAAA
>JBDGPJ010000077.1:0-2417 GCA_042219695.1 bacterium
CAAACTCACACCATTTAAACTGAGTATTTCGGTTGTAATCCTCCAGGTCTTCGGAAGTCGCCAGCTCCCGTACGCGATTGAGCATCATGTGGGTGGACTCGATCGTTCCCGGATCGATTTCCTTGTACATAAAAGACGTGGAATTGGACGGCGGCTCAGCCAGAAAATGAATTCCGGCTACCTCGGGCACACTCCCAAAAGCCTGGTAGTACAGCCAGGCATAAACGTCAAGATGTCGGCTGTATTCAATACTCATGGGGGATTCGTCGTCGAAGGGACTCTTACCGGTTTTATAATCAATAATGGCCGTTCGATCGAACCACAGAGGGTGTTTTTCGAACACGGAATCAATATCCCCGCGAAACAACCATTCCCCGGATTCATTCGTTACCAGGATCGACAGTTCGTTAGCGGAGGGACGAGCTCGAAACCAGGCATCCTCGGCGGAAAGTTCGGTTCGCCGCTTAATATCCTGATAACGCTGAAGTAACGCCTCTATATAGTTAAAAAATTGATCCTTAATTTTGGAATGATTCTCCCGCATTTCTTCCTCGAATTCTCCAGGGATTCCCTTCTTCCAGAGGTCACGGGCAATAGTAAGGGCCTTCTCCTGGATATCCACCCGTAAATCCTGAACGGATCGGTCATCGATGGTACCAAGCGAATCATTCAATTCCTCAATAACGGCGTGAATATACGTTCCCTTTTTCATGGGGTAAGTGGGTGGAGGCTTCAGACCCTCAATGTATTCGTAAGCCCACATGCGCGAGCAATTATAAAACTTGTTGATTTGTGAAGCGGAAAGTGTCCGGTAATCCCCGGAATCCGTCGTTGAAATATCTAACATAATTGGAAACTCCCATCCACGAATGATGAACGTAGTGTATCCATATATGGACTTTACAACAATACAACAGAAACCCTTTTGAGTAGTGATTTCGTAAAAGCAAGGACGTAAATTAGTGAATGATGACGAACCCGGTCCAAAAAATCCTCATTTAATTGGGTTGTTACTGCTTTTTCAGACCCTCATAATTCCTTGAAGAAGTAATTTTAATTTCAGTGCTCATTTATTGGAGGTTTATTTTTTGAAATTCAGCAGTAACTTCGCCATTAACGAAACAAGAATCCGTGAACAAGTTCCGTTTTTCCGAGACGTCGAAATACGTCTCCCGGATAAAAATAAAACATTTCCACAACAGGCGTTATCATTGAATCCAAACTCAATAACAATTCAGGTCAGTATGAGTGATGACCTATTCGACCATCTAACTGCTTGCTTCCGCAACAATACCCAGGTATTCGTCTGCGAAGATGACTTCCTCGGTGAGAAAAAAGTTATACTACGTCATTTGCGGCGATATAAAATGGTATTATCCAAGTGGATTTTTTCCTTTATCGGATCCGTTAGCACTCGAAAATTGAAAAGGTCTTCAAGGTAAAATTTGGGCTTAGCTTTTTTTGCACATATTGCCCCCAAGCATTCTTGGGAAACTGACTACGATTCCAACCACAAGTACAACCTATTTACTCCGGCTTTCGAGTTCTACAGCCGGGCTTTATCCTTCCCTATCGTGTATATAAAATCTATTTTGAAATCCTATCCCTTGAAGCTGTGGTGATATTCCATTGCAACGAACTGACGATTTAACGTTTGATGAAAAAGATATACCTCTAAAGGAAGACGTGAGTTACCTGGGTGAAACACTTGGGGAGGCTATAAAGGACCTGGCCGGGGAGGATGTTTTTGAGGACGTCGAGTGGATTCGTAAGAAAACAATTAGCCTCCGTGAATCATTCGACCCGGAGGAGGAACAAAAACTCAAGAATTTCATAAAAGACAAGGACACCGATCGGCTGTTTTTGATTCTGAAAGCATTTTCACTCTACTTCCAGTTGATCAACCTTGCCGAGGACAACCACCGCATCCGACGAAAACGCCACTACGAACGTATTAGCGAAGGTACACAAATCCGTTCAATTCCCTGGACGATTAAACAATTGAAGGAACAGGGGGCGTCGGCCGAGGAGGTCCAGGACGCACTGAATAAACTGGATATTCAGCTTGTTTTTACCTCCCATCCCACTGAAATCAAGCGGAAGACCATCATCGACAAATTACGCTGGATAGCACAGGAACTTCGCAACTTAGACGACGATGACTTAATTCCCTTCGAGGAAAGAGTTTCCGAATCACGTATCCGGGCCGCGGTTAACTCCCTCTGGCAAACCCGTGACCGGCGTGAAAAACGAGTCCAGGTGCTGGACGAAGTTGACAATACCTTAATTTACTTCGAACAGACCATTTTCCGTGAACTACCCCGTTTATACCGGCGCATGGCCAACGCCCTCGAAGACTATTATCCCGATCACGACTTCGAAATTCCTACCTTCCTGACTTTTGGAAATTGGGCCGG
>JBDGPJ010000077.1:2429-6176 GCA_042219695.1 bacterium
AAAAACGCTTGATTCTCGAACAATACCGGGATGAACTCGAATTTCTAATCAAGCATTTGAGCCATTCACAGGTCATGACGGATTTCACGGCCGATCTCGAGGACTCGATACGCCGGGACGAAAGTACCTACCCCGAGTTTGCCGAAAAGCTTCAGGCCTTTGAAGAAACGGAGCGATACCGTAAAAAACTCTCTTTCATGCATCACAAGATTGAGCTAACCCTGGAGAACCTGGACGAGAGTCCTACGCCTGATGATTTTCGTGGATACCGAAACAGCCAGGAGTTCCTCGAGGAATTAAAAATTTTGAACGAGGCCCTGGGGGAACAAAACGACCGGGCGAACCAGAAAGAGGCATTACGAGACTTAATGTGGATGGTCGACATATTCGGATTCTACACGGCTGAGCTTGACATCCGGGACCACCGGGGAAAAATCGTGGGAGCCGTTAATGAAATACTTCAGCAAAGCGGGCGAATCGATCAAAATTTTGATGACATGGACGAGTCGGACAAAGTTGAACTGCTCAATCGTGAAATATTGCGGGACCCCGCTCCCCAGGTCGACTTCTCCTCCCTGTCGGAGGAAACACGGGACGTCCTGGATACCCTTGATATCATTGCCAGGGCCCAGAAGGAAATCGACACGGGTTGTATACAATCATACATCCTATCGATGACCCACGAACCTTCGGACCTTCTCTGTTGTGTTTGGCTGGCCCGATTACAGAACCTCGTGAGAATCGAGGGCGATCAAGTCATACACTCCGACCTGGACTTCGTTCCGTTGATTGAAACCGTGGAGGATCTGGAAGCCATCGATGAATTCCTCGAGAACCTCTATTCGGTGGAAGCCTACGATTCTCTACTGGACACCACCGACCGATTCCAGGAAATCATGCTCGGTTACAGTGACAGCAATAAAGACGGAGGAATCCTATCCTCCAACTGGCTACTGCACCGGGCCCAGAAGATGGCTGGAAACATTTGCCAGAAACACGATGTCCGGTTTCAGTTGTTCCATGGACGAGGGGGTACAATTGCACGCGGTGGAGGTCCCACCTACCGGGCCATTCTCGCCAATCCCGAGGTGGCTCGCAACGGAAAAATCAAAATCACCGAACAGGGGGAAGTAATTTTCTTCCGGTACTTCAACCAGGAGCTGGCTCAACGCGAACTACAGCAGGTGACGTCCGGTATGCTCCAGGGCATGTTTTCGGAGGACGATCTACCCGAGAACGCCGAGGAGACGGTAGGGGAACTGGCTCAGCAGTCACTGGAATCGTATTGTGAATTGATTTACGAAAACGATGAATTCAAAACGTATTTCCAGGAATCCACCCCCCTGAATGAACTCGACTGGATACGGGTTGGATCCCGCCCGAAGTCCCGTAGTGATTCCCGGGAAATTGAGGATCTGAGAGCAATAACGTGGGGATTCTCGTGGATGCAAAACCGGCATATCCTCCCCGCCTGGTACGGTCTCGGAGACGCATTGAACAAGGGAGTTGAATCCGGGCTTACGAGCTGGGAAGAACTCCAGGATCTTTACAAAAACTGGGGCTTTTTCAGTTCATTAATCAACAACGTACAAATGGGGATGGCCAAAACGGATCTGATGATAGCCAAAGTTTATAAAAAACTCGTGGACGATTCGGAATTAGCGGAGCGGATTTTTGGTGATATTAAATCGGAATACGATCAAACCCGGGACGCAATTCTTAACATTACGGATCAATCCACCATCCTGGAAGATAATTACGCACTCCGTCGGTCGATTATGTTAAGGAACCCTTACGTCGATCCATTAAATTATGCCCAGTTCCACCTGTTACAACAACTGCGTGATTCGGAAGACCCCGACGATGGCCTGATCGAGGCGTTCACCATGTCGGTTAACGGAATCGCGGCCGGATTGAAAAACACGGGGTAGTTACTTCATACTGTTCATCCAGTCAGTGGTATACTGTTCACTCCCCTGGCTGAATAAGACTGCTCGAATTATACGGACCCCAAACATGGTTGGTGTTCCGTTTCCGGGTACTTACTAATCCCTAATATTTTAGGGCTCAGTTGAGTGACTGCTGTGTTGAGTAATTCGCATTCGCGATAAAATGGGCTTCGAATTGGAAGTTATTCTTTAGTCGAACGTTCGAGCACAGTTTTATGTCAAAGCTAACGTCAATCATATTTTCAGTGAAACACGATATAGTTTGTTTTAATCTTAAAAGTACTAAACGATACGGGTTGGAAATAAATACCATTGCGATTCATGAGTATCTTACATTCTCCAGGGGTCTGAAATAGGTGGTTACTATGGCAAAACCGGTCGAACATAATCCGTCGGAGAAAAATTTTTCAATCAAACTCAACGATGAGTACGGCTACCTCTGGTACTCCCGGAAGAGTGGGGCCCTATCATTGGATCGACTGTTTGTTCCCCCCTCACGACGAAACGAGGGATTTGCCGAAGACCTGACCAAAGCCGCTTTCCAGTACTGCCAGCGACAGAACTTACAGGTAATACCGATCTGTCCTTACATCAAGAATACCTTCCTGGAAAATCATCCCGAGTATTCTTCCCTCATTGCCGAGGATGGTGGCCCTCCCGAAGGGTATGAATTCCTGCGTTTATAATGAGTCGCTGCAGTTTAACACGAGTAAGTGAAATCCAGGCCCCTCCCTCTAATTTCTATTTAAACCATTTCTTGAATTTATCCAGTTTCTGATCGTCGGCCGAAATTTTCGGTATACCGGGAATATCTATTCCAAGTCCTTCGTGGGTAATCGTCAGCCTAACTCCGTCACCATTTATCCGACCGGAATGAATTCGTAAATTGCCCCTGTCGTAGCGTGTTGGCAAGGGAGAATTCCAAGGTTCCGGTGGCCAGACCCAGTGAACCGGTAAGTTACCGACCGTTAAGGAATTCGCATGGACAATCCACCGGCCGTTGCGAACAGAAGCACGGCCACTCATATCAATTTTGAGCCATAATCCGAGCGGGAAATCCAAAACGACACGTACACGGGCATTGTTCCCGGTTTGTTTCACGTGCAGGTCCTCCACTCGTATTCCGTACTTACGATAACGCGGCAAAAAATTCTCAAGAAGGTAAGAAACTTCTCGAAGGGGTAAATGTACGGTTGTTGGTTGACGGATCTTTGGGGCTTCAAGAACGTCGAGTACTTGTTTGTAGTTATCAATCTCGTTCAGTGTCACCTGGGAATCGGGGAGCTGTGGACGTTGAAAATGAAACGTCATCGGAACCAGAACAAGAGTCAACAACAACACCAGGATGAACGTGTATATCAAGAAATCACGAAAAATTTCAAACATGTATTTTCCTCCGAAAACCTCATTGAAACTGATATTTACCAGAATCCCAACCTGTTTCCACGAATGTAACGGTCATCCCGGCACATATTTCGGGATGTTTACAAGAAATTCCCGAAGAACTTTGCAAGACAATCCCCCATTGTTTAAGACGGAACTTTAACGGGCCATTGCTAATAATTCACCGAAAAAAGTTGGCGAGCTATTGTAGCCTTCTTAACAGTGTTGCCTTCATCGATCCAATTTAGTAAATCAGTAAGAACACGTTAACGCGCTATGTACAACATTTCATCCCTTATTCACTAATAACATCATCCACTCCTCCCGAAATTATTTTTTTCTTTGCTGATCCTCAATTATCTAAGCTTTTGCGGATTTAATTTTACGTCCGCTCCGCCAAAAAACATTAGACAAC
>JBDGPJ010000078.1:0-4440 GCA_042219695.1 bacterium
ATCCGGTACCTGACGGAGAGGGACACCAAGTTCTTCTTCCACGCCCCCCGAATCCAGCATTTCCACATCACTCAAGCCCTGTTTTTGCTTGAGAATTCGTACTCCCCCGTTCACCAACTGAAAATTATCCTTGTCGTTACTCACTATAACGATTTCAAGGTAGGAATGACTGGAGTACTCCTCCACAAGAGTGGCAATAAGGTCGTCACATTCGAAGCCAGGTTCAATCAGCGTGGGAATATTGAGAACTTCAAACAGCTTCCGAATTTGGGGGATCTGGGCACGGAGGTCGTCCGGCATTTCCGGTCGTTCCTCTTTGTATTCCTCGTAAAACTCGTGGCGAAAGGTAGGTTCCTCGGAATCCAGGGCTGCAACCATGTAATCCGGCTGGTATTCCTCCAGCATAGCGAGCAACATACGAAGCAAACCAAAAACAGCACCGGTTGGTTGGCCGGAGGAATCACGGAGATCGGCCTGGGACATGGCGTGGTAAGCACGGTAAATTAAGTTGTGTCCGTCCAGTACAAAAAGTTGTTCTGACATAGTAATCTCCCTTCTGAAGCTGGAGTCTCTCACGATTTCCGGCTTGATTCAACGTGGGAATTCCAAAAAATGTCTTTGTTTCGTGAACAGTTCAATATACGGTTAAGAGTTTGAGTGAAATGAAACGAGAATTGAAAAATTACTGCGTGTATTATGGACTCCATCAATCGGGGGTGAATTCCTGTATAGTGTTCAAATTAAGTGGAGCCTTGAAAATCATTCTGTCGATTAACAAATCGCTTGAATTACCGTCGCCAATTCAAAAAGGTTTCGATGTTCACTCAGTTAATTCCATTAGCTCTTATAACAAACTGGTAAGTTGGTAAATTGGCATGAAGAGATGGCGATGTCTGGTGACTTTTTATCTTACCGGACATTGTTCTTGTAAAATACTCCTCCGTTAAGCCATGCAAATAACTTCTACCGGTCAACTGTCGTAAAAGATTGAGGTTTTTGACGATGAAAGATTTTTTGCGAGATAAAACAAAATATATTAAGGAACCGTGGCGCCTGCGAGTACACCTGGCGTACGTACTGGTGATTATATTTTCACTGACGGCGCTTCCTCGTTCCCCGTTCTTCGAAATAGGCACCGTGGCAATTTTTCTCGGCGTGATTGTCCGGGCGTGGGCTTCCGGTATTGTAAAAAAGGACGAATCCCTGGCTGCCGAAGGTCCTTATTCCCTCTGTCGTAATCCGCTGTACGTAGGAAATTTCCTGATCGGATATGGTTTTTGCCTGCTGAATGGACACTGGTGGAGCTACCTCGTAATCACAGTTTACTTTGTATCGATCTATCCATTTACCGTTCGCAAGGAAACGCGGAAATTGCAGGACCTGTTTGGCGAGGAGTTTGAGCAATACCGTCAAGAAGTTCCCCTGTTCCTTCCGCGTCTTACCCCCTACAAAACACTCAGTGGCTGGAGTATTCACCAGTATTTCGTGGATAACAAAGACTATCTTAACGAGGGAGCCGTACTCCTCTTCTGGTGCTACTGTTTGTACGTATGGCTGTAAATCAGTTCCTACATCCCTCAAAAACGTTCATAACAACATGAATACGGAATCCATATTACAACGTTTGAATGAATACGGCTTTACAGGCAAGCAGTATGATGACGGGTGGGGAGTCGTTGCACAGTCACATCATCAACACTTGTACCAAAACATTCATCGCCTTCAGCAAGGTACCGAGCTGATCCAGGGACGCGGTCAATCCCATACCACGATTCCGTCCTCCGACGGATCGCGAGAATGGTTTGTTAAACAATACCATCACGGAGGTTTACTCTCGGAAACCGGCAACGTCACCTACGATTCCGAGTTTCGGTTTCTCAAGGAATTACTCGCTACTTTACAGGCTAAAGAATCGGGAATTAACACCCCCGAACCCGAAGGTGTTATCTACCAAAAAAACATTGAGGGAACGCTTGGATTTTACGTGTCGAGAAAAATCAACTCCACACCGTTGAGCCGTCTACTTCGGGACGAAACGAACTCCAGCTGGGCCGCCAAAACGGGACAATTACTTGCTGAGTTACACGCCTCGGGAATTGACCACGGTGATTTTCAAATAGACAACCTTATGGTCGGATCCAGCGAAGACGTCTTTATCGTTGATTTTGATCCCGTTCAATTCCGCAAACCCGAATCACCAACACGAGAGTTCCGTTTGCACCGTTTCTTACGTTCATTATCCAAAAATGGCCTGCACCAATGGGATCGGGATACATTTATTAGTGCTTATCGCAATCGTATTGAGGGGGGATTCTCGGCGGGAATGTTTCACGTACTTCGCCCCTTCATGTGGACCAAAAACACAATGAGTGACCTGATGTACTGGATCCAAAAAGAACCAATCAAACCCATTAACCTGGAGAAAATTTTAATCCGTGCTCCCAACTGGCTGGGGGATACGGTCATGTCGCTTCCCTTTATTCAAATCCTCAGTGAAGAGCTACCTGACAGTCGCATCGACGTTGTCACTCGAGAACCTCTCACCGACGTCTATAGCGCCTCCCCCTGTGTTGATCGAGTATGGACGATCCGGGATGGAAAAGTATGGTCTCTTCCGGAACCAATCGAAAAAAACCAGTACTCGGCTTCAATTGTTATTCCCAAATCGTTCCGAACCGCTTACCAGTCCTGGAAGGCCGGAATACCACGGCGCTTTGGATTTTCCACTGAATTTCGGTCATTATTTTTAACGGACCGTAAGAAACTCGGAAATCGCGATCGTTCAACACACCATAGCCGGCTTTATTTTGATCTACTTCCCTTTATTGATACTCCTCAATCATTACCCGATCCCAAACTTCAGGCTCCCGACGCCATACCATCCGACTGTCCGGATAAATTTCTGGAAAGGGATTACATTACTGTGCACCCGGGATCAGCTTACGGCCCCGCCAAGAGATGGCCTGCGGAACATTTCAACCAACTACTCCAAAAACTTCTTTCCGAAACTGACTTCAACGTGCTGGGACTGGGAGTAAGTGAGGAGGAAACAATAGCTCAAGATGTGTTCGAAAACCTGGATAACGACCGGCTTTTGAACCTGGTCGGGCAAACCACTCTACGTGAATGTATGAATCTATTGTCAAAAAGTCAGGCAACGGTGGCAAACGACTCCGGTATCATGCATCTGTCGGCCGGAATGGGAACGCCCGTGGTGGGAATATTCGGCTCAACCGATCCATCCTTAACTTCTCCGGTTGGTCAACATACCGATGTCATCTACAAAGGAGTCGAGTGTAGTCCCTGCTTCGAGGAGGAATGTCCGCTGTCCGAGGACCGTTACAAATGCCTGAATCAGATTGAACCCGGCGAGGTTTTTGATCGGTTAATGAATTTGATTTCCACGGATTAAGGCCCTGTTTTCAGACACGGAAACCCGGAGAGGACCACGGATTGCGCAGATTTCACAAATGCCCCCACTATCCACTGGTTTTACGCACTCACAACTCGGGTCCAGGAAATGAACGGGCTGATTGCAGATAGCTAACTGCTAATTGGGGACCGCTGATAGCTGCTTACAGAATACTGAACACTGATCACTGAATACCGATTAGCGAAACAGTATCCACTTGCGTCCCCAGCGACTGATTTTCTCGAACAGGTTCGGTTGACTGAGACGGTGTTCGTCTTCCTCGGTGAGAATATCCGGGCAGAACCTGCTCTTTAATTTAGAAACAGCATTGCAGTCAATTTCACGAAACTGTTCGAACAGGAAGTTGTTGAAGGGACGGTACCAGGATTTCTTCTCAAACCCGGCCCCAAAATCGATTAGCACCGGCTTTTGCTCGGGGGTTACCATAATATTTTCCCGTTTTTTCAAATCGGAGTGAACCACATTACGTTGGTGGAGTTCCTCCACGGTGCGTTCGATCTCACGATAAAAAGAGGCGGGGAGAGTTTCGGGTTCCACCTCACGGAGGGTTTTTCCTTCCCGAAATTCCATGGCAAAGGAGTAGGCGTCGGGATAACCCAGGAACCCGGGAACCTGCGGTACATCGTCCAGGCGTTTCAGAAAACGAGCCTCCCGGTTTAACATCCAGAATTCGAGGTTCCGGATTATTGGTATTGATTCATGTTTTACCTGTTTAATAACGGCTTTCTGCCCCTTGTACATCTCAATACTTGTCGTGGCCTGGTTTCCCTGTTTTACGGTCATAACCTTGAACGTTCAGGAAGTAAAAGCGGAGTCAAATTCGTCCACCTGGAGATTGTAGAGATCCTGGTAGGTGGGGGACTCCTCCATTAATTGGTCGTGCGTGCCCTCGGACTCGATTGTACGTTGATTGAGGACGAGGATACGGTCGGCGAACTGAACACTGGGCAGGGCATGGGAGATGCTGACAATACTCATTTCACCGGGTAAATTTTCAATCGACTCCA
>JBDGPJ010000079.1:0-1169 GCA_042219695.1 bacterium
CTTGTACGTAGTGTCACAATAAACCTGATATCCAAGTCCCACTCCAATCACCCAAACCACAGTGAAATATAATTCTGACTGCCATTGTAACCTGATACGGGTGCTTCGTACACCCTTTTTGTCTCTTTTATAGAATCGAATGTTTTTGAAGCAATTTCAAGTTTTGAATTTCGCTACCCTCTATAAACCCAACATTTACCACCAAAACTTTTAATCCCAATCGTTCAGGAGAATGAAGAATTGTTACTGGCGGAGTTACAATATTCCGACTTATTCAACATTCCCACTAACGTTTTCCTCGAAGTACTTCTTGAGTTCCTCCCGGCTCGTATGGGTACCGTCAATCTGAGCGTAGAACAACTCATCGAGGACGTCTCCCATGTAAGGGCCCGGTTCAACTCCCCATTCCTGAAGATCCTTTCCATCAATAATCGGCTCCACTTTAACCAGGTCATCGAGGTAAAGCTCAATCTTACGTGAAATGGAAACCGGTTCCGTGATCATTCGAATAAGTAAAACTTCCCGCTGGCCTATGTCCTCCAGAAGCTGATAAATTTTGGAATGCTCCTCAGCTTCCCGTAATTGATCCCGTATTTCGGAAAACGCCCTGTTTTTACGCAACACTTCCATCCGCTCGCGATTAAAAGCCAACCGCCGGCCAAGAAACATTTGCGTATCCTCCGGTATCGGATGAAACAAAAGCCCGTAATAAACGGGGTGGGACCGCGCGGAAGGAAATTCAGCCAAAACATCGCGGGCGGAACTGAACCATTCCTCCATCGATTCAGTTTGCTCAAAATCTTCGTGCAAAGTCGATAGTACATTACGGTCAAATAATGACGATACAACGCTCCAGGGCTGATTTTCCTCAAAAATTAAATCCAGTTCTTCACGTAGGCGATCTCCGCTAACGGGTTCAAACGGGTCTCCTTCCAGAGCCTGGTTGAATTGAAACAACGTCCGCTGTTCAATATCAAACTGGAACCGCGAAGCAAAACGAACGGCCCGAAATATTCGCGTTGGATCGTCCAGAAAACTCATGGAGTACAAAATTCGAATCAAACCATGTTCAATATCCCGGCGTCCTCCGTACAAATCAAGTAAATTACCAAATGAATTAGGGTTCAAATTGATCGCCATGGCATTGATCGAAAAATCGCGTCGTCTCA
>JBDGPJ010000079.1:1179-1505 GCA_042219695.1 bacterium
CTCAGATCCTGAGCCACGGAGGTATGTTCGACTTCTACTTCGGGCAGGGCGGCCGGGTGAGTGTAGTACTCGGTTCGAGCCGTCGCCACGTCCACCTTTTCCCCGTCAGGCAGGGTTATAACGGCCGTTTTGAATTTATCGTGGGAGGACATATGTCCCCCTTCTTCCTCAATGATTTTACGAGCAAATCGAATCCCGTCTTCTTCCACTACGAAATCAAAATCACGAGTTGGTACGTCCATTAATAAATCCCGCACACATCCGCCCACCAAAAACAAGGAATCGTCCAGGTCTTCCGCCCATCGCCCCCAGCGTCGGAAACGACG
>JBDGPJ010000008.1:0-7488 GCA_042219695.1 bacterium
GCTTGTTGTCCATTGTTATTTGTGTAAAACGAACAAAACATTAAAACCGCAAAAATTTAGTTAATAAATTATTCACAGGTGCTGGTTTAGTAAAATGCGTAAAACCGAGTACTTCGGAGTCTTGATTAATTCGAATCGGGTGACGGAACTTGCTTAAGGCTGTTCTTGTACTGGTTTTGTTTGTCTTTTTCCTCATTGGTGTGGCTATAGGATTTGGTCAGAATTCGGAATACACTTCCGTGAAAAGAATTCTTGGGATCCTCTATGTTTTGTTTTTCATGGGATTTGTGTGGAGTCTCATGTACGATCAATTTTATGTTTTTCTCGGAGCCGGATCCGGTTCTTTATTCGTGCTACTTTTCTTGATTATTTTGGCTGCTGCCGGTGACGCTTCTCGCGAACAAAAAACTCCATTTCGAACTCTTGCAAATGGAGACGTGGATGGACTTGACGTCACCCTGTTACCGGAAGAAATTACATCCGAGGAAAAACGGTTATTCGGGACTTTAAACGGCACTGAAATATATTACCGGGAAAAATATCACCGTCGAGGAGGATTTGGTTTTTTTAAAATTCCGGGGAAATATTCTGGTAGTTTTGAGCTAACCGGGATTACCGTTGGGGAATATTTAGCGGGATCCGTAGTAAATACGAATCAACGGACCCCCTCCGGTGAGTTCTTCGAAATTTTCAGTCCGGAAGCTGTGGAATCGAGGGACTCCAGTGTTGAAGTTCTTCGTAATGAAAACGTTCAGGGAGCTATCTACAGAGTCTTTGGACTCACGGATCCCGGAGCACGAACACGAGCTACCAGTCGAGGATTATTATTCTACATGCATGGTACGAAACACGTTTTAACTCCCTTCCAACAACTTCGGGTACAGGAGGATACGATCGAACTTAAAGGGAGCCTTCAAGAAATCAAAAACGAAACGTCCGGTAAAGACCTAGCCAGCCGGTTGAAAGGACTGGTTAATTTGAAGAACCATCTCGAAACGGAGGACGGCCAACTCCGTCGTTGAAGCCAATTTTGTTTCAAATTTATTCGGTTTTTAATCGGTGATGGAGGGTAAGAATTGCGAATTTTGAACCAAGTTCCTGTTCGTCATGTTTGTATTTTGTGAGTAATTCCTGAATTTACCGGGGCTAATTTTATGAAGCTACCTTCCTAATAAAGTAGCTTTCCAGTCCCAGGTTGGTAGGGTTTGACCGTTCTGGAGTTTAATACCTGGCTTAGCGGTTAGCACGCCATTGAATTTACCGGTCGGTTGTACTGAAATTGCTTTAATGCCCACCGTTTTAACCGGAGAAACTTCACCGGCTTGAGTTTTACCGTCTTGATTTCGATCGAACCACACGGAGAGACGATTCAACTCTTGTTTCTTGAGCCAACCGTTGTCATCGACGTCGAGCACGGCAAGAGGTTCATACCCGTTCTCCCAGAAGAACCACCAGGTGACATTTCCAAACAATTGTCGACCGCTGGTGATTTTACCGGACCGTTTCGGATCCCATACCAGGATTCCGGTACGGGGTTCGACCCACTGCCAGCGTTGGGACCGACCGATACCATCGAGATCGAAACGGACAGTAACGTTTGAATCGATAAGCTCCTTCAAACTATTGCCGGGTTGAAGTGAAAAAATAATTGGTGTGACAACCTCACGCGAGAGTTGCTTCAGATCCTTTTCCCCTTGCTTTACCTCCCGGACGAGCTTGGCCCAGCGATTTTCCATATCCAGTTTTCCGGCAACTCTCAAGAATCCCTTCGCCGCTTCGTGGCTTATCAACGTATTCAGTCCGAGGGCTGGCTGGTAGGGGCGTCGTCGATCCTGATCGATGGTTTTGTGGAAAGCCTTCCAGTAATGCTCCGCGGCGAGTACAAGCCAGTACTCCGGTGATGATTTCTTTTTTACGGAATCGGGAATAGTAACTGCTTCGAGAGATCCCGGAAGCAACCGGGTATCAATTTGATTGGCCTGTCGACTTCCCTCTTCGAGTACGCTGGCCAGCCCGACGTGATAAGCAGCTTTTGGATCCAGTTTTACGGCTTGATACTGGTGTTTAACTCCCTTCCTCAAATGTTCCAGCAAGACTTGGTCGGGTAAGGTATCGGAATTTTCTCGTGTCATCCGCAACTGCGGGAGGTGGTTTGAGGGAGGGTACTGAGTTCCGTGTACGCTGGGTAACGAGCCATGATCGTAGGCGTGTATCGTGTCACTTCGAAGCGCATAAGCGAAGTAGTGTGTGCGCCCCAGGTTGTAATGGGCCGGAGCACTATCCGGGTATTTCGACAGTTTGGAACGAAACGTTTCAACGAGTTCTTCCACGGGAAACGGCTGAGCGGGTGCCGGCATGGCTAATGAGGTCACCGGTAAAACAAGAAAAAGAACTATACCAATGAGCGGGAAAATGGCTGATCGGAAGATTGATTTGACTCTCATGGCGTCTATTTGCCCCGAGCATTAAATGTAAACTACAAAATTCGACTGAACGAAGAAACTTATTCATCTAAAATCGGGGCAAACAAACCTTAGGTTTCAGATTAACAGCTTCCAAGTACAGGTAAATGAGGTCACCGGGGTTGTTGAATTCAATAGAGCCGGAATCACGTGACTTGATATACTCTTATACGTGATCTTAATATCGCTAACAACATTTTTATGAGAATTCATCTTCGAACAGGCTGAGAGTTTGAAATCTAGGAGGTTTTAACGTACGAACAAAATTATACGAGGGAACGGGTGTCAGGTTTCGGGAATCAAAATTTAGAGAATTCAGTTTAATCAGGAAATTGAATTGAACTTCAAGATACAATCAGGAAATGGATAGTGAAAACGGTTTATAAAGCGTGTTATCGGTTGGGTTGTTGGAGGGGTAGGGGAAACAGGAGGCGTTTATAAATGTAGTTCCTTCTTGAGTTGTTTTTCCCCGGGCTTCGTGAATGTGACCAAACACGTGGTATTGTGGTGAAACGTTTTCGACGGTTGAACGTAAAGACCTGGAGCCGACCCGCCGTCCGTCAGTAGTTTGATCCAGGATGTCCTTTGGGGGACCATGTGAGACAAGTAGATCCGTGTTTTGTGGTATTTGGCGAAAGTATTTATCCAGTTTCGAATCGTCTTTTTGATATACCCACTGACCAAACGTTGGTGTCCAGGGAGTTCCGTGTACGGTTACATCTTGAATAGCCGTCGTATCATCGATAAGCATATCGATTCCCCGTTGCTTGCATTGTTCCCTGTAACGTTCATTTTGGTAGTGCAGGGGAAAATCGTGATTTCCCGGAACCAGGATTTTCCGATCCTGGGCCTGATTTTCGAACCAGTTAAGGAACGATGTTAGCTGGGAGGGATCCCGGCAAACGTCCCCGGCGTGGATCAACACATCTCCTTGCGGAACGTTGAGTTGTGAATGAAGACCGTGCGTATCGGAAATTACTACAATCTTCATAGCGAAATATAGTGACAGCAGGTGGCGAGGATACGAAAACGAGCTTTCAATGGGATAGCGAAGCCTGAAGCTTATTAAGGAGTTCTCGATGATTCGAAGGTTTGTTCACTGCAAGAAGGAAAGAATTCGCTCGTTATCGATTTCTTCTGTTGTATCGATCGTTAAAGCCTGATGCTCTTCCTGTTCTGTTAAAGGGTCACGATGGGACAGCTGATATTCAAGCACTTCGATTCCAGCTTCACTGGGATTTTCGCTGTGATCACGATTTTCCACACGTTGCTTGAGAGTCTTTTCCGGCGCCGTGAAATTTAGAATCCGAAATGGTACGTTTAATGTTTTTGACAGTTCGTAAAAATCATGCCGTTTGTTGTGATCCAAAAAAGCTCCGTCGGCAATGACCGGATATCCTGCCTGGAGAAGGAGCCGGGCGTTTTCCGCCATTGTTTCGTAAGTTTGGCGGTTTGCTTCCTCAGTGTACATGTCCTGGTTTAAACCGGAGTTACTTTCTTCATCAGGTTCCAGGCCGTGGATTTGCTTACGAATGACATCCGTTTGAAGTCGAATAAAATCAAGAACCCCCATAAGTTTTTCAACTCCCGTGGATTTTCCGCTGGCGGAAGGACCTCGGGTAATGGCGAGAAAAGGCTGGCGTTTGCTTATAGTATTTTCGGCCGATTCCAGGTACTGGAGAAATTTACGGGGGATATCCTCCCCCGAATGATCCATGAGGGCGACTTTCGCCCGAACCATGGCACGGTACACCCGGTAGAAACGTAGAACTGCCACGCCTTCGTAGTCGGCGCTCCAATTGAGGTAAGTGTTTAGAAACCGATGGGCCAATTCGGAATAATTATGGATATCAAGATCCACGAGGAGACAGGCTACGTCGTTTATTACGTCGATCCAACGCAGGTCTTCATTGAATTCAATACAATCAAATAATTTTATTTGTCCATCGTCGACGAACATGTTTCGTAGATGCATATCCCCGTGACATTCACGTATGTAGCCCTGTCGTTTACGACGTTCGAACCAACCATATTCATCTTCAAAATGGGAATCACTCCATCCCCGGAGTTTATTTACCCGATCCTGGATCCGGTTTTCTTCGAGTAGAGGGAGAATCTGATCGAAGTTCTGGGTCGTGGCTTGCCGGATTGTTGTGGGATTCCCATGAGAAGTATCAGGGTCGGCCGGTTCCAATTGTTCATGGAAACGTGCCACGTAGCGGGCCAGTTGTTTGATCTGACGGCGGCTTACGTTTCCGTCTTCCAACTGACGGGGTAGGTATTGGGAGTCGGGGAACTGTTTCATTTTCACACACCACTCGATCGGCTTCCCAGAACCGTTGAGTACGGGTTCATCGTAGGAACCCGTGATAGGCAGGACCCCGAGGTACAGATCCGGAGCGGTGCGACGATTGAGTCGGAGTTCCTCCTCGCAGTAATATTTTCTTTTCTCCAGAGTACTGAAATCCAGAAAATCCAAATCAACCGGTTTTTTGATTTTATACGCGTAGGGGCCGGTTAGGATAATCCAGGATATATGGGTTTCTTTTGTCTGGATATTCTCCACCTCGTGATTGAAAACACTGGGTGAAGGTAAGTTGGAAATAAGTTGTTTGTGTTTTTTCAACGTCTTATTCCCCGTTCGTGGAAATAAACACTGGAAGTCGTTCCCATTGTAAAATTAGCCAGATTAAAGTATGTAATCAGTTGGATGAGGTTAGTTCGGATTGTAACGTGTTGACGATTTCACGGCAAAAATTCGGAATGTCCTTTACCACACGGCCAAACACGAAAGATCCGTCCCGGATTGCGGGTTCGTCCACCCAGGTACCTCCAGCGTTTTCAACGTCGTCCTTGATACCGGTGGAGCCGGTTACCCTGTGTCCGTCAATAATACCGGCCGATACGGGGACCCAACCCGCGTGACAGATACTTCCAATAATCTTGCCGTCCGTTTTGTAACAATGACGAACCAGTTCGAGTACTCCCTCGTCACGACGTAGTTTATCCGGAGCCCATCCACCGGGAATCACTACGGCATCAATTCCGGAATGAGTGCAGTTTTTTGCCTCAATATCCGGGGTGGCCGTTAAACCGTGCTTCCCCTCGTATTGTTCCTTTCGTCCGGTGTCGAGGACCATGACGTCGGCCCCTTCCTCAATCAAACGCATTCGGGGCACGTGAAATTCGAGGTCCTCGAAGGATTCCTCCAGCAGAACTCCTACCTGAACATCGTCCAAATTACCCATGAAAATTGCCTCCCTGTAAATATTGGTGTGGAATGGATTGATTCCACTTTTCAGTGCCTCGTTCACCTTAACATTACATGTTTGATAAATGACGGGCAAACCGGGAGGTTTGGAGGCCTGATATAGCGAGGTCGGGGATCTACCAGAATAGGAACCCGTTGGAGCGATAAACGGGCAAAGCGAACCGATTATGAAGATTCGGAAAATGAACAGGCTAAAGACCGAATGGGAGAGAGGGCATGATTCAACCGACATAGTGAAATGTTGGTTATAAAGAAACTCACTTGACCCAACAAACAACGAGGTGGAGTTTGTTTATACGGGATGAAGAAATAATTCCCGATGTTACTATTAAACTTTCTATAAAAAATGTTGGCGCTTTACCGTTCCTCGTTCTATTGGTAATACGCCGGAAGCTCGAATCACTTTGAAACACTCATTCTAGCGAACATCATGTTCGCTCCGAGGAGTAGTATTCGATTCGGGGGAAAAACAGGTCCGTGAATAACGTCTCAAGAAATCATACAGTATCGTAAGCAAGCAGAAACTCACCGGGCAAAGTTCCTTAACGGTTCAGTTCTTAATCCATTCCTCCCCGGTACGTCCATAGGCCATGTCCCAGAATGCAATTTCGTAGCGAACCGTCCATACAAATTGTTTTTCCATGCGATCCAACTGAACCCCGGACGCTTTATCGGCTTCCTGGTTTAGAAACGTTTCCAGCCCGGATACGAATTCGGCGAACGGTTCGCCCGCCCAGTTTTCAACAAATGGATGCCAGGGATGATCCTCGTCGATACCGGGACGAACCTGTTTCCAGGACTCGTGGTAAGCCTTTTCGGCCGTCCAGTACACGGTCAGCGCCACCGGGTAGTCCTCCCGGTAGGCCGTGGCAAGTAAGTGTTGCACGTAGGACTGAGTCGTTAAGTTCCGTGAAACGTCGGACACGTCGACTCCCAGCGCCTCGGCACGTTCCTCGAATAAGTCCAGTTCCTCGTGGAGTGCGACTTCGGCCTCGGAGAACGTCCGAACGTGGTCGTCCGGCGCCTTCGGTTTAATGGCGGAGACAAAGGGTAAAGCCGCGCGCACGAACTCATAATCCTGTTTGAGCCATTGCTCGAAGGTTTCGTCGGCCAGTGTTCCCTGTTCAATGTCCTGCAAAAATGGATGGGAGAGCATACGATTCCACAGTTCGTTATGGTCCTCGATAAGCCGAGTGGAAAATGCCATTTCAATCACCTCGAACAATAAATCTATTCAATAAACGGTTCTTCCCCACGATAACACATTTCCCAGAATCGTAACTCGTATTCACTGGAACGCATAAACAAATCAACAAGCCGGTTTCGTTCCGAATCCGTGCGTCCCCGAGCCAAATGATTCATTTCTCCTTTTAACCATTCGGTTGCCTCGTGAAATTCATCCGAAGAATAGGTTTGAATCCACTCGGCGTAACGTTGTTCGTCGGGAACTCCCCGATCGTGCAACTGCTGACCGATCCAGGCGTATCCCCAGGAGCAGGGCAATAGAACCGCAACAAGCTCAGTTAGACTCCCCTCCCCGGCCGTGCGTAGCAAGAAATCCGTGTACGCCTGGGTGGTCGGCCATTTTTTTGTATTCTCAAGTTGCTCCTCGGTTATACCAAACTGGTCCGCGTACTCACGATGCAGGTCCATCTCGGTGTTTAACGTCAAATCCTGCACCGTAGTATACCAGCTCATCTGCTCAAGAGTGGGAGCCTTCGTGGTGGCCCAAGCAAAAATCCGGGCAAAATCCTT
>JBDGPJ010000008.1:7498-8434 GCA_042219695.1 bacterium
CGAATCCAGTTGGTAAACGTATCGACGTCCAAATTCCCATCCCCGATACCCGAAACAAACGGGTGTTCTATCTGTTGTTGCCAGTTTTTTTCCACTTCCTCCCGTAGACGTTCGGTAAACGAAGCCAACGTGATCTCACCTTCCTTAGTTTTTTGGGATTCAAAACAGGATAACGAGGGTCTGAACCAGTACCAATGATTTTAGGAAAGCTATCAAGTATTACGAAAATCTACGTCAAAATAAATAAACCGCTCTCATTACCTTCCGACAATGAACTCTGTACAACTCTTCAGTCTCCTTGTAATAACTTCAAACCCCCAGAAATTATCTTTCCGTTAAAATCTTTGTTGGATCGATCTATAGTCTATCCCTTGTATCTATGATGCGATATCCTTAAGCGAAATTTGCCGTGAATACAATGCCAAGGGACTTCTATGTATGGATATTCTTGTGATCGTAGCTCACCCGGACGACGGCTCAATCTTTTGTGGCGGTACACTGGCGAAACACGCCGAACGTGGGGATGAAGTACATATCCTCTACCTGACCGACGGGGAGCTGGGTCGACTTGAATCAGCCTCGGCCGAGGAAACCCGTGAACGGCGTCGGCGGGAAGCGAAGGGCGCCGGCGACGCACTGGGGTGCTCGGTGTCTTTCATGGGACTCCGGGACGGCCGGCTGGAACCTAAAATGGGAATACGATTGGATCTGGTCCGTGAAATTAGATATCACCAACCGGAAGTAATCCTGACACACTCGGAGTCGGATCCCCACCCCGACCACGAGTCCACTTATAAAATGGTAAAAAACGCCTACTACATGGCATCACTACCCGGGGTCGACGTGGAGCAGTCTCCACATGATCCCTCCAACGTCTATTTCTTCGGAAAATCATCAACCGACTTCGAACCCGAAATATTCGTCGACATCTCAGGG
>JBDGPJ010000080.1:0-2604 GCA_042219695.1 bacterium
ATTAAAAATATCCTCGATATCAGTCAGGACGAGTCGATAAGTAACGAGCGTGAAGAAGAGATCCGCCAGCACCTTTCCGATTTGGCGGATCGGGCTTCCGAACTGGAGGACCAGGTCGAATCGGATTCCTGCAAACCAACAATGACACTCCGCTGTGAAATACTGGAGATGTTTGATGAAATTGACCTGGATCCCAACCTTTTGGACGAATGGACGTCGGGCATCCTTGACGAAGGGGCCGACACGGGTTTCGAGGAGCCCTGCGTGGATATCTTAATTCAAGCCCTGGAATTTACCCGACACTACCAGAATCACTATAAAAACCGGGTCACGGCCCACAACCTTCGCCTCGTTATTAGCCAGGTAAATGAATACAAGGACCGAGGACTCCCCTACATGGATCTGATCCAGGAAGGTAATCTCGGTTTGCGGAAGGCCATTGAAAAATTTGACTACCAGAAGGGATACAAGTTTTCCACCTACGCAACCTGGTGGATTCGCCAGGCCATGCAAAGGGCTCTTCATAACAAAAAGGGCACCATCCGTATCCCGGTACACCTGCGTGAAAAAATGTCCAAGGTCTTTCAGGCGCTGGATCACCTTCGACAGGAACACGACCGAGAGCCCAGTATGGAGGAGCTGGCTGAATATCTAAACTGGGACCAGGAGGATGTCGAACAGGTTCTTCTGGCCAATGATCAGCCCTTATCGCTCGAACAATCCGGCGATGAAAATGAGGATACCCCTACCCTCATGGATTCATTAAACGACCCAAATTCAATGGGATTCGAACGTGACGTGGATGACAATCAAATGTCCGCCCGAATCGAGGAAGCACTCAATGAACTTGGTTGGAGAAAACAACAGATCATCCGCATGAGGTTTGGATTGGATGATCAGAACCCCCGCACTCTGCGGACGATTGGCGAGCACCTTGATTTATCCAAGGAACGTGTCCGCCAGCTCAAAAAACAGGCAATGCAACAGCTGGGGAGTATTGCCCGGGATCTGTCACTCGATGAGTTTTTAACGAAGGACAACACGTTCACAAGGGATAGCGGAAGCGTCCCTTCAAATCGTTAAATCGAGCTTACCGGGCTCCTGGTCTCCCGCAACTTTTAGCCCCTCATCGATAAGGTCCCCCGTGGGATGCTCCCGGTGTTCCGCGCGTATGGACACGTTGTACCCCATTTCCTCGAACGTTTCCTTTAACTGACTTCGATTACGACGAATTAATCGCGTAGTATCGGCCCGTTCAACGTAAAAATGAATTCCTAGCTGATCGTAATGTCGCCGGGCCTGAAAACGCACTGAACCGATCTGGCTTAACTCAATATCCACGGTAACCGACCATTTTTCCTCCTCGTAATCCTCGCCTTCTACTCCTTCCCTCTCGTCCTGGAAACGGACCTGCATGAACTTGGTTTCTTCCCCTTCTTTGAACGGAAAGAAAAGGTAGGTGGCACCGTCGTCTTTAAGGGAAGCCAGGGCGTGTTTCATAATCTGGTTAAACACCTGATTGGCCTCCCCCGATCCCATCGAGGCTCCTTCGGCTCCTCCACCACCGGTTACCGTGGACTGTACGGGTGAACTTAATCCAAGCATCATACGATGTGCCTGGGATCGCACGGTATCACGAGCCTGTTCGGGATTTGATTCAATCATCCGTTCTAAATCCATCCCCATTTCACGGATCATCTTCTGTAAACTCTTGGCCAGTTGTTCGGTTTGTGACGGATCCACCGAAGACAACGAACTTTGCCCGGTCCATAATGACTCCATCGATTTCAGTTTGGGTAACCCCTTTAAATCCTCGAATAACTGCTTGTTTAACGGCACGTCGTTCTGAATCATAAAATTTAGTTTCTTGATTTTCTCCGTGTCTACTTCCCCGGACTCGTTCATTACCATGGAACGATGATCAAACAATTTTTTAAGGGATTTAATATCCGAAACCAGGTCGTTCTTAACCAAATTTTTTAAAATTTTCATGTTCTTCTTGTCGGGCTCCACACCAATATCCTTCAGGAATGTCTTCATTTGCTCCGCGTCCATGTCGGATAGGTGCTGAACACTCCTGGACGAATCCGAACGAGTTTGATTACTCAGCTGATTTTTGATCTTGTCAATAAGTTCGAGCAACCGGTCGTTGTTGACGGGTTTGGTATCCGGCTGATTCGTCTTGGGATGAACCAACTTTTCAAGAAACTTATCGGGCTTGATATCCGGGTTTTTCCGAAGTATGCGCAGGGCATTGTTACGTTCCGCGTCTCGCTCGGAAAGATTGAGCTCCTGTAGCAATGAGTTTAAGTTCTTTTGAAATTTCATGCTGGCCGAACCGTTCTCACGAAATTCCTCAACGACATTTTGAGCTTTCTTGACGACTTCCTGACTCCAATTTCGCTCCGGGGTTTGTACCCGTTTTGAGGCCGCGTCACGATTTTGGAGCGACGGGCGATCCTGTCTCTCCCGGACCTCTTTAAACGCCTCTTGGATTTTATTTAAAACGTCCTGGTTGGGGCGAAGCCGGTTATTAACAATGGTTTTTGATACTGCTTCACGGTTTGTAGATGTTTTTTCCACGGATAGTTCATCCAGCAACTG
>JBDGPJ010000081.1:0-1845 GCA_042219695.1 bacterium
CTGCCGAAAGTGAAATCGGCGTAAGAACCAACATCATAACCAGCAGGGAGATTACAAGGAAATGTATTTTTAGGTCAGCCAACTGTTCGGGATTACCAGTCATAGTAACACCTTAATTTCCCTAACAACGATGCGTTTAGGAATTTTACCAATCAAAATGTCCAATTAAATAACGGGTTTGGCTAAGAATACACAAGTTGTTAACTGAATTGTTGAAATTGCATAGTGATGTTGTTTGAGAAGGAAACGAACGCCCGTTATGTGTCATCAATGAAGGCTTCCAGGATGATACGTACATTTACGTCTTTTTAAGATTTCGGAGATGTCAGCTGTGCTTGTTCGGGGCCAATTGAAGCCTACAAATGATCAAGTTTAAAATTCAATGAATCGAGTACGCTAGTCCACTGTTAGTTGCTTCTAAGCAAAGATCCATGTAATGAGTTAAGGGTAGCAGAACGATATTTGACGCATTGTTTACTGACGAACTCGAGTTATCCCCGGAGCTAATGTTACGACTATGATAATAACCTTCCGGTTACCGAAATACCTCCGATTATAACTTACATAGCTTTCTTAAATCCCCGTTAGAATCGGAAGGATATGTTAGCTCCGGCTCCTGCGACGGTTGGTCGTTCACTTCCGTCGTCGTCCTTTACGCGCTTGTTACTAATTACCCCGGAGAGATCGACGTTGAAGTAGGCCATTTTTAGGCCGAGTCCTCCACTGAAGACCCTTCCGACGATTCGGATAGGTTCTTCTTGGCGCCGGCTCTCAGGGCAAGGTTTAACCAGGGGCGATTGTAGACGTTGAATTCATTACCAATGTTCACGTACTGGTTGTCGTAGTTGGGCAGTGATGTCCCGGTTTCCGTAATGTCGTAGTCCACGGACATCTTCCACCAGTCTTTACCCCAACCTTCGACGGGTAGGACTCTCATTGGATAACCGGAAAAACCAAGGCGAAACTGGGGATCCACCTCGAAAACGTCTTTGCCCGCGGTATCCGCTGCCGAGGGATAGTCAAATTCAGGCCCGTTAATATTTTTACCAACGAGTCCAATTCGGTATCCCTGGTCTTCCATACGGTCGTAGAGCAGTCCCACGTCAATACCGAATGTGTTGGTCGTTTTAACGTTGTCACTGTAATCATCGTCATTAACGTCTTCGAAAATATTCTGCTCCTTGTATCCAACGTCACCGCGCATGTACTTCAGGTTTACTCCACCGTACAGGGGTCCTCCAAGTACATCAACCAGTGGCTTGGGATGAGCATAACTAAACCCGATTTCCGAGATTGCCACACCTTCGGAAACGGCGTTCTGGTCCTCGGTGTCAAAACTGGAGCCCGTGTCTGCCCCAAGTGCGACGACATTTGGCGCAAGTACGTCAATTGCTTTGTTGATATCGCTTTCCGTCACGGAGTCACTTTGGAAGGCGTCCGAACCTTCAATACGTTGGGAGACCTTGTTTGCCATGTCCTGGGAGTTGGTCGAACCAGAGAACCCAAGATCCTGGGGATTGTTCACTCCCGATACAGTATTAAAAGCATTGTCAAAGGCATTAGCAATATTATCTCTTGTGCTTGTACTTATTTGATCCGGGGTATCACTGTTAGAGATGTCGGTTGTAGTTGAGTCACCGGATAGGAATTCACGAGCCGTGGAGTCAGCGGCAACTTCATTTCCAATCAGCACCTGGTCGAGTGACACCGTTGAATACACGGAAAATGAGGTGAAGTTATTGGCGACGATTCCCCATCCACCTTTACGGCCGTTCACTCCTGCCGTTACATTTGCAAGAATTCCCTGACCGTCTTTAGTAACGTCGTTTAATTCTCCCGTTAATC
>JBDGPJ010000081.1:1855-3373 GCA_042219695.1 bacterium
TGCTTCCGTATCGTTGTAGCTTCCTTCTACAATCGAATCGAGACTGTCCACGTCCTGTTCAAAATCTTCCAGGTCCTGGAGTTCCTTCTGCATGTCTTTCGTAGTCTGTAATTGAAACGACGCGTGGGCGCCCGCATCAAAGGAAGTCGGTCGAATATTAAGGTTGGCCGGGTTCCATGTCATGGCGTTTTCATCGGCAATCTCAGCCACTCCGGCTCCACCCATTCCCTGGGATCGAGCTCCCTGGATGGGAAAATTCAAAGCGTGAGCTGAAGTAGCGGCGAAAAAGAAGCCTACAACCAACATAGATAAAACGGAAAGAACGTACTTGGATTGATTCAAAATGGACCCTCCCTGAGGGAATTAGAGTTCAAGATATTACGAAAAGATATCCTAATGAATGGTTGATTTCAAACATTTTTTTAATTGTTTGGGTTTATATTTTTATGGATTGGCGCGCCATACCGTGCTCGACGCGGTACTTCCATTATTTCCACCGACGACAATAATTTCACCGTTACTACGACCTCCAACGACGTGTTTCACGGCATTATCGATCGAGGGTAGAGTCGTCCAGTTATTGGTCGAGTAATCGTAGTAATAGGCATCCGAACTGGCCGATCCTCCCGAAGCCGTACCGGCGATAATGTATAAGTTTCCGTCTTTATATGCCGAGGCCATGTTGGACCGAGCAGTGGGTATAACATTTATAACTGAATAGGTTCTCGTACTGGAATCGTAGTAATCCGCGTCCTGCAGACGAAACGAAGAACTGTTATATCCTCCCAGGGCTCCTATAAGGCCGGAGAAGGTTGTACTACTCAGGCCTTTGCGCCGCTCCGGGAGGCTCGTTGTTGTATCCCATGACCCGTTTAGTCCTTGCTTTAGGTCATACACGTAGACAGTATCCGAGATTGGCGTCGCGTTCGACGGGTAACGACCCCCGAGTACAAATAGAGAATCTCCCATGGTTTCGACGGCGGCATCGTGAACGGTATCCGGTAGATCAGTGTAGTTCTTCCAGGTTCCCTGGCTGAAATTATAGGCGTGAATGGTACTTGTACCGGAGGTGGAAGTTTGTTCGAGTTTCCCTCCGATTACAAACAGCGTATCTCCGGCCTGATCCATGGCTGCACCGGCCTGAAATAGTGGGTTGGGAAGTTGAAACGAAGCATCCTGCCAACCGGCCGTATCGGAGTATGTCAGGATATTGGATGTATCACTGCCTGCTCCCGTAAGACCACCTAACACGTAGAATGAATCTCCCTTAACATCCTGCACGGATGACGCTTTCTGAAGCTTGTACGGTAAAACCGGACCGGAATCCCAGTATTTGCCCGTAGCCGTGACCGTGTCACTGAAGAAGGACTCGTTTTCGGGGGATTTGCCGTCCACGGCTGTCACGCGGTAGTGATACGTATCTCCGGCGACGACATTTTGATCGGTAAAGTTCGTATCCCCGGAATTGGTGGTCGTGTAAACGACGTCGGCGTTTGATTTAAAGTCCGTGACGTCCGT
>JBDGPJ010000082.1:0-4722 GCA_042219695.1 bacterium
TCATGGCACCGGACAATGACAAAAAGGGCTCATCGATCCGGTCGGTACCGGCTGACATCGAAACACGGTCCCCTCTGTTCACATCGTTTTCCCCGAATACGAGGTTAACCCCCTAATTGGGGAAAATGGTATTGCTTGTTGTCCATTGTTATTTGTGTAAAACGAACAAAACATTAAAACCGCAAAAGCTTAGTTAAATACGAGAAGTGCGATAAGAAAAAATGGAATAAAATGTTCAATCTGGATGTTCACTTAGTATGAATGCTAAATTTTAAACCAACCAAACTTCAACGAAGAAAGGGAGATTGTAACCATGCAAATGGATCGTTTCACCGTAAAAGCACAGGAAGCATTACAGAGTTCACAGAAGATCGCCGGGGAATTTGAACACGCCGAAATGTCGATCGATCATCTTGCTCTCGCGCTCATCCGGCAGGAGGATGGAGTGGTACCGTCGGTATTGCAGAAGATGGGAGTCATCCCATCCTCCGTCGAATCGGCGCTGGAATCCGACCTCGAAAACGAACCCAGCGTGACCGATCAACCCACGGCGGATATTCGCGTGTCGCGTGAATTGAAGCAGGTTTTTGATTCGGCGGAAAACGAAGCCGAGAACATGGACGACGAGTACGTCAGTACCGAACACTTTCTGCTTGCCATCCTCGATCACGGGGAATCCAACGCCGCCAACATTCTAACTTCCCACGGCGCCGACAAGGACTCCGTGATGAAGAGTTTGCAGCAGGTTCGCGGTTCGCAGCGTGTAACCGATCAGAATCCCGAGGAAAAATACGAGACACTCGAGAAGTACGGACGGGATTTAACCAAGGAAGCTCGCCAGGGAGACCTGGATCCCGTCATTGGTCGGGATGATGAGATTCGTCGCCTGATGCAGATTTTGAGTCGACGGACGAAAAACAACCCGGTACTAATTGGTGAGCCCGGTGTAGGGAAAACGGCCATTGTCGAGGGAATGGCCCGCCGTATCGTGGAAGGAGACGTTCCCACGAGTCTGGAAAACAAGCGGTTGATTTCACTCGACGTAAGTTCCATGGTCGCCGGTTCGAAGTACCGCGGTGAGTTCGAGGACCGTATGAAAGCCTTCATTAAAGAAGTAACTGAATCGGACGGAGAAATTGTTCTGTTTATTGACGAGCTACATACGGTAGTGGGAGCCGGTGGAGCCGAAGGCTCCGTCGACGCCTCCAATATGCTTAAGCCCCCGCTGGCTCGTGGTGAGCTACGTGCCATTGGTGCGACAACACTCGATGAATACAAGAAACACATCGAGGAAGACGCCGCCCTCGAGCGACGGTTCCAGAAAATTCTGATTGAGGAACCCAGCCAGGAAGAGACCATATCGATTCTACGAGGACTTCAGGAACGTTACGAGGTACACCACGGAGTCCGTATCCAGGACGAAGCCCTGGTCCAGGCGGCTCAGTTATCGGATCGGTATATAAGTGACCGGTTCTTGCCGGACAAGGCTATTGACCTGATCGATGAGGCGGCTTCCGCATTACGAATCGAGATGGATAGTATGCCCGCGGAGATCGATCAGGTAGAGCGACAGATCAAGCAACTTGAAATGGAGAAACAGGCACTTGAAGACGAGGAGGACGAATCCGCGCAGGAACGCCTCGAGCGAATCAACGAGGAACTGGCCGACCTCCGTGAGCGCAGTGATCAACTGAAAAGTGACTGGCAAACGGAGAAGGAGATTCTCGATCGGATTAGTGACCTGCAGGAGGAAGTTGAACAGGCGAAAATCGAGCAGGAGCAACACGAGCGAGAAGGGGATCTCAAGAAGGCCAGTGAAATCCAGTACGGGAAACTTCCCGAGTTAGAGGAGGAATTGGAAGAGGCCCAGCAACGCCTCGACGAACTACAGGAGAACACCCGTATGTTAAAGGAGGAGGTTACGGCCGAGGATATTGCCGACGTGGTTTCTCGCTGGACCGGTATTCCGGTGAATAAACTGCTTGAATCCGAGAAGGAGAAACTCCTCCACATGGAGGATCGTCTTAGTGAGCGGGTTGTCTCACAGGACGAAGCCATTGAGGCGGTTTCCGACGCCGTTCGTCGAGCCCGGTCCGATCTCCAGGACCCCAATCGCCCGATTGGGTCCTTTATCTTCATGGGACCGACCGGGGTCGGTAAAACTGAACTTGCCAAATCCCTGGCCGAGTTTCTTTTTGACGACGAGGATAATTTAATCCGCGTCGATATGTCGGAGTTTATGGAAAAACACTCCGTCTCCCGGTTTATGGGAGCCCCTCCGGGATACGTCGGTCATGAAGAGGGAGGATACCTGACCGAGCAAGTTCGCCGGAAACCGTACTCGGTGATTTTGTTCGACGAGATCGAGAAGGCCCACAAGGATGTCTTTAACGCCATGTTACAGATCCTGGACGATGGTCGAATGACCGACGGCCAGGGACGTACCGTGGATTTTCGAAACACGGTTCTGATCATGACGTCGAACGTGGGAAGTGAGTACATACAGGAAGCCTTCGAGGAGCATCCAAACATGGAACACGGCGATCCCGAGTACCAGGAGATGCGTGAGAAAGTCATGGAGTCCCTGCGCAGTGGATTCCGGCCGGAGTTTCTAAACCGGATTGACGAAACCATCATCTTCCACAGCCTCTCCCGCGACGATATCAAGGAGATTGTGGATATACAGGTGGATCGTCTCCTCGACCGGATCGAACAGCAGGATTTCGATCTTGTACTCACGGATCGCGCCCGTTCCAGATTGGCCGAAGAAGGTTATGATCCGGTTTACGGAGCAAGGCCACTTCAGCGTGTTATTCAGAAACGAGTGGTGAATAAACTGGCTAAGAAGGTACTGGCCGGGGAGTACGAGGAAGGGGTTACGTTCGAAGCCGACTACGATCCCGACCTCGATGAATTTGTCTTTAACGCGGTTCAAGCCGAGGAACCACAGGGGCCTGACCCCGAGCCGGCAACCGCTGTATAAATTCGGAAGAACCGTTACCCCGGTGTGAATTTTCACACCGGGGTGAACGGCTTCTGGGACCTGGAAAGGGCATGAAGGAAATGGGGATTCCTTTTTATCGTTTGCTATAGTATCCGGGTTGAACCGGGATCGTTACAATGTGATTTTCTTCACATTCCTTTCTCTCACTATACTTCAATATTTTTTTTAAGGACCGGGATACTATCTGTTGATGGATTTCCTGACCTGTCCAATACGGGTTATAGAACTATATTCCCTCGAAAACGTGGTTACCACTCAGGGATGGATCGTAACCACGAAATGGCTTAAGATATTCCCCTTTTGCTTACGGAAGTTACACCAGTAAGCTTTTAGTTCGAAAACTTGTTAAAAATACCACCCGTGGAAGGTACGGGATGTAAATAAGGAGTCGTTGAATGATGGACCGTGAACAGGTTTTGGCTTCACTTTGTTACGTCCGTGAAAACAACCATACCCTGATGTTGCACCGTATAACGAAAGACAATGACATTCACGAAGGAAAGTGGAACGGACTCGGAGGCAAATTTGAGCCGGGGGAGACTCCCGAGGAATGTGTCCGCCGTGAAGTTCAGGAGGAAGCTGGAATTAAACTGGAGGAGGAAACGCTCGAGGGAGTGTTAACCTTTCCGATGTTTGACGGGAATAGGGACTGGTACGTTTTTGTGTTTACTTCGGAATCGTTTTCCGGAGAACCGGTTGAAGAATCTCGAGAAGGGGAACTTCATTGGATTCCTAACGAAGAATTACTGGATTTGAACCTCTGGGAAGGTGACCGGTATTTTCTTCGATGGCTTGATGAACCGGATTTATTCTCCGGGAAATTCGTCTATGAGGATGAAGCACTCGTAGACCACGACGTAGAATTTTACCCCATTTGAAGGATGACTTCTTCGAATTTATTACGAAATCCCCCGTGTATACCTTAGATTTTCCGAATCGTTTATACTCTGAAACAATAGGGGTTAATGAATAAAAGATGGGCTAATCGAGGTTGTTGCAACGGAAGTCACCGATAAAGACCGTCGATTCAGGACGACTTTTTTGCTTCAGGGGATTCGTTCGAACCGGGGCTGGGCCGTAGTGTTTTATAGTTGACCACCGGAATTGTCAGCATCAACCGTTTAATAACCCCGGTAATAACTGCACTGAGTTTCGTGTGATTCATCACGGCTTTTGGTGAGTAAACGTTTAACTGCGTTTCCCGGAATATCCGGGGGATTACCCTCTATACGAATTCAATGGATCATTCGATTGTTATCGGGCTGGTTTCCGGAGGAGAGACATCGGTGAACCTCGTGATTGGGGTCACCAAAAAAGGTTCTATGGTTCTGAAGGGAGGGTGAATGAATGGCTTGGAAGGTGGTTAATGCCCCGACCATAAGCCCGTGAAATGACTTAATTATTGTTTTTTAGCCAAACTGTTGGAGATTTTTTAAGGAAACTCCTCTACTGATATTAGTTTGATATAATTAGCCTGAATAATTTATGACGATTTCAATTATCATGAATAAACCCTGTTAGAGGCATTATAACCATTATCCAGCAAACTCTAATTTCGGTGAAGGGGAGCTGGTTGTACTTGAAGGAAAAACGGTTGAGTGATAGCGAGAAGAGGCGACTCCTTGCCCTCGTTCTCATTCCGCTTTTCTTAGCCCTGCTATCAGGGATCGCTTATGCTGGGTATCGAGCATATTCATGGGCCCAATACGGCGGAGAGC
>JBDGPJ010000082.1:4732-5651 GCA_042219695.1 bacterium
AGCAAACCGATCGGTCCATCACGGTCGATAGTGAGCCCAACTAGGACAAGTTGAAACAGGATATGGAACCGATCGTAATCAACCGCGACGGGACCACGTACTGGATTGTTCCTCAGTACAAGTACGATATCTCCGCCGAGGTTGTTTCCACGGACCATTACTGGGATCCTCCCATTGAAATTAGTCCCATCGATTTATCCCTTGCCTGGGGGTACGTCGTTCATCCGAAGATTAAAAAGCATATCGACTTTAGTCACGGGTGGAGATACGTACAGTACAAAACAAAATCCGACGCGCCGAAAGTGATTCGTGAACATTTTGCCTACATCGTTGCTCACGTGTCCAACAATCACCTGATACCGGCCAACGAATCGATCGAGTATGGGATAGCCAATGCGGAGGTTGGAAACAAAGTACGCTTGAAAGGATACCTGGTGAATGTCCATTGTTTCGACGAGGACGGAAACCGGACCTGCCAGCCCTGGAAAACGAGTGTACATCGTTACGACCACGGCAATACAGGTTGTGAGATTATGTACGTAACCGAAGCCCAGGTGAATCAGAACCTGTATACATCAGATTTCGATCCTGCGGATTACCAAAAATGATAAGGATTACTGACGAGGGTTTCGGTACAAATTAATTGTTTGGCTCTTTGTCGATCCTTCGTATTAAATGAGGATGGATGTATCACCTTGAACAAACGGCATTGTTGAATTCGTTGTGACAGGAGGTCCCGCTCACCTTTTTTGCGAGAAAACGTTGAGAACAAAAAAACTACTGCACTTTTTTCAGGGGAAAAGATAAGAGCAAAAAACCTGTTTTTGTTAGCAATCAGTGTTCAACTTATCAGCCTTCAGTTTACACAGGATGGTTTGATGTCTTTTGGGTTGGCTGACCGCCGATTGCTGAATGCTGA
>JBDGPJ010000082.1:5713-8591 GCA_042219695.1 bacterium
TTTTGCTTACTTTTCTTCTCGTAAAAGAAAAGTAAGTGGTTCAAGCTTCCGGTGTAAAGGTTGTTGAACGAGTAACGGGATAGGGCCATTAGGTTTGTTAGTTCGTAAGGTCGTTTTTTAGATCGAGTTGTCGTAATTTTTCACTACGTTTATCCGGATTTCCAAAACCTCCCCCCGAAGGACAGAGATCGCGTATAATCGTTCCCTTCGGCACTTGTAAGTTATCGATTTTGGAGGGGAGTAATTCGGGCGTTTCTTCTTCGGGATATTTGATTTCCACACCGCCCGTGGCACCGTCCTCCCCTCCTTTCAATCCCCACGGAGGGTGACGGAAGCCATCTCCCTCCACGGAGAGGTTACCATCGGTTAAGAAACGTGTTTCACGAACGGGACCAAATCCACCGCGGAATTGCCCGTCCCCGGCTGTGCCTTCGCGGAGTTCGTAGCGTTCCACTCTCAATGGATACTGATTTTCAATGTCCTCAATAGGATTATTTTTCGTGTTGGCATAGAGTACGTCGACGGCGTCCATTCCGTCTTTGTCTTGGCTACCTCCGTATGCTCCTTCCGTGACGTCCATGTACACCCAGGCATCTTCGGAGTTTGATTGTCCCGAAAACGTTACTGCTTTCGTGGTGGCACATCCCGCACAGACCCTCTCCGGCAAGATCTCACTCAAACATTTAACCACCAGGTTACTGACCATCTGGCCCCCGCAGAAACGTCCAATCGTAGGAGCCGGAAAAGTGGGGTGAACGAGACTACCCTCGGGAGCGGAAATCGACACCGGCCGAAACAGACCTGAATTATGGGGAAGCTTGGGATACTCAGTTTCCGGTAGAAGAATCGTACGTAATGTAAGTGAAACCGCCATGTCGGTTGTTCCCCGGAAAGGCATGTTTATAGGTCGGTGATCCAGTTGTGAAGCGGTACCGTCGAAGTTCACGTTAATTTCACTACCATTAATATCCATTTGTAGGTGGATTGGGATATCTACCGGGGCATCCGGGTTATCCACGTAACCATCCAGGTAGCCGGTAGCTTCAAGCCGTTTGTCCGGTAATCCCCGGATGACTTTTTTCATTCTTTGTTCGCCGTTGCTTAACAATTTCGTTCGTGTGGATTCCATTTCTTCCAAACCAAACCGGTCCAACAGCTCGTGGAACTGACTTTGGCCCCACCGGCAGGCCTTCACCTGAGCCCGTAAATCCCCGGTGACCAGTTCGGGAATACGAACGTTGTCCTTGATCAAGTTCCACGCGGTCTCAATTTGGGTTTCGTCGGCGCGTTCAACTTTAATAGCCCGTATGCGAAGACCCTCACTGTAATCGTCGTGAGCCCGGATAATACAGGTGCCGGGAACAGCGGCTCCGAGATCCAGGTGATGTGCCGCGGTACATACAAACCCAACCCGTCGATTATTGGCTTCGAGCGGCAGAATAGCGCCCACGTCCGGACTGTGAGAGGCTCCCCGGTAAGGATCGTTGTGTAGATAGACCGCCCCCGGATCGACCTCCTCATTTCGTTCTTTTAGGACGTCAATCAACCCCTTGCAGTAACCGGCAAGCGGACCCATCTGAAGGGGAGTTGTTTCGGTTTCGGCCACCAGTTCAAAATTCGGCGAAACATAGGCTGCCCCGTAATCGTCGGATTCTCGAATTAAGGACGAATGTGCGGAACGCTTGAGCCGGTGACCCATTTCTCGCGTGAGGGTACGAAGTCCACCGTCAATGACTTGTTCGTGGACCGATAAGGTAAAGTCATTCAATGGCTTTATTCCTTCCGCCTGAGAATAAGGTAATACTTTTCATTCAAGACACCTTCCCAGCATGGTGGGATGTAGGTGGTGGAACTTTTTGCTGGGATAATAGCGGGGCCTTCGAGGTGATTGCCGGGCGATAATTCTCCCCGGTTTCGCACCAGCGCTTCCTCAGTCGATATAGTCCCGTTATCGCGCACGGCAACAGTGTTTTTTTCGGGGAGGGATCGATCGAATCCGGCAGGGGCCGAAAAATTCCAATCAGGGGGAGAACTGGACGTTTCACCTCTCAGTGAAATCCATTCGATAGAACGTTCCGGCTCGGCGAATCCATACTCTTTTCGATGAATATCGTGAAATTTACGGGCGATTTCTTGATTGGTTTCATTTTCATTAATCGGGACGGGAAGTTCGAACCCCTGGCCCTGATAACGTAAATAGGCTTTGCAGTTGAATGAATCCGGTTTCCCCAGTTTGTTGTAAATTTCGTCGAGGTAGTCACGTTGTTTTTCTGGGTTGATTGATTCGAGCGGTGTCAGAATACTCGTGGTATATTCCTGGCGTCGAGGAGCGCACAGGAGTCCCCAGGAGGCTAAGACTCCGGCCGCGGGGGGAATAATGACACGGTTCAAGTCGAGGAAGTCGGCTATGCCTCCGGCCAGCAGAGGCCCGGCTCCTCCTCCGGCGATGAGATCCAGTTCGTCGGGATTCATACCCCGGGCAACGGTTCGTTCCCGTATGGAGTAAGCGATGTTTGTTTCGGTGAGACGCAATACGTCCAGGGCGATTTCCTCGATTGTTTGTTCACCGCTTGTAAGTCCGCTGAGAGCTTCCCGGGCCCGTTGAGGTTGCAGATCCAATGAGTTTCCGAGTGTGAGTTGTCCGGGAAGCCGACCGGCAACTACGGCTGAGTCGACAACCGTGGGTGAGTTTCCACCACGACCGTAGCAGGCGGGACCGGGATCGGATCCGGTCGATTCAGGGCCTACCTGGAGTGAACCGATATCATCACGGTCAACGATTGATCCCCCACCCGAGCCAATGGTATGCATATCTAACATGGGAACAAGCAGTGGGTAGCCCCCCACTTCACATTCTTCCCAGGGACGTTCCCGGATT
>JBDGPJ010000082.1:8601-8911 GCA_042219695.1 bacterium
CACAATGCTTGAGATCCAGTTCGCGTGCTACCCTGCGTGTTGCCGTTCCCGTCGAGGCCCCCCCCGATAAGGACAACAGTATCGGCCGTTCGGTTAAATCGTTATTTTGACTGTCAGGTGAACGAAGTCCACCGTTACTAACCATTATCGACCATCCGTTATCTTCCGTTGACTCCGATAGGTAATCCTTGAGCCGGGTTATGTATTGTTTGGTTCGTTTTCCCACCCGGGCATTCCAGGCGGTGGTCATGAATCGTTCATATTCACGAAAACGTGGAGATACCTGTGAGGAAGTACAGACGAAAACGTT
>JBDGPJ010000082.1:8921-10984 GCA_042219695.1 bacterium
ACAAACGAAGGTTTCCGGGGCCTCCTGCTCGACGATTTCCCGGGCCCGGATTTCGTGCTCCGGGAACTTGTAAGCGTGGAGGAAACCAATACCAATGGCCTCCACATTGTCGTCCACAAGTTCATGGGTAACCTGTCTCAGTTTGCTTTCGTCGAGGGGAGTTACGATTTCTCCGTTGGCGTCGATTCGTTCCGGTACGGTTTTGCGACGAGAACGGGGAACGGGAGGGTGATCCTGCCGGGGGATTTCTTGTTGAACGGAGTAGTTCAGAGGTCGCTTGTGCCGACCGATGTGCAGTACGTCACGCATTCCTTCGGAGGTGATCCAGCCGGTTTTCGCTCCTTTGTGTTCCAGAATCATGTTGGTGACCAATGTGGTACTATGAAAAAATTGGTGGGGTTGTTCCGTGAGAGAATTGAGCACCTGCCGGACACCTTGTTCGGGATGTTCGGACGTGGTTGGTACTTTTTTAGTGACCAGTTTCCCGTCCACGAGAGCCGTCATATCGGTAAATGTTCCCCCGATATCGACTCCGGCGAGTACTTCCGGGCTCATACGTGGCAATCCTCCTGGTATTTAGTTCGATCGTAACACTGCATTATCTCATTGGATATCACGAAGTTTAAATTCTTCACTATCGTCCACCTTGAACCTGAAGTGGTGTAGACTGTACGTTACTACCTTTCAGTCCGAGCAAATCCGTGAGAAAAGGATAAAAAAATACAGTGAATCAACGATCTTACGTAGGAACATTGAAAGCCGTTTATTTCCTGTTTTACACGGGGGTGGGAGTTTTTCACCCTTACCTTTACGTGTATTTACGTGAACAGGGAATGAGTGAAACGGCCATTGGGTGGGCTTCTTTTGTTGCTCCGTTGACTGTGATGGTCTTACAGCCGGTCTGGGGATCCCTGGGAGACCTTACGGGCCGTCCGGCTCGTGTGATACAGGGGGCTGCTCTTGGTGCTTGTCTAATGGGACTAACGTTTTTGTTGTCGGTTCCCCTGTGGTTGTATTTTCTCATGGTTCCACTTTTTTTCGGGTTTGCTACTGCGTTTGATCCACTTACCAATGCCGCCGTCGTTCAACAGGAGGTCAAGAATGATCAGCAGGGAGGGTATGGAAATAAGAGACTATGGGGCTCCATTGGGTTCGTCGTGGGAGCGATGGTTGCGGGAACCGTAACACGCCGATTTGAAATTCACTGGCTTTTCCCCCTCTACAGTGGGGTAATGTTGATCTTGCTAATTAAATCGAACTGGCTCCAGGGTTTGACGATGTCACCGACAACCCCCTCGGAATTGCTACGGGGTTTAAAACATGCCCTGGGACGTTCCCGGTACCGGTGGCTACTCATTTTTTTGGTGACCTGGAGCATTCCTTTCAGTGGAAACTTTGTTGCATTTGGTTGGTTTTGGCGTGATCTGGGAGGAACCAACGCAGGTATTGGTCTGTGCTGGGTTCTGGCCGCCAGCCTGGAAGTACCCGCTTATTGGCTGACCGTTCGTTACCGGGATCGGTTATCGTTACGGTGGTTGTTGGCTCTTTCCGGAGTTTTTGCGGCCCTGCGATGGATGTTTTACGTGATATTATCCAAGCCGTTTTACATTTACTTCGTTCAGCCCTTACATGCCCTGATGTTTGTTTCATTTTCCGTGGGAGCCGTCTACATGATTCACAACCTGTCGGATGACGTCATTCGAAATACCGGCCAGAGCTTATTATCGGCCTCCGTGTTTGGAGCGGGAGCTGCATTAGGCAATTTGCTGGCCGGGCAAATTTATCAATCAACTAATCCACATTTATTTTATTACTATCTTTTGTCGATTAATATTGTAAGCGTTCTGATAGCCATTTTTATGCTAAAACCTGCGTCCGGAACATCCACCTCCGTAAAACAGGAGTCAGCTTCGTGAAAACGGTGCAAATCATTTTAATTGTTTCTATTGCCCTCGGTATGGTTGTACCCGGTGTTATATGGGCCGATTCTTTCCAAGACTCCCGGAAAACCGATAAGTTCACCGGACCAAAAGGAAAACCGATCATGGCCATTAACGCGGATC
>JBDGPJ010000082.1:11006-13799 GCA_042219695.1 bacterium
TACTCCGATACACAGGCGCCACCATTTCGTCTTAACCGGCGAAACCGGAAACCCGAAAGCAGGATTCCCTGGTCGGTCCTAATTATCGGTTTTATCGTTGTTACCCTTGTAATTCATATTTTGCTCGGGATCGTGGTGTATCGGGATTTGGCGAGGGAAACCGTCTCGATGAGTGTACTCTGGGTGTTGATTGTTCTGCTTGGAGGACTTTTCACAGCAGTCCTGTACGTGATGTTTCGATACATTCGATTGTATGAACTACAGGAGGTAAGCCGTTGAAATCATCCTCAATTGATCGAGAGTTTACCGAAGTTTTACTCCATTTCCGGGTCATTAAATCGGCCGTTGCCTCTTTTATAGCCTTGATCTCCAGTTATTACATTGGGTTTGAGTACGCCCTTTTTCCGGCTCTTGCCGCTTGTTTTTGTATACGACAAACGTTTGTGGGAAGCTTGAAAACGTTTTATATCGAATTGAAAATGACCGGACACGCCACCCTGGTCGCTCTACTGGCCGGTGGAACAATGGAGCTGTTCCACATTTACGGTTATAAGATTAAGTTCCTTGATTACTTTATCGTGGCCCTGGCTATCGGTGGTGTTATTGTGGTGGTAGAGTATTTTCGGTGGTACAACGCTGTTTTTATTGGCTTATTGACTGTTTTGTACGTGCTTTTGCTTCCCGAACTGGGCGAGTATGACAAGATGTTTTTGGCCCGAGGAGTGAGGCGGTTTGGTTCCATCATTGTCGGAAGTACCATCGCCCTCGTCGTCGACTTTTTGTTCTCCGGTTACGAATACAACCGTCTTTTTTACCAGAGAACCCAGCAAGCACTCGACTCCATAGAAACGATGCTGGAACAGTTCGTTGAAGCCATCGTACTTGAAGACCGTGAGAAAGCCGATTCAATTCTGGATCAGGCCGTGGAAGGTCTTAACCTCTTGAATTACATATCCGATAACCTGGACGACCTCGAAAAAGAAATGGAGTTCAGAGGGGATGAAATACACGATTTCTCACATAAACAGGTCGATATTTTGAATCGCCTGGTCCGGAATTTACGGCTAATTTGTTATCAAATGGAAGCTGCCGGGATCAATTACAGGAGGTTACTTGATAACATTAACAATAGTGAAAATCCACTGTCCGAAACAAAATACGAGGAAATGACTGCTCGTGTACGGGAGTTATCATCGTCACTTCGTTACTTACGGGAAGCTATTGAATCGGAATCAACCGAACCTCTTGAAAATATCACTCGATTCGAAGACTTTGAGCTGAGTTACAACCAGTTGTTCGAAGAAAATAAAGTGAGTACCGATTTGGAAATATTAACATTTGACACGATGGCGTCCATTCACCGAATAGAATATTATCTCGGTGAAATTGCCGATATCCTGGAGATGTACTTTGAACTCCGGAAAAATGGTTCAATGTTGGAACAAGAATCCGGTCAGTAAAGATTTCTAACGGGACACGTAAAGTAATTTAGTACAATTGATTCAAGAAACAATCAGTCTTCAAAGAATTACGTTAAGTAAGCCCTCCAAGGAAATACATCGCACTTATATAGATAGCAATGATGCCAATGGTTTCAAACGTTATCGGTGAATCGGTGGGATTGGATTGCCTGTACTGTATCGAAAAGGTAAGAGTGGAAACTAAAAGTATTCCCGCGAATACACTGACAAGGTGTGTATTGGAGCTTTGCGTGAATACCGGGTAATCCAGGGCTGCTACCTCGTAGATAAAGATGATACCAAGGTTAAACAAGCAGCTCCCCACGACGTTGCCTACGGCGAGGTTGGCCGCTTGAAGCTGTCGAATAGCAGCAAGGCTTACGACAAATTCCGGTAGGCTAGTAACAAACGCGAAAAACAAACTTCCAAAAAACGTTTCACCAAGACCCGTTTCCACGGCAAGGACTTTTCCCACCTGGGCCAGTCCGGCACCGGAACCAATGACCAATAGAGCACATACGATAAATATGGTTGTTGCAGCCGATTCATTTAAATTTGTGTAAAGTTCTGCTTCTTCGAGATCGGCTTCCTGTTCGGGGTCCACACCGGAGTCGGAAAAAATCATGTACAAACCGAATAAGTACACAATAAATATGAGTCCACTGAACATGCCCACGTTCAGTAACCGGTAAACCGACCAGCCAAACAAATCACTAATCAGGGCTAACCCAACCAATCCGTACAAAAATAATACAAGATTACCGGTGGTTGTTTGTTTGGGTCGGGCCTGATCCAGAAAATTGTCCCAGCACACGATAATGATCAGAGGAATGATGAGGATGTTGAACATGTTACTGCCCAGGACGTTTCCCAGAGCGAGGTTCGGGGAATCCACTACGATTATAGAAGCTAAGCTTGTTCCCATCTCTGGTAGACTGGTTACGGTCGAGAGAAGAATGAGACCAATGAATGATCTCTCAACCGACCACTTTTCCCCGAGGACGTCCCCGTAGTAGGTCATGCGGCTCCCGGCCAGATAAATAATAACCGAGAATAGAGCGAACATACTCCACTCGTAAACCAAATTTCCACACCATCCAAAAAGTGATATTTGTAAGAAGAAAAATTAACATATAAATCACTACCGTATCAGTTTGATACGTGTTATTAAATTTGTTTGCGCTGGTTCATGAACTATGTTTTTACTGTCTTTATTTTCCTCTGACCCTATACCGTCCTCGTTCAATGGCCTATCCACCGGAAGCTTGAACCACTTACTTTTCTTTCCCCTGAAAAAAGTTCAGTAGTTTTTTTGATCTCAACGTTTTCTCGT
>JBDGPJ010000083.1:0-324 GCA_042219695.1 bacterium
GCGATGCCCTCCAGTCCCGGTAACGTTCGGCCGGTTCGCGAAGTCGAGGGACGGGAAATTCACCAGTCATACATTGGTTCCTCGGCCAATCCGGGTTACCGGGACTTAGCCGTCGCCGCGGAGATGGTAGAGGGCCGACAGACACCGGATCGAGTGTCCTTTGATATTAATCCGGCCTCCCGCCAGATTTACGAAAACCTTATTCGTGACGGACATATCCTGAATCTGGTAGCCTCCGGTGCCCGTCTGCACCAGGCCGGTTGTAACGGTTGTATCGGCATGGGACAGGCTCCGGCCAGTAATGAGATCAGTTTACGCACGGTA
>JBDGPJ010000083.1:334-3543 GCA_042219695.1 bacterium
AGGATCGCTCCGGTACGGAAGATGACATGGTTTTTCTTGTCAGCCCGGAAACGGCAGCCGCTTCTGCCCTTACGGGACGAATTACCGATCCGCGGGAACTCGAAGATATTTACGACATGGAGTACCCGGACGTTGAGGAGCCCGACGATATAATTGTCAACGAATCGATGCTTGTCGAACCACTGTCTCCGGAAGAGGCTAAAGACAAGGAGTTACGCAAAGGGCCCAACGTGAAGTCGATTCCGGATCTTGATGGTTTACCGGATGAACTCGAATTACCGGTGCACTTCAAGGCCGCTGATGATATTTCAACCGACGAGATCCTGCGTGCGGGAGCTGATGTACTGCCGTATCGTAGCAACATTCCCAAGATCGCCGAGTTTAGTTTTGACGTAGTCGACGACACCTATTACGAGCGTGCCATGGAAATACGGGATGAAGGTGGCCACTGTGTTGTTGGCGGTACGAACTACGCTCAGGGCTCAAGCCGAGAACACGCAGCACTGGCGCCCCGTTTCATCGGTCAGCGTATGGTGATTGCTCAGAGTTACGCACGCATTGCGTGGCAGAACCTGGTGAACTTTGGGATTCTTCCCCTCGAGTACGACGATCGTTCGATATACGACAGTATCGAGCAGGGCGATGTTCTCCGAGTTACTGATTTACATTCAACTTTGCCCGAGAGCAATCAGGTTGAAGTCGTGAATACGACGAAAGACGAGACGTACCAAACCACGCACAGCCTGTCCGATCGTCAGGTGGATGTCTTGTTCAAAGGCGGCCAGCTCAACTGGATGCGCGACAAACTGAAGGAAAAGGGAACCGCAACGGTATAAAACCACCCTTCTGATTGTGTTTGTTTGAAACAGTGTCGTTGTCGGGAAAATAGACCTCAGATGTCCTCCACCCGGGTTCCTTTAAAAAGAGCTGGGGGGAGTTTCGATTCTTCACGGATGACCGGTCTTTCTGGCGAATGGTGTTGTGCCCTGTGAACCTGCCGCTGATAAGGTTGTTATATTTGTTATAAATTTCATTACATCCGGGATCGTAGTTCAGTGTAAGGGTGTTCATGGGGAAACTTCATTCCTGTTAAACTCTCCGGTGGTATCTACAGGTTACTTCTCTATCCCTTGATCCAGTAGTAAACGGTCTTAAGAGGGAAATTATGATTCAGTTTGCCCCGGTTATTATTGTACTTTCCGTAGTTATATCTTTTTTCGTCGGTGCAATTGTAGGAAAAACCCGAAAGCCGCTTACCCAACCTACACGGCACAGAGTCTGGATATACTCGATTACGATTCTGCTGATACCACCGGCTGTATTTACCGTGATCGGGGGCTCGTTGGGAACACATCTCATAGCCACGATTCCGGTAGCTATAATAATGGGTTTTTACTGTAGCCGCACGAAGGAACGAAGGAAGGAACCCCCGGACATTCAAGCCTATGTATTTTGGGGAGCGGTTCTTTTCCTGGTTATCCTGGCGGTTTTACTGAGAGTTCCCGGTATTGGAGATTACGGCGTACGTATCGACGAAGCGTATCAGTTTGAGACGGCCGTGGGTTACCTTGAAACTGGACAGTTCAAGCGTTGGGATTTCGTTAAGCAAAAAGTGACAGAATCCTACCACAGGGCATGGCCGTACACGTGGCTATCGGCCCAGGTTATGAAATGGACGGGGAGGCGTCTTGTTGCCGGCCGTTATTTGTCGCTGGTGTGGGGATTGCTTTTACTTCCGGTCGCCTTGGGAATTTGTTGGAGTTTAAAACTGAATCGGTTATTTACGGTATTGTCCCTTTACCTGGTTACAATTTCCACGTTTTGTATCACGATTTCCCGCTGGTTCCGTTTGTACAGTATGTTCGTGACCTGTATTTCGTTAGGGGTTTTTGGGCTTATTATGCTTTTTCGGGAAGAGGAGGGGAGAAAATCCTGGTTTATCTTGCTTACTTTGCTTGGATTTAGTGGTTCACTCCTCACTCATCCTATGTTTACGGTTGTAGTAATTGGTTCTGTTGTATTGTGGGCTATCCTGGAATACGGATTCCTTCAATCCGGTCAATGGAAAAATATTCCTGTTTGGGGTTACACGGCCTTGCTTATTGTATCCATGGTAATGGGAGTAGTTGCTTATACTTACCTCGATCGGCTCATGTTTGAAGTTGGTTCTCCGTTAGATCCATATCCCTTCTACATTGTGTATTACGTTCAGGAAAACCTGGGTTACGGTATAGGAGGTTTAGTGATAGGACTAACGTTGTACTGGTTGTATAAAAGACGCCCGGGCCGACTGGTTCTTTTTATCATGTTTGTCCCCCTGTTAACGTTTGTGTTTTTTACGAGTCGATTTCCTCAGGTACGGTACCTGGCTTTTCTTCTTCCCGTGGTTATTCCCGCCTTCATGAAAAGTGCCCATGAAACGGTTCGACATATGAAGAGCTCGGCCCGAACTGCGTTTACCATTGTTCTGGTATTGGTGATATTGGTTGTACCGGCACGTTCCGCTCAATCACGGTTGAATTACATCTGGAAGGGGAACATGGGTTACGTGGCTTTTCCTCGTACACACGATCCTCGCTATAAGCTCGCAATAGAATGGCTCACTTCACGGATTGATTCCGACGATCAGGTAATTATGTGTCATTCTTTTTCTCGAACGTTAGCGGAGTACAGTGAAAGAAATTTTAAACTTATACCCGTGGACCCAAACGAACGAATTGACCGGAAGAAACTTCTCAAAATACAGGATCAACGGGAACACACCTGGTTGATGTTTGCCCGTGAGTTACCGAATTGTTTCTACTCCCGGACCCACCGGTATATTCGTGCCCATTATCGGAACGTAAAGGATGTCCCCCGGGAGTTTCACGTTCGACTGATGAAGTTACAACAAAACGATTAAGTCAAGGGAAGATGTGGGGCTCGTTCGGGTACAATCGTTTTGACACGTACCACTGTCCGAGGATGATGCTGAGTAACGTAAGATTTATAAACTCCACGAGACCCAGAACGAAGAACGTAAAAATAAACACCAGGCAAAACGAGACTGTGTAGAAGTTATTGAAATTCCACTCCAGTAGGTACGAAACACTATCCTTGAGAATAAAAACACTGAGCACGAGAAACAGAATCAACCCCGGAAGTCCGCTATTAAATAATAGTTGCAAGAATTGATTATGGGCGGAACTGTGATGGTTTTCGTACGGTGG
>JBDGPJ010000083.1:3553-6943 GCA_042219695.1 bacterium
CGGCCTGGTATCCTATGATCGGACGCCGGGATACGATTTTTATGGCGTCGGGCCACGTTCCCGTTGAGATTCGACCTCCCAGGTTAATAGGGGGCCCCTTGTTAGACGACGTTTGTTTATTATCAATTTTAGCTGTTTTTTTGATTTCCTGTTTAACCACGGAATGGGAGCGCGAAGGCAAAATTCCAATGATAAGTACTCCACCCAGGACAATAAGTATGACGCCTGCGAAGTTTTTGAATGATAGGTATTTCATGAGATAAATTCCCAGCAAACATCCGTTGACGGCAATTAAAATTCCAATCCCTCCCCGGGAACTGGTTAGGTACACTGCCGTGGTGCCCGCGTAAAACAAGACCAGGTACAGCAATTTTCGAAATAACGTTCGACTTTCCGTGTGTAAGAACCCGGCGAGTGAAAACGGGATGAAGATATTGAGTAGTTTTGCCGTACTGGTGTGCCAGTGATGGAACGTTCTGAATAGCCCTTTGTTTCCTTCGATCAACCAGCGTTGTTCGGTGATGTAGGGGATGTATCCACCAAGCAGACCAACTACGTACATGAAAACAATTGCGCGAAACATCCACGTGGCTCCACGGTACCCCGTTTTTTGAATCAGAGCGTAAAACACGAAAAGAATCAGCACTCCCTGGACTTCCCAGTGGGTCAGGATGTATAGAAGTGTCACGAAGGGAGCGTTCCCCAGTATTTTTTCGTAAAGCGGTTTGTAAAAGAAAAATTCATTGAGGAGAGAACTTACGATAAGCCAGGCAACGAAAATCAAGTAAGTGACGACGACCGGGTCTTTACGAATGTCCGCCGGGACGAACACCGAGTAAACGTATAAGCCGAGGAGGAGAAAGGCGAGAACCAAAAATTCCAGGGCACTGGCCGCGGCGCTAATCGGATAAAACGACACTGCCCAAATGATCAAACTCCCACCCAGTAAAACCCGAAAATCCCAGCGTTCGAATACTTCAGGAATCATCGCTTATTGTGGAGCCGGTCTGATCATCGTTGGAATTGCTTTTGTCTTTGCGAAAGTACTTGTGATAATCACGTTGTCTCATTTCTCCCGTGGCTTTGTAGATGTACAACAGTGGTAGGTCTTTGCGGGGAATCACTTTCGTGGGTTTTTTGTCCTTGAGGGGTTTGTATCCGGCGCGGGGGAGAATCATAATCCAGTCCGCGTCCCGGGCGTGTCGTTCGTTCATTCCGATATCTTCGTCCAGGAAATAAAGTGTAAGACTTCCCATCAGGGGAACGTGTACGGTGTCACCCGGTTTGGCGTGTTTGTTTAACCACTCGGCGCCCTGGCGGTACACGTTTCCATAGTAATCCAATTCGTATTCACCGGCGGCCCCGGTTTCCTGGCCGACGAGGTTGTTGTAAAACACGATCTCGTTCGGATGAAGGGTGTAGATCCGAAATAGCGTGTATATACAAAGAGCAACGAATCCCAGTGACACCAGGCCCCGGTTCCACCTGCTTAGTGCCACCCAGCCATAGGCCGAAAGCAGGGCAATAAACGGATACAAAAACAAAAACTGGCGGTCGGCGTCGTACCGGGAACCGCTAAAGTACATGCTGGAAGCTATCGGGACCAGAATCACGATGGTTAACCAGATCAAATACGAGCGGTCTTCCTCCGGGACAAACTGTTTTAAAAAAGCAAGACCGATTCCTATCACGCCGAATAACTGTAGTCCGGGGGTTTTTATCAACAACATTACAGGTGTGTAATAGAATGGAGTCGGTTGGGTATTTTTGCTGTAAATCTCCCCCATGAACAACAATTTCTCCGTCCAACTGTGTTTGAATACGAAGTAAAGCATCGGTTCAAAAATTCTCAGGGGGTTAAACCACATGTACGGCCATACCAGTACGCAGGTGGCCCAGCCAATGAGACCTCCTTTAAGTAGCGTTTTCAAAAATTTCCGCGAGTCAAAGGGCTTCGCACGTATTCGCAGTCCACGGTATACGATGAGGATCGGAATTGAGGCAAGCGCACTTATTTTGACGGCATACCCGAGAGCGGTTGCTGCGCAGAACCCGTAAAACCAGTTGGAATCTTGTGTCTCAACCCAGAAGTAGCCACACACCATGGAAAGGGTAAAGAAAAAGGTCATTGGAACGCCTTTTATGGCAAGGTGGGAAAAACCAAGGAAAATAGGGTGGAGAAATAACAGTATACCCGCGAGAATTCCGTAGGTTGGTTGAAGTATTTCGGACCCGAACCACGTAATCAACCCCAGGGTTAAGGAAGCAAATAAGTACAGATGAAGATGTCGCGCCGGAATTTCATTTAACCAGTTAAGTCCCTGGTGAAATAGTTTGTAGTTAAAATAACTGATAAGGTCCCCCAGTGGACCGTAGTACTGGATATTGCTGAAGACCAGCAGACAGTAGTAGTCTTTACCGTCAATCGTGCAATCTTTCTGACCGAGAACGTATTCCAACATGTAGGGTCCAACCTTGTAGTGACCCGGATTGTCCCAGCCAATTCCGTAGTGAGAAGCCGTTGCCAGAGCGACAACAAAAAATAACACGGTCAGCCCCAGGGATATTGGGATGTTCCAGTTACTGGGGATGTACTGTTTCATCGCTTGGTAAAACTGTTAGCTTCGTCGGAGGACTCCGTTTCCTCGTTTATTGTTTCCACCACATTAAAGTCAATATGACGCTGTTTTAACCAGGTGACTCCGATCAAGTCACGAAATGTGGAGGGCAGACGACCGATGTTTGAATAGGCGGATGCACCGGACTTTCTGGGACGCTGTTGAACCGGCATTTGCTTGATGTCAAAACCGTTAATTAAGGCTAAGGATGGGAGGAATCGGTGCATTCCTTCGAACCGGGGAAGAGCTTCAATAACCTTGTTCCGAAACAGACGGAGTCCACAGGCCGAATCACGAATATTATCGTCGAGGAAAGATTTACGTTTCTCGTTAGCGATTTTTGAACTTAATTTTCTCCACCATCCGTCCGCTCGGTTTTTCCGGTAACCGGCTATTCCGTCACAATCATCAATTTCTCCGAGCATGGCAAGCAAATCGGCCGGACGGTCCTGCCCGTCCGAATCCATGGTAGCAATCAAGCTACTATCGGCTTGATTGAAGCCGGCGGCCAGCGCTGCGGATTTTCCGGTATGTTCGCTTAGACTTAGTACTTCGATTGGGTTGTGTTTCGAGGATAAGTTTTGGAGAACCTTCCGACTGTCGTCCGTACTGGCATCGTCCACAAACAAGTAATCAGGGCTGTATTCCGTTTCACCGAAGGTATCGCTTAGTTCTTCGACGAGAGGACGTAGATTGCCTTCCTCGTTAAATACGGGGAGTATAATCGTAGTGGAATTGGGCACGTATTATGTGGTTTCCTCGGGGGCGAGTT
>JBDGPJ010000083.1:6959-14031 GCA_042219695.1 bacterium
CAGGCCCCGGTCAGTAATATAGGTATCGATGTACTCCGGTTCCACGGTTTCAAAAAGTGGATGTTCGCGCTGGATTGAGTGAGGAAGTTCCTTGGGAGAAGGATAGCGGGGAACGTCAGTTATTGCTTCAAGGTGTGTTAGTTTCCAGATATCGGAAACGGCTCGAACGGGTGTTGATTCAGCGGAACGGGCAAGGAGTTTTGTGCCGGTTTTGTTTACGATTGATCCGTCGTTAAACAGGGAGTCCACCCCCGTGTAAAATGCGTCAACTTCGGGTAGGAAATACCCGGCTTCAACGTCGTATGCAAATGTCACGTCCAGTTTTTCCGATAACTCATCGGCAAGATCAATTCCTTCCTCACCGGGGAAGGAATGTAAAACGACCACACGTTGAATTGATTCAATGTTGGTCAACAGGGACAAAACGGTACTGGAGCGGCTGAAAGTAAGTATGTCTTTGTCGTCGAGGTCACTTTCCTCGAGGTAACGTGCAATTTTTTCGTCTGCCTCGTTTTGCTGTTGTTTTAAGTCTCGTAGTGCTTCCGCGAAAGCATTTCGAGATGAATGGTCCTCGAAGTAATTTTTGTAGGTCGACCAAAGGAGATAACCCACTGTGCACACCGAGGCCATCTCAGGCCGTAGTGTAGAGATTCGTTCACAAATATCCTTAACCGTTTCCCGGTCGAGCTCATCCTGTTCCAGGGTCCAGATCAAACTTTCCTCAATGATCATCGAGGTAAGTTCACGTGAACCGCGACTTCGATCCCATTCCACCTCTTTTAGCACGGCTTCCAGATCCGTTCCCATGGGCAGGTTTAGTTGATCGTTTTCATCCATCGGCAACGTTGGTCCACGCCTCCTTCAGGTTAGGTACGGTTTTACGTTCGGGGATTGTATCAGGACTGACCCAATTGAACTCAATGTGTTCACGGTCCACTCTCACCGTGTTCTTCGAGTCCTTACCAACTTTAAATCGGAAGGGATGAACTCGCCATTGGTGTTCACCGTCATCCACGTCTATTGTTTCTCCCGTCTTTTCAAGAGAAACATCCTCCTGTGACAATCCCGTCTCCTCCTCAATTTCTACGTAAGCCTGGTCCAGTGGATCGTCCGTTTCCAGGTATCCGCTGATACCCGCCCAATAATTGGGATAAGTACGCACGTCTTCACTGCGTTTTCCCAGCAGGATTTTGTTATCATGTTGCAGAAAAACCGTGATTACGTCGGTACGTTGATTCAATACCGTAACTCCAGTGTACAATATCTATTCAATCGTATAATAACATGAGGCCTAATAAGAGGTAGTTTCCGCGTGAAGCAGTTGACACGTTATAGGATAAGAACGATGTGGAATAAGGTAATGGTCGTTCTGCACGATATGTATAATTTTCAATGAAACACCAGCATAAAAACAATTTAAGCGTTAAGTACTTATTTTGCGTATTAAATTTCTGGAGGATTTGAATTTGGAATCATCCGTGTCCCCGCCTTCGATCGATGGAGAAATCCGGCAGGATGACTTATCCAGTCAACTCTACAGTACCGATGCCAGCATCTACAAGGTGCATCCGAATTGGGTCTGCATTCCACGAAATACGTCGGATTTGTCCCGGGTCGTGGAATGGTGCTCCCAGCATGATATCCGGCTCACTCCCCGTGGATCCGGAACGAGCCTCTCCGGCCAGGCTATCGGTCAGGGGGCAGTTGTTGACTGTTCTCGTCATTTGGACGATGTTCGGAATTTCGATGCTCATTCGGAGACCGTAACCGTCCAACCCGGTGTGATCCTCGACCATCTGAATGATCACCTGGGTAAACACGGCTATCAGTTTGGTCCCGACGTCGCCACGTCCAGTCGTGCCAATCTGGGAGGAATGATTGGCAATAACTCCGCCGGGGCTCACTCCATACGATACGGACACACCAGCGGACACGTAGAAGCGCTCCGTTGTGTACTTTCCAATGGAGAACAGGTGGAGTTCAAACCAGTACCGATTGAAAGGGCAGACGAGATCGCCGAGGGAGATACCCTCGAAGCTCAACTTTACGATGTCATTCCCGAACTCGTTCGTAATCACGCCCGTGAAATAAAGGATAAATTCCCGGATATACAGCGTAACTCGGCCGGCTACCCCCTCGATCGTTTCCTGGATCAACTTGAAGAGGGTTACGTGGATTTCACACAGCTTGTGTGTGGTTCCGAAGGCACTCTCGCGGTGGTTAAGGAAGCCGACCTTAACGTGGTAAAGGCACCCCACGATCGGGCACTACTCGTACTTCATTGTGATACCGTACTCGAAGCCATGCGAGCCAACAAACGCGTCGTTCGTGAAGATCCCTATGCCGTTGAATTAATCGACGACATGATTCTTGAGTTGGCCCGGGAATCCCTCGAAATGTCACGTAAACTCGAATGGGTTGAAGGTGAACCTTCCGCCTTGCTCGTTGTTGAGCTTGCCGAGTATCCGGGGGGCGATCCCCTACAAGAGCGTCTCCAGCACATGGAATCGATCCTGCGCGATGAGTTCAAAGGTCCTGTGATTCGAGCCGTTGAACCCCATGAACAAGAACAGGTCTGGGCCGTCCGCAAGGCCGGCCTCCCCCTTTTACTGGGACTTCCCGGAAACCGTAAACCAACGACGTTTATTGAGGATACCGCCGTCGAACCGGAGCGCCTCGCCGAATACGTCAAGGAGTTCCAGGAACTCGTGGCTGACCACGATACCCGAGCGGCATTTTATGGACATTCAAGCGTAGGTTGTTTGCACATTCGGCCCCTGATCAACCTGAAAGATGGACAGGACGTCGAAAATATGCGGGACCTGGCACGGGACGCGGTTGACCTGGTGATGGAGTACAACGGCACAATCACCGGGGAGCATGGTGCCGGGCGCGCTCGCAGTGAATGGCTCGAACGAATGTACGGCTCCACCATCGTTGAACTCTTTTGTGGTATTAAGGAGACGTTTGATCCCGGTGGAATATTGAATCCCGGTAATGTGGTCGATTCTCAGCGGATGACTGAGAACCTCCGATTTGGTGATGATTATTCCACGCAGGAATTTGAGACCGTACAGGATTTCTCGGGAGTGGACGGTTTTGACAACCTGGTGGAACTCTGTAACGGAAACGGTGCCTGTCGCAAGGAAGAATCCGGCACGATGTGTCCCTCCTATATGGTAACCAGCGAGGAAAAAGATTCGACTCGTGGCCGGGCCAATGCCCTTCGGGGGCTTATTGATGGTGACCTCGATCCTGATTCGCTGACTGATGGAACAATGGAGGAGGTCATGGACCTGTGTATTAGTTGTAAAGGATGTAAATCCGAGTGTCCTACCGGAGTCGATATGGCCCCACTGAAGGAAGAGGTAATGCACAAGGTAAACCAGGAAAAAGGTTCCAGTATCAGGGACCGTATGTTTGCTAATATAGGTCCGCTGGCCCGGTTTTCTTCCACCTTTCAGCCGTTTTTCTCGTGGATGCAAAAACTTCCCGGGGCGGAAACGATCACGAAGTCACTACTTGGAATTGCTCCGGAACGTTCGCTCCCTCAATTTTCTTCAAACCCGTTTAGTTTCAAAACGAATGGTTCGGCTAAACCCGGTAACGAAAACTCAACGATGTCCCCCCCAACCAGTGATTCAAAACGAGAAACGAGGGAGCCTGTAGTCCTCTACGTGGATACCTTTAACGGTTATATTGATTCCGATATTGCCCGGTCCGCTTACGAGTTGCTGGACTCCATTGGATATGACGTTATTACACCGGAGACTCCCTGCTGTGGAAGACCCATGATGTCAAAGGGCTACCTCGACCGTGCGAAGCAGAAGGTCCGGGAAAACATTGATGTTCTTTATTCGTATGCCCGTAAGGACATACCCATTATCGGGCTCGAACCCAGTTGCGTTTCCACTTTCACGGACGATTATCCACGTTACTCACCGGGAAAAAAATCGGAGACTCTGGCCCAACAAACACAGCTGTTCTCCAGTTTCCTCAGTGAACGCGTGGATGAACATTCGTTTCAAGATTCACAACGATCCACTCCCAACTTGGACCTGAAAGCCGACGTACTCATTCACGGACATTGTCACCAGAAAGCCCTTTATGGTACGACTGACCTCGAACGACTCTTTGAACGGCTCACGTCGGGTGATGTTTCCGTGATTGACAGTGGATGTTGTGGTATGGCCGGTTCCTTTGGATTCGAAGCCGAGCACTACGAAGATTCTAAAGCCATGGGTGAGCGTAAATTAATTCCGGCCGTTGAACGGTCCGATGAAAACACGGTTATCATTGCGGAAGGTACGTCCTGTCGTCAGCAAATTTCGGAACTCTCCAATCAAAAGGCATTCCATCCCGCGAATTTTATCAACCGAAATCTAATGTAAGGTTTACTGTTCTCCCGTGGAATCTGCTAATTTATGACTTACCACGAATACACAATTCAAAACCAATAAAACATGAAACAAATTACATTAGTTTGTGAAGATAGATGAATTCATCGGGGGAAACCCGGGTTTTACGGGGAGCTGATACAATTCCATTAATTAATCCGGGTTCATTAGAAGTAAATACAATGAGTTCCCATTAGACCCAAAACACGTTACTTTTTCCAGCCCGACTTTTGGTTACGGGATTTTTTCTGATTCAAGACCCATTGTTATATCATTTACATTCTGGCGAGCTCTTCAAGATTCAAAAGTCTTGCCCTTTATTTACCCCCTCAGGGAGAATTCCAGGGGGTTATGGAGCTCTCAATCGAGGCTTGAGGTAGAATTCCAGTGATCATTTTGCAGGACTGAGTCGGTACGTGGTAACGACATTCAACCATGGTATGAACGTAAACCTCGGTTGAGGGATCGGTTGAAGCCGATCCGCCGGGCGTTACCCCGTGGAGTGGCGTCATTATCATTGTATAAAGTGATAGTTTTCAGGAAGGAATGTCTGGATTGGAAGAAAACTTCAATAGTACCTTTGATTCATCGGGAATATTTCGAGGGATTCTTATTGGGGTGTCATGTCTTGTACTTGGATATGGTTTACGGATGTATCAGCCTTCACTTACTTCTTATGTAACTGGATGGCTTCCAAAAGAATCCAGTGTGAAATCAGGACGACAGATCGAGAAAAATGGTGGCGTTTGGCATAAGTTATCGAACAACCGTAAAAACAACAATTTGAAGGGTCTTGGATATTTATCGGGTTACGAAAAAACGGATCGCAAGGGGGTGTCAGTTCACAAGCAATCTAAATCGTGGGATGGACTCAATTTTTACTTGAGTGCTAGCGGAGCAAAGGCACGGTTGATGAAAATGGACGGTTCCGTGCTTCACGAGTGGACATACCCATTTCAAAAAGCATTTCCCAACCATGAAATAGGCAAAGAACAACGGTACTGGCGCGAAGCTTACCTCTATCCAAACGGGGATTTGTTGGCCATTTATTCGAACAATGGAGGACTCGTGAAATTAAATAAGAATTCCGAACCGATATGGACCGTTCCGATTAAAGCACATCATGACCTATGGATTTCTCCCGAAGGAAAAATTTATGTACTCAATTATAAAGTGACAAGACTCCGGAGTTATCGGATTCCTTCCTCGCTTCGGGGGAGTGTCGTAATGAGTGATAATGTGACAGTGTTGAGTTCGGAGGGGGAAGTACTCAAGGAGTATTCGATCTTACAGGCCATGAATAATTCGAAGTTTGCTTCCATGTTAAAATTTGTTCATACCCGGGACATTTTCCACACAAATACTGTTGAAATTTTACAACAGGTACCTCCGGGGATGCCTGAACCATTCAAAAAAGGGCGTGCCTTGATTTCCATGAGGCGATTAAATTTCATTGGTTTAATGGATCTTGAAAAGGAAACGATGGTCTGGGGACGGATGGCACACATGGAGGGACAGCATGATCCGAGAATTTTGAAAAACGGGAATATCCTACTTTATGACAACCGGGCCAGTCATCACAACAAGCTAAGAAAGGGAGGGTTTTCAAGGATACTGGAGATGGCCCCCGATGACTGGACGATAGAATGGAAGTTGTCGGGGAAGGATGATCTTCCATTTTACTCGGCTTGTTGTGGACGAAATCAGCCGCTCCCCAATGGAAATCTATTGATTACTGATTCGGACAGCGGACGTGCGTTTGAAGTTACAAAAGAGGAAAAAGAACTTGTTTGGGAGTATTACATCCCTGAACGGCTTGATAAGAAAAACAACTATATACCGGCTATGTATGGAATGAGAAGGATGTCAAAAGATCGACTGAATGATTGGTATAAAAAATAGGCTTATAACCGATCTTTCATATTGAATGAGGAAGGTTGTATCACTTTGAATAACCGGCATTGTTGAATTTGTTGAAGCAGGATGTCGCGTACAATGAATTCCTCAATTTTTTCCGAAAAAACGTTGCGATCATAAAACCTGCTTATCTTTTTTGAAAAAAGTTAAGAACAAAAATCTTGTTTTTATTAGTGATCAGTGTTCAGCTTACCAGCCTTCAATTTACACAGAATGTTTTTTGACGTTCTTTTGGTTTAGCTGACCGCCGATTGCTGAATGCTGATCGCTGCTTATTACAGGTTTCTTTTGCTTCCTTTTCTTCCCGTGAACGAAAAAAAAGAGGTGCAAGCTACCGTTATACGGATCATTGCACGAGGAACGCTATCAGTCCAAAAATAGAGTGGTTAGTGATTCGCTTGAGCCCGAGGCGAAGTTTCCGTGCTAAAGTATGGCTTCCAAAACTTCACTTCCCCAATCAGTTACCTTCGTAAATCGTTTGTATTGATGAAGCCAAGAAATTTAGAGTTAAGGGATATAGCCTGAATTCTTCACGACGATTTCAATTGCTGGGCATAATTCATTCCTCTGGTTTTATGAATAATGCCGGTCAACCATACCGTTACTAAGCTTTTGCGGATTTAATTTTACGTCCGCTTCGCCAAAAAAACATTAGACAACCCGTGAAATCATTTTCTCCGATTAAGGGGTAAACCCCGTGTTTGTGGAAAACGATGTGAAACAGAGGGGACCGTGTTTCGATGTCAGCCGGTACCGAC
>JBDGPJ010000084.1:0-5194 GCA_042219695.1 bacterium
CAACTGGGCGCTCCCGATGGGGTCGCGGCTCTACTCGCGCTGGGAGGTCTCGCGCGGCCGCCGGAAGTAGCCGTCCACGAAGGCGAGGCGGAGGACCGTCCACTGGCGTTCCGTGAGCCGATTCTGGAGCACCCGCTGGAAGCCGCGCCGTGTCAACAGCGGGATCGCGACGGTCCGCTCCCGGACCGCGACGACGCTCAACGACGGATACCGGTCCCGTATCGTTTCGACTACGGCGTCCGGATCGCGCTCCGGGGGGAGAACGACGGTAACGCGGGCTTCGCCGTCCTCCACCGTCGCGGACTGGAGGATCACCCCCATCTCCCGTAGCGACTCGGCAATGCAGTCACCGGTCATCGTCATCTCGCAGATGAACTCCCCGTCACAGGCCTGCAGAACGCGGACGTCTCTCACCCGGTCGCTCCGTCGTGCCAGCGCGAGGACGGGATCGGGCGATGCGTTCTGGACGTGGAGGAACTCGTGGAACGAGCCGCCTTCTGGGATCACGATGCCCTGGCTATCACCGATCATGGTGTAGCTCATTCCTTCCCGGAAGCCGCCCACGCCGCCGAAGAGTACGGCGTTAAAATGATTTTCGGTGTAGAGGGATACATAGTGGAAGACGACCGACCTATGGTGTTAAATCGCACTGATGAGTTTCCTGACAACCCCGACCGGTTATTACCGGATCGATGTGTGTTAATCGACGGGGAAACCACGGGGGTGAGTCCGATTAATAATGACCTGTTTCAGGTGGGGGTTCTTGCGTTAGAAGACGGAGAAATTGTAGATGAATACAGTAGTTTGTTACCGGTTGAGGAAATTCCTCGGGAGATTTTGGAACGATCCCCCGTGGAGCGAGAAGATATCCTTTCCGCCCCCGATCCCGATCAGGTCAAAAAGGATCTCCAGGAGTTCGTTGGCGATCGCCCCGTTGTCATGTACGAAGCGGATTTTCTGAGACATTTTCTGCGGGAATTTGGTATAGAGTTCAGCCAGCCCGTTATTCATCTTCGTCGTATTGTGGAAGCAGTTTGGAAACCGGAAAATCCGGGTCTGGATACCCTCGTTCAGACGCAATTAAATTCAAAGGTCAAACACAGCTACGACGCAGCACGTGATGTGCGACGAGTAAAAGACATCCTGGAGGAGTTGCACGATCATTTTCAGGGGAATGAGCGTTCCGCTCGCTGTAATCGTGCGTACCAGGTTGAAATTCCCGACGGGTTGTCGATTGCATTAATTGACGACCTGGATCGTGAACCCGATCCCAAGGCTCCTCATAATCATATTATCTTACTGGCACGTAATGATACCGGGATGAAAAATCTGTACGAATTAATTTCAAAAAGTCATATTGAAAATTTTTACAGACAACCCCGCATGAAGCGCAGTGAAATCCAGGATCACCGGGAGGGATTGATTGTTGGTTCTGCATGTGAGGCGGGGGAAATCTTCCAGAGCGTTTTACGGGGAGAATCCGACGAAGAAATTAAGGAGCGCATGAAGTTTTATGACCTTGTTGAGGTACAACCGGTTGAAAATAATACTTTCATGCTGGATAAAGACGGGGAGTTTGAAAACATTACGACCCGGGAGGATATACAGCAATTAACGAAAAAAATACATGACCTCGGCCGGGAGATGGAGAAGCTCGTGGTGGGAACCGGGGACGTCCATTTCCTCGATCCCAAACACGATATCTATCGGAGTGTATTGCAGAACGCTCAAGACTTTTCCGACGCCGATTCTCAGGCGCCGCTATATTACCGTACCACCCGTGAAATGCTGGGTTGTTTCGGCTACCTTGGTGACGATCGCGCAAGGGAAGTTGTCGTTGAAAACCCCCGTCGTGTGGCCGAAATGTGTGAAGAGATCGATCCGATTCCGGATGGTTTTCACCCTCCCGAGATAAAGGGGGCCGAGGAGCAGTTCACCGGTACCATCCACGAACGTGCCCGGGAATTGTACGGTGAGTCCCTGCCGGATGTTGTTGAGGAACGTCTAAAAAAAGAAGAGGATTCCATACTGGAAAACCAGTTTGCCAATCTATACGTGATGGCTGGGAAACTCGTCGACAAAAGCCTCGACGACGGTTACCTGGTTGGATCACGTGGTTCCGTGGGATCGAGTTTTACGGCGTTCTTAATGGGAATCACCGAGGTGAATCCGCTGGCGGCCCACTATCGTTGTGAGTCCTGTGATTGGGTCCAGTTCCCGGACGACACCGATGCTGACGTAGGAGTGGATCTACCGTCAAAAGAATGTCCCGAATGTGGAGAATTGCTTGATCGAGACGGTTACAATATCCCGTTTGAGGTGTTTTGTGGATTTGAAGGGGACAAGATACCGGACATTGATCTGAACTTTTCGGGCGAATATCAACAAGAAGTGTTTGAATACGTGGAGCGATTGTTTGGTTCGGAAAACGTGTTCCGAGCGGGTACGATTTCAACTCTGGCTACAAAAATGTCATGGAACTTTGTTCAGGAGTACCTTGAGGAACGAAACCTCCATAAGCGGTCCGCGGAACAGGACCGATTGACGGCGGGGGTTGAAGGAGTTCGGAAAACGACCGGACAGCATCCGGGGGGAATGATTATCGTTCCCGAGGACAAGGACATTACGGATTTTACCCCCGTTAATTACCCGGCCAACGATGACGAGGCTCCCTTTAAAACCACCCATTTCGATTACCACGCGATGGAGGAGCAACTGGTCAAACTGGATATCTTAGGGCACGATGATCCCACCCAATTACGGCACCTTCAGGATTTGACGGGTGTTGATCCCGTGGGAATACCGCTGGATGACGAACAAACCATGAAGTTGTTTTCCGATGTATCGGTGCTGGGGATTGACGAGGAAGAGCGGGGAATGAAAACGGGGGTTTTGGCCGTACCGGAGTTTGGGACCACGTTTGTCCGGGATATGGTGGAGCAGACTCGGCCGTCGTCTTTTGCCGATTTACTGCGAATCAGTGGGTTGTCCCACGGAACGGATGTGTGGTTGGGCAACGCCAAAACGTTGATTGAGTCCAACCGAGCATCCCTGGAATCGGTAATATCCGCCCGTGACGATATCATGAATCGGCTAATTGAGGCCGGGTTGCCGGAAAAAATGGCGTTCCAGATCATGGAGGACGTGCGTAAGGGACGTGGATTGAACGAAGATCAAATAAAATCGATGCGAGCCAATGACGTTCCCAAATGGTACATTCAAAGCTGTCAGAAGATTAAGTACCTATTTCCTAAGGCACACGCGGCCGCGTACGTAATAATGGCGTTCCGTATTGCTTACTTCAAAGTTCATCACCCCACGGCATTTTATGCCAGCTATTTTAGTTTGAAGGCCAACCATATGGATGCACGTTACGTAACGTCGCTCGATGACGTCGAACAGCGGTTGCAGTTTCTGCAGGACATCATACAGGATCGCGAGCGAGACCATACGGCTCGTGACAAGAGCGAACGAACCGTAATGGAAGTTTTACGTGAAGCCTATCTGCGTGGCATCTCCGTGCGTCCACCGCGACCCGCGGAATCCGAACCGCGACGATTTACGGTCGAGGACGAAAATGTGTTAAGGGCTCCTTACGTGACGGTGGAAAGTCTTGGGGGAACGGTGGCTGACTCCATCCGACAGGCTTACGACCAATCCCCCTTCAGCTCGATCGAAGACGCCGAAAACCGGACCGGTATTAATTCAAGCGTGATGGAAAATGCCCGGGAATGTGGATTTTTCGAGGATTTACCGGAAACCGAAAACCTGGACATGTTTGAACCGGTTTAGATAATGCCTCCACCTGTAGCGCTTTCCATAGCCGGTTCGGATTCCGGAGGTGGTGCCGGCATCCAGGCCGATCTAAAAGCGATGTCCCGGGTTGGAGTTCACGGTACCACGGCCATTACCTCCCTTACCGCACAGAATTCAACGGGAGTGAACGGCATTGATCCGGTTGATTCCGAGTTTGTTCGTAATCAAGTTCGCACAGTGACGGGCGATTTTGACGTTCGTGCTACGAAAACGGGGATGTTGTTTAGTGAAGGGATTATAAGCGTCGTCGTGGAAGAACGTGATCAACTCGGTCAGCTTGTGGTAGATCCGGTGATGGTAGCTGAAAGTGGAGACTCGCTATTACAGCCCGAAGCCGAACAACGCATGATCGACGGGTTAATTCCCGAGGCTACAATCGTTACCCCAAACTGGCCGGAAGCTCAAACAATTGCCGAACACCTGGATATCACTATAGATGGAGTTCGTGATACGGGTCAGCGTCTGGCGGACTATTATGACGGCCCTTATTTTTTGATGAAAGGAGGGCACGTGGAATCCGACAAAGCCACCGATTATTTAATAGCCCCGGTGGAGAGAACAGTCCATTTGAGGGAAAATGGTTTGAATCAGATCATACACATGGTTCAGGATGTGCCTATAGTTCTTTAATTGCTGGGCTACTTGCTCGAAATCAAGGGATAACCTCAGCTGTGCAGAACGCCAAACAAATCCTTACGGAATCGATCCGAAACGGATATTCTGTTGGAGAGGGAGCGGGAACTTTGAACTTGTTGCATACTTATCCAACGTAGTATATTGACCCGCTTGGATAAGATATTTTTCTCACAAAATTTTTGAAATAGAGACAAAGTGAGTGACAGATCACAAGCTCAGGAGTTGATGGCATTGAAGACTCTGGACGAAGAAAATATTTTGTCACCCCATATAGTGGATTATCTTGAGGGATTGGCCGGAGACAGCCCGGCCCCTGCCGACCGGATGGAGTCCATGGCAGAAAAACGGGATTTTCCGATTGTCGGTCCTATTGTGGGGCGATTTCTAAAACTCATGACGTCTTTGATGAAACCGACACGGATTGTTGAGATGGGAAGCGGTTTTGGATATTCGGCATTTTGGTTTGGCCAGGGTTCGGCCCGCACTGAAATACATCTCACCGATCGCGATCAAAATAACCTTGATCAGGCCCGGGAGTTCTTACAGGAAACGAATCATCCCGACCGATACCATTACCACGTTGGAAATGCGATCAATACGGTTGAGGATGTACAGGGACCCGTCGATTGTGTATTTATCGACATGAAAAAAAACCAGTATACAAAAGCGTTATCGTGGGCCCAGCATCGTTTACCCCCGGGCGGATGGCTGATTGCCGATAATGTTTTGTGGAAGGGTCAAG
>JBDGPJ010000084.1:5204-10151 GCA_042219695.1 bacterium
ACGAATACAATGATGAGGACACAAAGACGTTACGGGAATTTAATGAACGGCTCTGCGAGTCACCGTGGCAGAGTTCTATTTTGCCTCTACGGGACGGAGTGGTATTAGCCCATAAGTCGGATCGTTACCAACCCGAATAACTCCTATTGAAGAAACGCTACCTGTGCCATAACTGTGATCAAGAGTTTACCCGTCCTGCGGAAGAAGAACCCACCTGTCCGAGCTGTTTCGAACAAAACGTAACGTTTGAAGAACTCATTGAACCCGGTTACCTGTATGTCCTCTGGCAGAAAATTTCTCCCGTGTTCAATTATTTTTTCCTCCCATGGCGGTTTTATCGTGAACGTACATTAGAACGATCGGGGTTTTATTTCCTTGTATTTGTTCAGACCCTTGTATTAATGGGGATCGTTTACTCAAGAACCGGTGTCGTCCCCCTCGAACGAGGTCTATCTTCTTTATCCATCCAATTTTTTCCGGGAACAATTTTTGTGTTTCGCAATTTTTTACCTTTCCTCGAGCCTTTGTATCGTCCTGAGGCGAACGTCAGTTTTCACGTTATCTCACTGGTCTGGTTGTTGTTTTACTTCTGGGAGATAACGTGGTTCACAATGTTGTACGTTAGTTTTATTCCTCTTGGCTGTATTCAGGAGTGGGATCGACTCACGGCCTGTGTGGCCGGAACGGTTTGGTTGCCAAACCTCTTTTTTGCTTTTGTGCAGTGGTTGTTATTACGCTTTCAAATCATCTCCCTCATTCCTGGAGTTACGGAAGTAGAGTATGGCATGGCTGAGTTCCAAACCGGTGTCTGGATTCTTCTGAGTTGGTGTACATTGGTATTTGTCTTGAGCTTATTGTCTTTGAAGGGAATTAAGGTTTGGAACCTTCCCTTTGTACTTGGGATTGCCCTGTTTTTACAATTTTTTTCCGGAGGGGCTTTTGTCTACGTTGTCGGTTGGATCTATTCCTGGTTGGGAATTAGTCCGGTTGTTCCTGGAGATGGGCACTGGTTGAAACTTGTTGCTTTTCTTGTGGCGTGGCCCTGGTCGGCTTTGATTATAGGTTAATTTAACGTCCGAATGAAAATTCTACAGCTTCAAAATCAGGGGATGGGTACTACGGAGAAATTCAGTGTCATTTGAGATGAGGTGGGTGGACTTCGAGATCACTCAAGCTTATAAAACAGTCGGGTTATGACCTGTAGTTTGGAAAATGAATGCCGTTCTTTAGGCAGATTCTCAGAGAGTAAACCGGTGAGCTTATTCCGGTATATTATCCGTCGATAACGTTTTCATGGTGAGTTCAGGCGGGAATAGAACAATTTCAACTCGTCGGTTTAACTGTCGATTTTGTTTTGTGGTATTTGGCTTCAACGGTTTGTGTTCACCGTATCCGGCAGCCGTGAATCGTTTTGGGGGAAGACTGTGTGTTTCCGTAAGGTAACGGACAACGCTAACCGCACGTGCCGCGGACAATAACCAATTATCCTCATAATGGGATTCTGGGTGGACGGGAACCGTATCAGTATGTCCCTCCACAACCACTCTTCGCTCGGGATATTTTTTAAGGATGGAAGCGATTTTGTTAAGAGTTTCACGGGCTTTAGGTTTCAAGGTTGCCTCTCCGAGGGGAAAAAGAATTTTCGAATCGAGGGAAACAATAACGTTTTTCCCTTCACGGCGCGTGCGTCCTTCCTTAATGGATTGAAGGTCTTTCTGGAGCTGCTTGTTTCGTTTGGCTAACTTTTGAATGCGCTTTTCTTTGATTTTTTTGAGTTGTTTACGTAGTTTTTTGATTTTTTTTCGTTGTTTTTCCTGTTTGTAAGTTTGGGTGTCCGTTTGATTACGCGCTCGGGCCAGTTTTTCATTTCTACGCTCTAATTTGGATTGAAGGGACTTAACCTTTTTTTTCAGTGATTTGTTTTTGGTTCTAAGTTCCTCAATGTAATTTTGTTTAACTTCGAGTTGTTTTTGCGTGGCACATCCCGCTACAAGACTGCCAGCCAAAATAATCAATAACCCATATGCAGAAATGTACTTACGAGTATTCATAATCTACACTCACCTGAAACGAGAATGTCGAATGTTTCTATAGTGTCGTACGATAAGCTCTATATGCCATTAAGTGTAACCGTTCAAAAATATAAAGGAACAATTGAACAATAAAAAATTATCATGTGAAGATGGATCATTTGTACAAAATGTTATCAAGTACAGAGTTCACTTCGAAACTTTCCTTACGGTGCACTCTCATTTACACTTCCATTTCAGTACGAATTGAGTTTGGAGGTTCTCCTTGTAGGATGCTTATAGATCTGGATCATAAGATTCGAATTCAAGAATTAAAGATTCCTAAGGAATTAACTACCTGCAAAGGATGATATAAATGAAAAAAGCGCTACTAACCGGAATAACGGGGCAGGATGGTTCTTACCTGGCTGAACTCTTGCTTGAGAAAGGTTACGAAGTACACGGAATACGTCGTCGAGTTTCCGTGTTCAACACGGAACGTATCGATCATTTATACGATGATCCCGAACTCAAAGAAAAACGCCTTTGTCTTCACTGGGGTGATCTAACGGACGCCTCCAACATCAGTCGACTTATAGAAAAAATTGAGCCCGACGAAATTTACAACCTGGCGGCCCAGTCTCACGTGGCGGTCTCCTTTAAGCAACCGGAATACACGACGGAAGTGAATGCACTTGGAACGCTCCGGTTATTGCGAATATACCAGGCTTCCACGAGTGAACTATACGGTAAGGTCCACGAAACTCCCCAGGATGAAGAGACTCCGTTTCACCCCCGAAGTCCTTACGGAGTGTCCAAGCTCTATGCTTACTGGATCACAAAAAATTACCGGGAAGCCTACGACATGTATGCCTGCAACGGGATCCTGTTCAACCACGAATCCCCGCGACGGGGAAAGCGCTTCGTCACCCGTAAAATTACACGCGCGGTAGCCAATATCAAATTGGGGAATCAGGAATCTCTAAACCTGGGGAATTTAGATGCCCGGCGTGATTGGGGTTATGCAAAGGAATACGTTGAAGCCATGTGGAAGATGCTTCAACAGGACGAGCCGGACGATTACGTGGTTGCCACGGGAGAAACCCACTCCGTGCGGGAATTCGTCGAAGCTGCATTCAAGCATGCCGGTTACGATTTACAATGGGAGGGAGAAGGCGTCGATGAGGTGGGGATTGACGCGGATACCGGAGACGTGCTCGTAAAAGTCGATCCCGAATACTTTCGACCGGCTGATGTGGATGTTCTCACCGGGGATCCGTCGAAAGCCACGGACAAAATTGGCTGGGAACCTGAAACGAACTTTGAAGAGCTTGTTCGAATTATGTACGAAGCCGATTTGAAGGACCTGCGAGAGTGAAACCGATGGAATTTTATAACTCTGGTAATTTTTTCTATCAACGCAATATTTGCTAAAAATTTGACTGTTGGTTTTGAAGACGAACGTAGTTTTTCTAACCTCTATTCAAACGTTTACGTACCGATTTTTTGAGAAATGGTATCTCACCTCGCATAGAATGCTTGTCCGGACTTTGTTTGAGTTACAAAGGAACGTTTACAATTGATCTGTCAGTTCCTTCTGCAGTTACTGAAATATTTTTCGGCTTATTTTCCACTGCAAGTATTAAGATTGGCCCGGGGCAGTCGTATAACAAGCACCGGAAAGCAATAAGATCCGGTATATTTATGTTATTGCATAAGGAGTTAAAAATTCCTTGAAGATCGTATTCGTAAATACACTTTTCCCTCCACATGATATCGGCGGAGCCGAACAGTCGGTCCGTCTACTTGGCAAGGAGCTGATCGACCGGGGCAATCAGGTGGATGTTATTACGTTATCTCCCGACAACGAATATTCTCAAGAGAATAAGGATGGCCTAAACGTCCATTACCTCCCACTTAAGAACTTATATTGGCCCTTTACCGATTACGGTCACAGCCGCTGGTTGAAACCGGTCTGGAACCTGGTTGATTGGTACAATCCGATGATGGCATCACGGGTGGGAGAAATTCTTGATGATGTTCAGCCGGATTTTATGCATACTCACAATTTATACGGTTTCTCCACCTCGGTTTGGGCCGAAGCGGAGGATCGCTCAATTTCGGTTATTCATACACTGCGGGATTACTATTTAAACTGTCTTTACGGGACGCTTTATCGATCGGGAGATACCTGTGAGGAGCAATGTACCGACTGCCGGTTATGGACGTCACACCGCCGTTCGGGAAGTTCCTCCGTACAGGCCGTCACCGGGATCAGTCAGTTTATACTGGGAAATCACGTTGATAACGGATTCTTTGAGGGAACCTCCACGCGCTCGGTTATATACAATCCTCTCCCCCCCGATTTTCTCAGGGAATCCCCCCCTGATCTCCAGGAGCGGAGCGGAGAACCGTTTCGTGTCGGGTTTCTTGGTCGACTCGATCGTAGCAAAGGAATTGAATTCTTTTTACGGGAGGCCGATAACTCGAATCCGGATAAATTTCGGTTTCATGTGGCTGGAACGGGTGTTAAGAGCTACGAACACCAACTCCGGCAGAAGTATGAAAACGAACATATTGAATTTCACGGCTATCAACAAGCACGTGAATTTCTCGATCGTGTTGACGTATTGGTCGTACCTTCTCGCTGGCCGGAACCCATGGGCCGGGTCGTGATCGAGGCATTTGCTCGGGGTACCCCGGTGATTGCGTCCCGGAATGGTGGTCTACCGGAATTGATCGACGAGGGAGAAAATGGCTACCTTTTGGATTCCTTTAAAAAAGAACAACTCCAGGAATATTTGTCAAAAATCACGTCAAATTCAAATACCTATCAGGAAATGTGCCAGTATGCTCTGAAGTCCGCCCGGCAGTTCACAGTGGATAAAATCACGGACCATTACATGTCACTGTACAACGAACTTTAACAGGGTATTTT
>JBDGPJ010000085.1:0-10690 GCA_042219695.1 bacterium
AGCGACGGCGGGAGACGACGGCTCTGACCGCACCGCGCCCGCCCGTCGACTCTACAGACGATTGAAATCGTCATGAATAATTCATCTCTACGAGTCATCCGTCAAGCTTGAATCGTCCAATAAAACAAAACGTAATACACTCAAATAAATTTACAGAGTGTGATTGAAGAAATACCTTCTCTCAGCTTGCCGGCTGATTAACCGGTCGGAAACATTCCGACGGTTTTCTGGCGCGAATTTTTCGGGGTAGAGTTCTTCAGAAACGATCCTACAAATTCTGGGGACGCCCCAGCAAGAATCCCTGGGCAAAATCACATTTGTTGGACTTGATATATTCTAATTCTTCCTCGGTTTCAACTCCTTCCGCAACAGTTTTTGCCTCAATACTTTCCGCCAGATTAACCAGTGTCGTTAACAGGTCCTGCTTTTGAGGGCTTTTGTGAATATCCCGGATGAGGCTCATATCCAGCTTTATGAAATCAGGGTTTAGTTGCCCGATGAGTTTAAGTGAAGCATAACCGGTTCCCACGTCGTCAATTGCAATCCTGTACCCTTGTTCCTGGAGTAGATTGATCTGGTGTTTAAATTTTTCCAGGTTATCGATAGCACTTCGCTCCGTAATTTCCAGTACAAAATGTTCGGGAGGCATTTCGTTGAGGGGATCGTTCTTTCTGGGATCAAAAATTCGCGGATCGCTGAACGTTTCCGGATAAAAATTCAAAAAGAGGTTTTTGTGTCCGCCATTGAGGGGGAAGGCCGTAATTGCATTTTTTCGACATACGTATTCGAGTTCATCAATCAAACCAGCAGTAATCGCTGATTGAAACAGGACAAATGGATTATTAAGTTCCTGAAGCGAACACCGGCTTAATGCTTCGTAGCCCACTACGGTATCCTTACGAAGGTCGTGGATGGGTTGGAATTTGGCATGTATAGCCCCCGATTGTAACGCTTCCCGAATAAGTTCTTTCAACTGCTGTTCTTCGTGATCGGGAGCCGTGTAGACCTGTCCAAGAATGGATTTTATCCCTGTGTAGGCATCGATTGTGGCGGGCAGGGTTGAATGTTTCGAGTGATCGATTCCGTCCACTGTAATGGAAGGTATTTCCACGTCCAGCTTCTCGATTTCCCGGTTAATATTTTGATCGATACGTGAGGTGATCGTGGTTAATTCAGTTTGCGTTTCTTTTGAAATAAACAAAATCTGTTCATTGTCATGAATTTGAGTGCGGTGAAACTGTTTCTCGTTAATATCCAGGTTATTAAATAAAGAAGTCGTTGTTGCGTCGATTTTTTCTTCAACTGCACGAATAGGATTTGTTCCCTTTTGTCCATAAATACTTTCCGTATGGCTCATTCCTATGTACACGATGTAAAGATCATCGTTCTCGTGGAAAAATTGCTTTAAGGAGTCGGGTATTTGAATGATGGAATCGCTTGGGATGTCCGTCAGGGGGCCATCTTCGGCCGGTTTCTGATCAGTTTCGGAGTTCGGAGTTAGTGTGCTTGCTTCCACATGATTATTGATAAATTCGGGAATAAGGCTTGGTTCTATAGGCTGGTTTTCTACGAGAGTTGCTCCCTGTTTCATGAAGTCGTACCTCTCCTCATCGGTTAAATTAACACCAAGAACGAGTAGAGGAACGGCCGATTGCCGGCAACGGTCACGAATCTGCTGTAAAATATTTCTATTACCACTTAAAAACTTTTCATCAATTATAATGCACTCGGGATCCTGCACATTAATTTCCTTCAATAATTCACCGGGTTCAGTAAATTGTTTCTCTTCGGAGGGACTAAATTCCAGGGAGTTGAGATCCTCAACCCAGGGAGTTTCTTCGTCCTGGGGAATACCGAAATAAATTCTGGTCGCCAAGGAATTAAACCTCCCCGGGGAATGAAAAAACGAGGAGGAAGAGAACGATAATAAAGGCGCTCCCCAAGGGGAGCGTTGTCCGTGAAATACGATTCATGATGTCCTCCTGCTACCGTATAACGGTACTTTCATGATGTGTAAATCGATGATCAAAAAAGCAGGACTTCGAATGATGAGCTAAATTATAGAAAAATCCGGTTCAAAAAAAAGTATCTATTCTCACAGTAAAACATCAAAAATAAAGGATAGTATATTTACTGCAATCCACTCAATTAACGTTACACAAATATTATACCATCTGTGAATGAAATTATGTAAAAAATCTTGATGGGACTTTTTGCAGGGGGCTCTCTTGATGAAACAATATTTCACAGTAAAGTGTTCGTATCAAACGACAAAGACTCTTACAATTCAACGTGTTTGCTCATAAACGGTACAATCGGCCATGAATGGTAAGTACGTTCAGAAGAGGAGGAAACGTACCGGTTTTATAGTTTGCGTATGGGAAAAATATTCGAATCAGAATTGATGCTCGTGAACCGGTACTTCGATAAATGACTGAATCGGGTAAACATAAGCAGTTTATGGACGTTGCTATTGAATGCGCACGGGAAGGCGAAGGATCCGTCTGTACAAATCCACTGGTTGGAGCCTGTTTGGTATCCGGTGATGAGATTATTGCCAGGGGAAGTCACCGGTGGTACGGGGATGATCACGCGGAGATCGACGTGTTGTCGTCGGCGGAGAGTATTCCTGAAGACGCCGTATTGTACACGACTCTCGAACCCTGTATTTTTCCCGGGAAAACCGGGGACTGTGTTTCGGAAATTATTCGAAGCCCCGTTCAGCAAGTCGTGGTGGCTGACGAAGATCCTGATTCCGGAGTTTCCGGGAGGGGAATTGAAGCACTACGGGCTGCCGGGATTGAAGTAATCGTCGGAATTGGCACAAACGATTATAGACGAGTTAATCGTGCGTACCATTATCAACGAACTACCGGTAATCCCTGGATTGACTTAAAGCTGGCCATGTCGGGAGACGGAAAGATCGCCGTTAACAATGGAAACAGCCAATGGATAACGGGAGAAAAGAGCCGAGAACACGGGCATAAATTGCGATCATTGGCTGATGGAGTAATGATTGGAGCGAATACACTACGAAATGACAATCCACGATTAACGGACCGGGTGACCGGTTCCGATCATCAGCCAAAGGCCCTTGTTATAACCCGGTTTGCCAATAATTTGCCGCGGGAATCACACCTTCTCACGGAGCGCGCGAACTCGACCATCCTGGTGACACGTCCCGGTATGAATACGGCCTGGCGGAGGGAACTGGAATCTCGTGGTGTTGAAATACTTGTAACGGATACCGCCCATGGCTGGGTCATCTGGCGCCAGGTGTTTCCCCGGTTAACACAGAAAGGTATAGGACGAATTCTTGTTGAAGGAGGAGGGGTATTAGCGGGGAATTTAATTGAAAGCAACTACGTGTGTGAAACCCATTTTTATTACAGCGGTCGTTTAATTGGAAACGGGATCCCGGGAATTCACATGAATCAGGTTTATGATAGAGTAGAAGAGACTCCCCGGGCCCACCTTGTAGACTCCAGGGCATTCGAAGAGGATGTATACGTTCGTCGATTTACGGATTCCGCCGTCCGTGAAGCCGGACTTTCCTCTCCTTTTCGTCAATAATTATGTTTACCGGTATCGTTCAGGAAACGGGAACAATAGAAGAAAAAAAAGAAGTCGATGGAGAAGGCTATCGATTCTCATGCAAGGAATTACAGGACAATCACGGTCCGTTTCACGCGGGTGACAGTATAGCCGTTGACGGAGTATGTCTCACAGCAGAAGAAATTGAGGATTGTTCTTTCACGGCCCATTTGAGTCGTGAAACGATGGATAAGACAACCTTTGATAAACGAACTACCGGTGATGCGGTGAACCTGGAACCCTCCCTGAAAGCTGGCGATCCTTTGGGAGGCCACATGGTTTTTGGCCACGTTGATACCACGGTTCCTATCGTGAATTGGGAATTGCGAGGGGAAGACCGGGACCTCACGTTTCAATTCCCGGAGGAGTTCAGGCCGTTTTTGGCACGGAAAGGTTCCGTGGCCCTGGATGGGATTAGTCTTACGTTAAACGAAGTCGGGGAGGATCGAGCTACGATACGAATTGTTCCGCATACAATGAGTAACACGGTGTTGGACCGACGTGAAAAGGGGGATCATCTGAATCTTGAAGTTGATATGCTCGCCCGCTACGCGTACAATTATTTCAGTACACAAACCGATCAAACCGATTCAGGCATGCCGGTAACGGAATCCTTAATCGACCAGGGTCAACCCAATTTCGAAGGTGAATGAGATGACTGTTCAACAGAAGGAAGATACGTCCTACGAACAACGAATTGAGAATGCGATTGACGAGATTCGCAACGGTGAAATGGTCGTTGTCGTAGACGATGAAGACCGTGAAAACGAAGGCGATCTTATAATGGCAGCGGAAGCCGTAGACGCCGATGCCATAAATTTTATGTCGAAGGAAGCTCGCGGTTTAATTTGCATGCCCATGGAAAAGTCGGATTTGGATCGTCTACAGCTTCCCAGTATGGTACCTGAAAATTCCAGCCACCTGGAAACCGGATTCACCGTTTCCATAGATGCCTCGGAGGGTATAACCACGGGTATAAGTGCCCATGATCGTGCACGAACTATTCAAACGGCCGTGGATCCCTCGTCCGAAGCGGGGGATTTACGTCGCCCGGGACATATTTTTCCGTTGCGAGCCGTGGAAGGTGGCGTACTTAATCGCGCCGGTCACACGGAAGCAGCGGTGGATCTGGCCCGGATGGCAGATTTTCGCCCGGCCGGAGTTATTTGTGAAATTATGAGCGAGGACGGAACGATGGCCCGCAGGGATGAACTGGAAGAATTTGCGGATGAACACGGTCTCCAGCTTATTACCGTGGAAGACTTAATCCGTTACCGGCGTCGGACGGAAAAATTGGTCGACCGTGTTGCCGAGACCCGGCTTCCCACACGATTTGGGGAATTTCGGGCCGTGGCTTACGAAAACAGTGTACAGGAGCGAGAACACGTGGCCCTTGTCCGGGGGACGGTCCGAGATAAGGAGGATGTTCTTGTTCGGGTTCATTCCCAGTGTTTAACAGGAGATGTGTTTGGCAGTCAGCGATGTGATTGTCAGTCTCAGCTCCATCGTTCCATGCAATTAATTGCCGAACAGGATGAGGGGGCTCTTTTGTACCTCACTCAGGAGGGGCGCGGAATTGGCCTGGCTAATAAAATTAAGGCATATCATTTACAGGACGAAGGGATGGACACGGTGGAAGCCAATGAAGCCCTTGGATTCCAGGCCGATATGAGGGAGTACGGAATTGGTGCTCAGATATTATCCGACCTTGGATTAACAACCATACATTTGCTGACAAACAATCCTAAAAAAATTGTCGGGTTAAATGGTTATGGTTTGGAAGTAACCGATCAAATTCCGATAGAAATTTGTCCCAATAGAGATAATCAGGATTATCTCGAAACCAAACGGAGTAAACTGGGACATACTCTCACTAAATTTCAGGGCTGATTTATAGGTGGTCAATACGGTCCGTGGTACGGGGACAAATGGGAACTATACCATCGGTCTGGTGATTTCTCGGTTTAATGAACGGATTACGGAAGGGTTGGAGGACGGAGCTTTACGGGCGCTCGATGAATTCAATGTACCTTCCGAGAATATTACCGCGTATTCCGTACCGGGCGCGTTTGAAATCCCCGGTACGGTCCGGCAGGTAATAAATAATGCTTCAACGGATGGTGTGGTAAGTCTCGGCGCAGTGATCCGGGGAGAAACACCGCATTTTGATTACGTTAGTAAAGCCGTTACTGATGGCGTTGCTCGTATAGCTTGTGAATCCGAGGTTCCGGTAACATTCGGTGTGATTACCACGGATACACGTGAACAAGCGGCTGAGCGATCCGGGTTAGACGAACAAAACAAGGGATATGAGTCGGCCTGCGCCTTGATTGAGATGATTGATTTATACGACAAAATAACTTGAGACACTGACGGTTGATCGGATTTTATGTCCCGAAGAAGTGAACGAGAAGAAGCTTTTAAAGTTTTATACGCCCGTGAAGTTACCGGTGAATACCAGCCGGAGGAGAATGGTGAATTTGTTTCTCAGCTCATTGAAGGAGTTGAGGAACATCACGATACGTTGGACGAACAACTTAGCGAACACCTCGACGAGTGGAGAATGGATCGAATTTATCCTGTGGAGCGTGTTTTACTGCGTTTGGGATTGTTCGAAATTCTTCATACGGAAACGAATAAGGCAGTTGTCATAAACGAGGCCGTTGAACTTGCGAAAAGATACGGTGACGAGGGTACCGCTGCATTCGTAAATGGCTTATTGGATAATTTCTCCAAATCCGAAACACGAGAATCAGTCGACTCTTGAACCGCGTTAAAGTCATTATCGTTCTACTGTTGTCCGTTGCTGCTCTCAGTGTCGGATTGTACCTGGCTTATCAGTTTTGGTATAGCCAGTATTTTCAACCCCCCACCCCTGACAAACCAAAACAGGTACAAACCAAACCCCCGCCCGATATAGATATTTCCCTGCCACGTGATTTAAAGGAGGCACGTCAGGAAAATCTGAAGAAACGGAAAAAGATTTTTAGGGAAGCGGTAACAGCTCATACAGAAGGAAATTACGGAAAAGCTTCTCGAAAATACCGTGATGTTATTGAATTATCCGGTCCGGATCGTATCGCTTCCCTTGCCTATCGATACCTGGGAGACATTTATACGGATGACGGGCAATTTGAGCAGGCCATTCGACTGTACAAGTTTGCCGTGAAGATCTCACCGGAACAATCGGAATATTATTATCGACTTGCCATAGCTCAGAACAAACACGGAAACATCGATCAGGCCCGGAAATCGTTTAGAAAAGCCCTCGAACGTAAACAGGACGCGGATTATTATTTGGCCCTGGGGAACCTGGAGCTAGATAACAGTAATTTTCAAAAAGCGGAAAATCTTTATGCAAAAGGTCTGCAACAGGCGCCTTCCTACTCAAAATTACTGATTAACAAAGCCCTTGCCCACGAAAACCAGCAAGAACTTCAACAAGCTGCCGAGTTGTTTAAACGGGCACAGGCAAATAGTTTAAATGATTCATTGGCCTATGAAGTTGCAACGAACCTGGGATCTATTCACATGGATTTGGATCAGTACAAAAAGGCCGTGATCCAGTTCAAAAAGGCGGTTTCAATTAATGAAACCGTGGATGCTTTGTATAACCTTGCCCTTGCTTACCGTAATAATAGAAACTGGACAAAAGCCGTTGAAACCCTATCCAGAGCTCACGAGAGAAATCCCGAGGATTTAAACGTGTTAATTAACCTGGGACATTCTCATGCCCAATTAGAGCACTACGATCAGGCTGTGAAGTATTACGAGGACGCAATTCAACGTGCGCCCGACCGCAGGGAACTGTACTGGTCAGCGGCCCGCCTGTACGAGCGAAAGGGAAATATGATTGAAGCCCTCAACTACTATCAAAAGCTGACGAGATGGTTAAAGGATTCCCCCGGGAAACGTCTACTCCAGGTTTGGCGCCGTGTGGGAGAATTAAGTTATGATCAGGGGGATTATTCCAATGCCGCCGCGGCGTTCCGGAATGCGTTAAAGGTGAATTCCGAGCAACATGAAATTATGTTTAACCTGGCCCTTACTTATCGCAAGCTTGGCAAAATGGACAAAGCCATAAAACAATTGAATTCAGCCCTGAAGTATTCCAGAGGGGACACGAAATACCGTTACGTGCTTGGACGAACCCTTTATGACGCGGGATATCGGAAACGGTCTCGTGAAGAATTTTTGAACCTGTACCGGGATCACAAAAAGCAAGTTGAGGCCGCTTATATGGTCGCTTACATAGATTATACCTGGGGTGACCTAAAGAGAGCTCGATCCCGTTTTCGTAGTTTGCTGGATCAATCAATTTCGGATTCTCTGCGAGCCCGTATTCACCAGAACCTCGGTATAATGTACGCACGATCGGGAAAACTTTCCGAGGCGGAGACGTCCTACCGTCAATCCCTGGCTCTACAAAAGAACTCCGATGCTTATTACAATCTTGGCATTGTATTTTTGAGACAGGGACAGTGGGATCAGGCGAGGAATAGTTTTAAGTTTGCCCTGGAACGCGGAGCCAAAAGTTCTCGTGTGTATGCCGGACTGGGTTTAGCGCTGTATCGAAAGGGACTGTTGAACCGGGCGCGCACCCAGCTTGAACGGGCCGTGGAGTTGAACCCGAACAACATGCGTGCCCAGTATGATCTTAAGCAGGTCAAACAGGAACTGGAGTCGTCGTAAATGGAACGATATTTTGAAGAATCGTTTGGTGCCCTTCATCGTCTCGCCGAATCACCGCCCGAGGGACTTGATTCCCTTGTGGAAGATATATTTGATTGCTGGGAAGAAGGTGGAACCATAATTAGTTTCGGTAATGGGGGGAGTGCTGCCGACAGTCTTCATTTTACTACGGAATTGGTAGCCCGCTTACGTGAAGAACCGATACAGAAACCGGCTCGTAGCCTTTCATCCAATGCGGCTTCTCTCACGGCCATTCCCAATGATTGGAACTTTGAGGAATTATTTGTTAGGCAGATTGAAGCCGTTGTTTCCCCCGCTGATGTTCTCTTAGGTATAAGCACGTCCGGTAATTCCAGTAACGTGATCAAAGGACTGGCCAAAGGTAAATCGCTGGGAGCTACCTGCTATGGTCTAACCGGTAGCGGTGGTGGTGAAATGGCCGAGCGCCTCGATCAATGTATCTGTGTTCCCGCTTCGGAAACAGCTCATGTACAGGAGGCCCATATTGCCTGCTTGCACTATGTTTGTCACCGGATTGACCAGCGATTGAACGACTAATTAAACTTTGGGTTGGCTTACTTGAATCCGACCCATGGTGGGTTATAATTCCACTTTGATCTGACCAAATAAACACATCATGAATTTTTCTTTGGAGGTAACAGAGCGATGAGTTACGACAAAATTGAGGTACCTGAGCAAGGAGAAAAAATTCGTTACGAAAATGATGAGGTCCAGGTTCCAGACGAACCTATTATACCTTATATTCAGGGGGACGGTACCGGAGTTGATATTGCTCCGGTCATGACCAAAGTCGTTAAAGCCGCCGTCGAGAAAACGTATGGAGATCGCACCATACACTGGATGAGAGTATACGCCGGTGAAAGTGCCGATGAAGTGTACGGTAACGTATTTCCCGATGAAACGTTAGAGGCCATACGTGATCACAGGGTGGCTATCAAGGGACCTCTTACGACTCCAGTTGGAGCAGGATTTCGTAGTCTGAACGTAGCCTTTCGAAAACACCTCGATCTGTATGCCTGCGTTCGTCCGGTCTACTACATTGATGGGTTGCCGTCACCGGTAAGTGACCCCTCGGAAGTCGATATGGTCGTTTTTCGTGAAAATACTGAGGATGTTTACGCCGGTGTTGAATGGGAAGCCGGTAGTGATGATGTCGCCAAAGTGAGGAAATTCTTCGAGGAAGAAATGAACGTGGATGCGTTCCACCCGGATCCCATCGGTATTGGCGTCAAACCTATCACTGAATTTGGTACCAAGCGGTTGGTACGCAAGGCCATTCAATACGCCATCGAAAAGAATCGTGAATCCGTAACACTCGTACACAAGGGGAATATTATGAAGTTTACGGAAGGTGCTTTCCGTAAATGGGGTTACGAGCTGGCAAAGGAAGAATTTTCCGAGGAAACCATTACCGAGGACGAACTATGGGAACAGTACGATGGTGAACGTCCCGAGGACAAGATTGTGATTAAGGATCGTATCGCCGATAACATGCTCCAGCAATTACTTACGCGTACGTCGAATTACGACGTACTGGCTCTCCCCAACCTGAACGGAGATTACATCAGTGACGCAGCGGGTGGTATGATCGGCGGTCTTGGAATCTGTCCGGGAGCCAATCTTGGAGATGGTCTGGCACTGTTTGAGCCGACGCACGGTAGTGCTCCCAAACACGCCGGTAAGGACAAGGTTAATCCTACCGCCATCCTCCTTTCGGCCTTTGAAATGCTTGATTACATGGGCTGGAATGAGGCGGCCGAGAACATGCGTGATGCCATTCAGAAGACCATCCAGCAAAAGACCGTTACGTATGATCTCGCCCGTCAGATGGATGACGCAACCAAAGTCAAATGCAGTGAATACGGAGATTACGTTATAGAAAACCTTGAGGAGGCTCCGGTAGCGACTGTGTAACGGGGAACCGTAAAAGAAGAACGATTCACGGTAATGATTGGCGATTGATCATAAGCACAAATCCGATTGTGAAATTGAGTGAATTGATCGTGGCAAGCTATTGGCTGAATACTAATAGTAATGTCACTGTTGCGGAGCGGATGTGAATGTGATCAATTACGAATATCCAACAACGTGTAACGTTTTACTCGTAACTGTTAACCAACAACTACCCAATCGGAGGGTTGATCAATGGAACGTCCTAAAATTGGTTTCATAGGTGCTGGAAACGTAGGAGCGACCGCCGCCAACTACGCGGCAATGAAAGAACTCGGGGAAGTGGTGATGGTCGATATAAAAGACGGTATGCCGCAAGGAAAAGGCCTGGACATGAGTGAGCAACGACCCGTGGATCGTTTTGACAGCCAGATTCAGGGGAGCAATACTTACGATGTCATTGAAGGCTGTGACGTGTTTATCGTAACGGCCG
>JBDGPJ010000085.1:10746-12961 GCA_042219695.1 bacterium
ACCAACCCGCTGGACGTAATGACCTATCTCATGCGTGAGGTCACGGGATTTCCGCCCAATCGTGTCATCGGACAGGCCGGGGTACTCGACTCCTCCCGGTTTAGTTACTTTATTGCCGAGGAGCTCGATGTCAGTGTCGAAGACATCAGTGCCATGGTACTGGGCGGTCACGGTGACTCCATGGTACCGCTTTCACGTTATACCACGGTTTCCGGTATCTCCATTGATGATTTGATGGACCAGGAAACGATCGATCGACTTGTCGAGCGTACACGTGGCGGGGGTGGAGAGATTGTTGAACTTCTTGGTGATGGTAGTGCGTTTTACGCACCGGGAGCGGCCGGAGTTCAGATGGCCGAGGCCATTATTAAGGACAAGAAACGTATTCTGCCCTGCAGTGTACGACCACAGAACGGCGAATACGGACTTGACGACGTTTACATAGGACTTCCCGCCAAACTGGGTGAAAACGGCGTGGAAGACATTATTGAACTTGAACTGACCGCCGACGAGTCCGAGGCTCTTCACAAGAGTGCCGACTTCTACGCCGAGCAAATTGATATCGCCATGGGTGCGGTATCCGTATAGGAAATCTGGCGAATTTGCCAATTCGGATTAGGGTTATTTTGTTGAGCCGAATCACCTGACGTCACTTTAGTCCGGAGGATTATTTATGAAAATCCACGAGTATCAGGCCAAGCAACAGTTCGAGCAGAACGGTGTACCCGTTCCCGATGAGATCAAGGTTGAATCCGCCGAACAAGCTCGGGAGGCCGCCGAAGAACTTGGTGGACGTGTGGTTGTTAAGGCACAGGTCCATACCGGTGGTCGTGGGAAAGCCGGTGGTGTGAAACTCGTGGAATCCCCGGAGGAGGCCCGTGAGGCGGCCGGTGAAATCCTCGGTATGGATATTAAGGGTCACACCGTTCATAAAGTACTCGTGGCCGAACAGGTTGATTACGAGGATGAATTGTACCTTGGAATTGTGTTCGATCGTGGTCGCGAGACGAATGCTATCATGGGTTGTTCCGAAGGGGGCGTTGACATTGAAACCCTTGCCGAGGAACATCCTGATGCTATTCACAAGGAATGGGCTCATCCGACGCTTGGCCTGCGCCCTTTTCAATTGAGCCGACTGGCGTATTCAATTGCGCCTCGCCCCGAATTGGGTCGTCCCATTGCTAAAATTGCCGGTCAGCTCGTTGAAACGTATGAATCCACCGACGCGAACGTAACGGAGATCAATCCTCTTGTTACTCATTCCGATAACACGGTAACGGCGCTCGATGCGAAGATGAACTTCGATGACAATGCCCTGTATCGCCACCCGGATATTGCGGAACTCAGGGATCCCGAAGAAGAGGACCCTCTCGAGCAAAAAGCCCGCGAGGCCGAATTGCATTACGTCCGGCTTGATGGTGAAGTTGGTATAATTGGTAACGGTGCGGGACTTGTTATGACAACCCTCGACGTAGTGGCACAGGCCGGCGGTACTCCGGCTAATTTTCTGGATATAGGGGGGAGTTCCAGTCCCGAAAAAGTGAAAACTGCGCTTGAGATTTTGGTGTCCAATGAAAATACACGGTCTATATTGATTAATGTATTTGGTGGTATCACTCGTTGTGATGACGTGGCTAAAGGTTTGATACAAGGAGTGCGGGAAGCGGGTATTGATTTGCCGATTGTCGTACGTCTTACTGGGACGAATGAGAAGGAAGGAAAACGAATCATTGAGGAATCCGACATAGAGATTGAATCGGTTAACAACATGGAAGATGCGGCGGATTTGGCCGTAAGTAAGGCTGGGAAGACCGCAGCAGTATAGTTCACTTAAACGAAATCTGCATGCGAGGAATTTCACCAGCTGAGAAAGATATGTTTAAGACTCGGTCATGGTTCTAATTGATTCAAACATGTCGGTAAGAAGCGTTCGAGTGAAGTTGTTTTAAAACCGTAAAAAAGGATGAGTTAAATGGTCGTTGAGGGTTTAGAGGGTGTAGTAGCTGCGGAATCGGAAATGAGTTTTATTGATGGTGAGGAAGGTAAGCTCGTATATAAAGGATACAACATTCACGATCTTGCCCAAAACGTTGAATTTGAGGAACTTTTTCACCTGTTTTGGGATGATGATCTCCCCAACCAGGAAGAACTCGATGAAACCCGTGAAACCCTTCGTAAGCATCGTTCCGTCGACGATAATATTCTTGATTTAATT
>JBDGPJ010000085.1:12971-29295 GCA_042219695.1 bacterium
GGCCCAGGCAGGACAGGATGTGCACCCGATGGCTGCACTCCGTACGGCCGTGTCCGGGATGGCTGCGTTCGATCCCGACGCGAACGCTGACCCTACCGATGCCGAGGCTAACCGTCGCAAAGCCAATCGTATTGCTGCTAAAATGTTAACGATCATTGCCGCTTTCGATCGTCTTCGCAGGGGAAAGGAACCCGTTTACCCGGATTCGGAACTGGGACAGGCGGCTAACTTCCTTTACATGCTTAATGATGAGAAACCGACCGAAACTGATGAACACGTGTTTAATACCTGTTTGAATTTACACGCTGACCACGGATTTAATGCTTCCACGTTTTCGGCTCGTGTTACGGCTTCCACACTCAGTGATTTACATTCCGCGATTGCCACTGCCATTGGGACGTTAAAAGGCCCCCTTCATGGAGGGGCGAATACCGAAGTCATGAAGATGCTGATGGATATTGATGAAAAAGGTGCCGATCCGGTGGAATACGTCAAGGAGAAGCTCCAGTCCGGTGAAAAAATCATGGGTTTCGGTCACCGGGTCTATAAAACGGAGGATCCAAGGGCCACCCACCTCCGGGAAATGAGTGAGAAGCTCGGTGAACAAAATAATTCAAAACAATGGTTTGAATACAGTCGAGCTATCGAGGATTTTCTCCTTGAGGATAAAGGAATTAACTGCAACGTTGATTTTTATTCTTCATCAACCTACTACCAGTTGGGAATCCCCATCGATCTGTATACGCCGATTTTTGCGGCAAGTCGTGTTGTGGGTTGGATTGGACACGTCTTCGAACAGTACGAAGAAAATCGCCTTATTCGTCCGCGGGCTGAATACGTTGGTCCAACCGATCGCACTGTTACTCCCATTGCGGAGCGAATTTAACTGACGAATTTTGGAACGAGAATTTTAGGTCCTTCCGTAAATCAATTGCGCAAAAGTCCGTTCATTACCAGGCTGAATAAGGACCCTTATACCTATCATTCCTTTTGAAAATCATGGTCTATATAGCTCCTCCGGTGATTCGCTACCTTTTTTAAGGGAATAGTAACCGGTCTTTAGTGTTGCTTTTCCTACGGATGGACCTCATGCTGTTGATGAACTGGCTAAACTGGTTGGTACAGTCCCATTGGAATCCACTGAACTACTTTGTACATGAAGCCATTTTTCGTGAATAATCATAATTGATTCTTCCTATAATCAGTTGACCCGTGTTTTTAAGTTCAAATTTTGGTCATTCTTGAATTTCAAAAGTACAATCGTTTAAATCGCCTTATATCGGTACGGGGTTTCCGTATTTATAAGGGGCTCGTCGAAGTGACTAACATAACCACAAAACTTCGTATTCATTTCGTGTAAGAAGTATGGTGACTGAAAGAGACCGTTAAACGCTGGATCATGAACAGGTAATATTTTTAACCCCACAAAGAGAATTCCACGACTGTCAAGCCGTGGATGAATCCCAGGGGGTTATGGAGCTCTCAATCGAGGCTTGAGGTAGAATTCCAGTGATCATTCCGCAGGATAGAGTCGGTACGTAATAACGAGATTCAACCAAGGATTGACGAAAACCTCGATTGAGGGATCGGTTAAAGCCAATATTACGGGGTTAAGCCCGTGAAGGGGCTTCATTCGGGAGTCGATCGAAAGAATCGTTTTTTCCTAATACACTGATTGGTTTTTTATGATTAATCGAAAACCAAAGAGAATCATGCCGACAGGTTAACCGAAAAGGATGTGAAAGCTTCGGCCATGAATATTGACCTGCACGTCCACACGAATCGTTATTCCCGATGTTCAACAAGTCCCCCTGAATCCATTCTACACCAGGCCGTCGAACGAGGGTTGGATGCTGTGGTGTTTACGGATCACAACGCGTTTTGGCCGGAGGATGAGCTAGAAGAGTTTCGGGACGCTGTACCAGAGATAAAGCTATTTAACGGCGCTGAAATTGATGTACCGTCATTACATCATGTCCTAACCGTATGTGAATCACCGGCCCCCCAGCTAATTGGGAAGGATTCACCGGAATCTTTTAAACGGGCGCTTAAAGAGATAGGTGGTTTTGCAATATCCGCCCACCCGTTTCGATTTTTTCGGGATTACGATAATCGTAACCGGGAACATCCATTGCCCGGGGTGGAAATCATGAGTGGACACATGTCCAACGAACGGGATATTAGAAAATCCGAACAGCTTGCTGATTTCTGGAATTCTCGTCAATTTGCCAGCAGTGACGCCCACAGTGTGGAAGAAATCGGTTGTTTTTACACGGAGCTGGACGCCTCCCCTACAAATCAGGGAGAACTAATCGAGGCGTTGGAGACGGCTGGTGTCCACCCACGCGGAGGCCCTCCCACATGACCGATTGTGTGTTTTGTGACCGGATACACAACGATGGGGCTCAACTGAGTTTTGACGGCGACCATTTTGTCGCGTTTCCGGATCGTTTTCCCGTGAATTCAGGTCATACGCTTGTTGTCCCCCGGAATCATGTTTCTCGTCTGCGGAATTGTGAACCCTCGATCCGGGAAGAATTGCCTCACGTTATTACGAAGGTACAGGACCAGCTCGAAAGGACACATGCTCCCGATGGGTTTAACGTAGGTATCAATGAAGGGGAGATGGCGGGACAGACCATCGACCATTTTCACGTCCACGTGATTCCCCGGTACGAGGGGGACGTCGACGATCCGGAAGGGGGCGTTCGAGGTGTGATTCCGGATAAACAATCCTATCGCGATGGATGTTAAAACGGACGTATAATTCTTACAATAAAGTGTCTATATTACATTCGATAAAATTATGAATTGAGAGATTTTTACAATTCCCTGTAAAGCAATTTGGTTGAGACTAACTTTATTATCAACTGGCAAGTGTTCTGGCTGATTTAACAGGGGGGTTACTTTTAATTACCGGTTTAAAGAACTTGCCAGAGTTAATAAAAAACAGCTGGGGAGAACTGTTGACTTAGTTGGTTTCATCAATTTTTTGTGGAAGCTCGGCAGAGTCATTATATTCTAAAAAATCATATAGCATATCGTTCACTTGACTTATTTTTCGTCAAACTGAATGGGTTTAGAATAACACGAGTCTATTAATCAACTTTTAATTTCAGCTTCTGGTGAATCGCATGGCACGCACAGTTCGATTGAAGGAACTTGAAACCGGTGTTCACGTACTTGAAGCTTATAACCGTAATAATGATCTGCTTATCAGGGATTTTTGGGTTAATACCCAGTCTGACATTGAACGACTACGGGAGATGGGGGTACGGCGTGTCACTATAGAAGAAGCGTCCGGGGCGGACCGGACCAAGCCAACCCACCAACGCGCCCCAGACCCTGATCAACTCCGTGATGAACTTGATAAAGCCCCCTCGAAACTGAAGAAAACTCGGTCCCTCTATGAACACAGTGTCACCAAAATTAAGGACGTCTTTTTCAGTGCCGATCGTGAAGAAGACGTTGATCCCGATAAATTAAAACCGTTTATTGAAGAGGCCGTTGAGTTTGCCCGGGACAATCCTTCCAGTCTTGGAGTATTAACCCAGTTAGAAAGTTATGACTTTGATACTTTTCGCCATAGTGTAAACGTCGGCTTGCTGAGTGTATTGTATGCCCAGTATCGTGACTTCTCGGATGATGACACGATGCAGTTGGCCTTTGGTGCCATGCTTCATGATATTGGAAAGATTCGCATTCCCGAGGAGATTATATTGAAAGAAGGGGATTTAACCGAGGAAGAGTTTGAAATCGTCAAAACCCATACAACCCGCGGACAAAAGATGTTGGATCAACTTGCGGTCGATAAAAATATTCAGCGCATTGCCCTTGAGCATCACGAACGCCCCGACGAAACCGGTTACCCGGAAGGAACCCAACAAATCCACCCGTTTTCGAGAATTGTCTCCGTGTTTGACGTCTACGATGCCCTTACTTCCGAGAGGGTATATAGTGATTCCGTATCTCCCAATAGAGCGTTTCAGGTATTGAAGGAGGAATTCGGCAATTTTCCGGAAACTAAGTCGGTTCTGTACGATTTATTACGTTGTCTGGGACTTTATCCGGTGGGATGTCTCGTTCAATTGACGAATGGTGAAATTGCCGTGGTTCAAAATAATAAGCCCGATCAGTTGAAATATCCCGAGGTTTGTATCCTCTACGACGAACAGGGAGAAGCTCTGGATTCTCCTTATCTTGTGGACCTGGATCGAATTCGTAATAACAAAGTCATGAAAAAAGGAAAATTTTATAGCCATGGAATTGAAATAGAACGCGTACTCAGTATCGATGAAATGCCGGATGTGAGAGCCAACAGGTGATGGAGGTTCTTGAACAAAAGGGGTTTTGAATGCTTCAGTAAATCTCACCGTATTCTTGTCCGTGGATAAATTCCCCCGGCACCGGGCTCATTGTTGTATCAGAAATACGTCGTCCAACTGTAATCAATATTTGACGACGACTTGAAGATTCGGCGCGTAACCGATCCTTCATATTAAATGAGGAAGGTTGTACACACCGTCGGAAATAAAAACGTGCCACAAATGAAAAATGTTTGAATGAACAAGTAACCCTGATTTATATCGGGGAATCGTCTTGAATAAACGGCATTGTTGAATTGGTTGCGACAGGAAGTCGCGCTCGACTTTTTTGCGAGAAAACGTTGAGAATAAAAAAACAGTAAGTGATTCAAGCTTCCTGCGTATAGGCCATTGAACGAAGAACGGTTTAGGGGCGAGGATTTTATAATGAAAGAATTTGATGAATCCAACCCGAATGCCAAACGTACGGGGTTGTGTCCGTCCAAGCGCTTCATTCACTTTATCCGCCTTATCCATGACAGTCCCCCCCCCGAGAATAAGTTGACCCGATTTGTTATAAATCTGACTGGTTGAGTTAGCGGAATCGTCATTGAGAACGTTTGCGTTCTCCTGCCTGCAAGTAATTTTGTCAAACACGATATCTGGCCTGTTATAAAAGTGTCGTGGGGATTCTCCTGAGTAGCATAACCTGTTTCTTATCTCTTTATGGTGTATAGCCAGGAATGATGAATCGCGTAGTTTCATTCCTTCTACATTTTACGGTTGATACCCTATGGAGTGGCACTTATATTAAGAGTACACAATTTAACTGGTGGAGGTGGCTCGTATCTTTTTTCCCGGGAGGGATAAGATATGGAGTCACTGCGCCAGTTACTCACTCGCCTCTCATCCTCCGCTGACGATCGTCTTACGGAGGATGAAATTACTTCCTTATGGACCGGAATTGTTCCCTGTCTTGATGATGTTTCGGCCCTTGGGGAAACCACCGTTTCAGTTACGGAGCCCGGTCGGTCTGGTTTTCCGGAGGGGCCCGATGTATGGGATGTTGTGCTGGATATAGACGGTATCACTCGAAAGGGAGACGTGGAGATTCATCGTCAGGCAGCGGATTGGTATCACCACGGTCATCATCGGGATTCCAATTTCAACGAAGTCGTACTTCACGTGTGTTTGACCGCCTCGGAAGACTGCCCGACACGCCGTTGTGATGATACGTTTGTACCCGTTGTTCAACTTCGTGGGGTCTTAGAAGGATGGGAGTCCTTCGTCGACGAACAGACCTCAAATACGTTACGTCGCAGGATGTCGGCAACCAAGCGGCCCTGTTATTCTTCCCAGCCCGACGTTCCTTACTATCGATCACGTCTGAATGAAGCGGCCAAATCCTGGTTATGTTATCGGGCTGGCCGTGTTCGCAAGGGGCGAGTAGGAGAAGGGTTATTGGGTTTTCTCATCGAATCTCTTGGGTTCACCTATAATCATGATGAGTTTCTCCGGCTGGCGGAGCGAATTCCCAATCAGCAGTATTATCAGTATGTAAACCAATTGGAGTCGAGGCGATTGCTTGAAGCATGGTGGCTGGGTGTAGGCGGTTGGCTTCAACGGCCATTTTCCGGGGGAGTTAACCGTATTTTTTATAATCGCCGTAAGCTTTGGGAAGATCACTGTTCCCGAAAGGTACTTGTCTCAGGAGATCAGTGGAATCGATCCAATGTTCGGCCCCATACGTTTCCCGTACGCCGTTGGATAATGTTTGGTTGGATGACGCGTTCATTGGAGGGAACGTGGCAAGAACTCCTGGGATACAAGCAATTGGAAAAAATTCGACCCGAATCCATTAGAACCTTTGTATTGGACAGGATTCTTGATCGAGTTGAGTGGCCAGGTGGTAGTTATTGGCAGTATCATTACACAATGTCGGACGACCGCCACAATTCTGTTCCAAAACCCCTCGGCAAATCCTGGTGTGATCAGTTTGTTATTAATCAGTGGATTCCATGGTTATACATGAACGGTCTTCGAGGAGGAAACCGCACGTTTGTTCGTTACCTTGAAAATCAGTTTCTCGATTATCCGCCCGTACTTCAAAACAGACGAACAAGGCGAGTTCGACATCAGTGGGGACACACGGGAGAGTACCAATGGGAATCGGCCGGCCGCCAACAAGCAGCAGTTTTTCTGTACAAAAAACGTTGTCGGGATGGGAAGTGCCAATCCTGTCCATTTAACCGGCGAAAGGACAAGGATCAGATTGACATGTTCCCTCAAGGTCGGCAGTGATTTATGGATTTTAACCCTTCAAGAAGAATGACACGGATGCCAAGCCGTGGATGAATCCCATGGGGTTATCCAGCCCTCAATCGGGGCGATAGAAATGAATGTAATTGTCCTGTATGAAGAGGAAAGATGCAACATCGCACACTTGGTTTACTTAGGTGAGTAACTTCGGTCCGATTGATAGCCGGGTTGAAGCCGATACCACGGGCGTAAGGCCGCGTAGTGGCTTCATTCTACTACTGCCATTCAAAACCAACGATAAAAAAATGGATTCATTTACCGCGATTAGTTTATATCCCCCGTGATTTTGATGAAAAGACGTCGATACAGGAGACGGGGTTTTGATGTCAGGTATTATAGGTTCGTTCACGCTGCCGAATCGGTGTCGTATCGACTCCATCTGGAGGACTCCGGGAATGGAGTTCGAGGATGACGACATCGATTCACGGTCGTCTTCTCAGAAAAAAGCAGAAAAGTTTGGGAGGGAGCGATAAGCTGTCGTACTTAATAATTCATTTTAAGTATATAGTTCGATTCAAAGCCTATTCCGTTGTAAAATGGAGGCTTACGTTTACACTTAATAAGTTCTCTTTAGCGTGTAGGTCATACGGGTTTGAGGAGCCGAAAACCCAAAGTGTCGTTGATCGACTTCGAGGGAATTTACAGTTTAAATGAGTTCGCTTTAAACCGTCCAAAGGGCTGTAATTGAACGTTGAAATAAACATCATTGAAGTTATTAGAGACGGTTATAGTGCAATAAAATTCATGTGAAAGGAGATCGTGTGATGGCGATTTTGTTGGATGAAGACACCAATGTAATTGTGCAGGGAATTACTGGGCGAGAAGGCGTGTTTCACAGTGAACGAATGCTTGATTATGGTACCCGACTTGTTGGAGGAGTAACTCCGGGGAAAGAAGGGGATACGGTACACGACAAACCCGTGTTTGACGACGTAAAGACGGCCATTGATGAAACCGGGGCGGAAGCCAGCGTGATTTACGTACCGCCTCCTTTTGCCGCCGACGCTATTCAGGAGGCGGCCGAGTCAGGAATTGAATTGATTGTTTGTATTACCGAGGGTATACCGGTCCAGGATATGATTAAAGTCCGCAAAGTATTGGAGGAAACCGGCGCTCGACTCATCGGTCCCAATTGTCCGGGAGTTATTAGTCCGGGAAAGGCAAAAATCGGTATTATGCCCGGCAAGATACACTTAGAAGGCAATGTAGGATTAATTTCTCGAAGCGGGACTCTTACATATGAGATTGTAAATGAATTAACGGAAGCCGATCAGGGGCAGTCCACTGCCATAGGGGTCGGTGGTGATCCCATTGTTGGTTCCCGGTTTGCGGATCTTCTTCCGCTTTACGAGGATGATCCGGATACCGATGCGGTTGTTTTAATCGGGGAAATTGGCGGGGACGCCGAACAGGTGGCCGCGTCCTATTACGAATCTGACATGGATACGCCGGTGGTTGCTTTTATCGCGGGACGCTCGGCTCCTGAGGGTAAGAGAATGGGTCATGCCGGGGCCATTATTAGCGGAGAGGAAGGAACTGCCGAAGCCAAGATCGATGCATTTGAAGAGGTGGGAATTCCCGTTGCGGACTATCCCTCCGAGGTGCCCGGGTTAATTCAACAATCTTTGAATTAATTCTTCACGGTTAAAAAACCAGTAAGAATTAGGTCCATTCTTCAAAGCCAATGATGTATCGTCGTGCGGTTTAAGGACTGTTCGATTTCTTCATATGAACGTTGTAGGACTTCTCCAATGTTTTTTTTGATCTCCATCAAACTGCCGTATGTATGTAACGAAACATGGCTCACTTGTTTTTTCAATAAACGAAATCTTTCTAATTTTACTTGGCCCTTTCTTCGTTTGATAAAAAAACGTTACCAAGATTGACTGATTTTTGACTGACGTTCTATATTTTCAAAAGTAGACGTAGTTATGGCTGAGAGTGGGCTGTATCCTTACCATAAGTCGTTATGAAGCGTTATCATTTACCAGGCTTTTATACCTGGTATAAAGTTGGAGGGTTGTTAATTCTTGTCCGAGCTTGAATACGATCGCAATGCGCTCGAAGAACAGCCGTTATCATCCAACGAGAAACAGTTATTGTCGGAGTATTTCATGTTGGAAGGCCGTCGACAGTTTAATCAGTATCAGAACATGGCAGCACTTCAACAGGGGAGAATGCCCGGATTTTTTGAAATGATGGACCTCCCCATGGAAACCGAGAAAGAACTGTCCGACAAACAACTCAGTTTGGAACTTGCCCAGCGCGACCACTGGGTTGGCTTGATTGAAACTCTTCACGAGCGTTTTTTTGATTCGCGTCCCGCACCTCCCGAAATTGAAATGTGGGCACTCATGGGACTGGAGAAACATGCCATTGTCCATCTTGAAACGGGAAAAGAGGAGTTTGAACCGGTTCTCAAGGGCAGCCAGCAACGCCAGGTTCAATTAATGACTCGTCTCGGAGAAGTACGTACACAGCAGTTAACCCGTAACGTCGAGTTGTTTTATAAACTGCTCGACATTGACGGGATCAATCGCTCCGTAATCCTTTACTGAGCACCCCACCATAATTATGGACGTGAGGCTTGTCCTAGTTGATCTCGGGAATACGTTAATCAACCCGGAGCCCGCCGTCGAGTACCAGTATTTACGTGTTGCGAAACAGATGTTTCCAAACCATCAATTTCCCGAACCGGAAATTATCAGGGAGCGGTTCCTCGAGGCTTTTCGAAAATGTGGACCGTATGGCGAGGAACTTAAATACGGCACTACTTTTTCCGAGGGCTACTGGTACTGGAAACGGGTCGTGGGAGCTACGTTTCTATCCCTTGCCCCCTCCGAATTAGAAGATTTGACGAAGAATCTCTTCGATCGATTCAAACGCGCTGATTCTTGGAGAATGAGGAAGGGGGCTCATTCGTTTTTGGAAATTACAGGTTCACGTTCCTTGAAGTTGGCTCTGGTCACAAACTGGGATTTACGGGCTCGCGAACTCATTCATAATCTCGGCGTGGAACAATGGTTTGATGATTTATTTATCTCCTCCGAACTGGGCGTCGAAAAACCCGACCCGGGCATTTATCAACGTGTTTTAGAAAGCATGGATGCCACCCCCTCCGAGACCGTGATGATTGGTGATGAAATCGGGGATGACATGAAACCGGCTCGTGAAGTTGGAATGAATACGATTTTATTGTCGCCGGATGCAACCAATCGTGATTGGTCACCGGAGGTCCATACCTGGAGCGAAATCCGCAATCAAATTTACTCCGAATAGATAGCGCTGGAGTGTTCTTGCGGTGAATTCTGAATTAATGCGAATGAAGTCCCGTGAATTGGAAGCTTCTCCTCTGAAATCTAGTAAAGAAGGATGGAAAATTGAACAAAATGGGAATTCCCCAATTATATTTAATGAAAGAGGGATTTCTTCTACTCATCAAGATTGTTTTATTCACTGGGAAGATATTTCAAAAATACGCTATGAACACTCATATTTCTTTCAATCACGCCTAAAGTTAAAGGGGAAATCAGGGAACTCTATTGAAATAGACATTACAGGTCATGGTTTAGGAACATTTGGAATTTTCCTCAGTGAAAAAGCACCCGGACATTACGAAGACATTAAATCCTACCTTACTAAATGGTATAAATTTCCGGTGTTACCTGTACATGCCCCGGAGCATTCAGAATTGGTTACAATTTCGGATGATCAATATCGAATCAGACATCCCCGGTTCAATGATAAATCGGTGACAGTGGAATTTAATTTTTTTTACAGGAAGAAATCTTTACGTAAACGGTGAAAAAGTACCTCCCGATAGTATTTTACGTCCTCATTGGTTTGTTGAGGATGATACGGGGACACGAACTTCTATCCGTTTCGTAGGGTCGATTCATTCACATAGTTTTCATGTGTTTGTGGAAAATGAAAAAGTTGAATTTCCTAATGGAAAACAGCCTCAAAGCTGGCTGGAATCAAAAATTCCAAACAGAACTTTCCGGATTTTGATTTACCTGTTGTTGTTTGGTGTAATCATCAGTGGATTAATTTGGTGGGCTTTTAAAAACGTCAGCTAAGAATTTGCCGGCCCAATTTCTATGCTTTCCCGATGTGAAGTTTTAACCCCTCAGGAAGAATCATGTCAGGTAGGCATGACAGGGTCCACCACTGTTAAGTCGTGGATAAACTCAGAGTTCTGTAGATTTAATATTTTGGTGTTTTAGTGGTTGAATTACAGTTCGCGGTCGGCGATGGCCTTTTTTAACTCGGAAATGTGCCAGGTGAGGTTGATATCCTTGGGACAGGCCTCGACGCAGTTGAAGATCGTGTGACACCGCCAGACTCCGTCCGATATATCCAATTCGTCCAAACGTTCGTCGGTGCCTTCGTCACGGGTATCAAACGTGTAGCGAAATGCTTTCAACATCGCGGCCGGTCCAATGTATTCCTCGTTATTCCAGCTTGACGGACAGGAAGACGTGCAGGCTCCACACTGAATACAGGTTGTGGATTCTTCGATAATTTCCTGGTCTTCCTGTGACTGTTGTCGTTCTTTTTCCGGCATACTGCTATCATTGATCTGGTAAGGTTTGACTTTTTTGTTCTTCTCGAAGAAATCCGATTGATCCACAACAAGGTCTTTGATTACGGGAAATGCCGGTAAAGGTCGGATAACGACTTTGCTGGGAAACCCGAGATCGTCGAGCAGAGTTTGACAGGCCAACCGGTTCTGACCGTTGATGTTCATGGCGTCCGAACCACAGACTCCGTGGGCACAACTTTTACGGTAGGCAAAACTACCATCCTGGTGGTCTCGAATTTCCTCAAGAGCATCCAGCACCCGGTCCATTCGATCACATTCTATGACAAAGGTATCCCAGTAAGAATCATCCCCGTTATCCGGGTTCTGGCGCTCAATTTCAAAGGTAACATCCTTGGTTTCAGCCATGAATAATCAGTCCTATACATGAGACAGGATGTACAAGATAAACTGGATAACAAAATAATTTTCTCATTTAAAAGTGGAAACAACGGTAAAATCGTAATGCGGACATTGTTTCAAAAAAGGTTTTATTGCAATGATTTCATAATACCATGAATCGAAATTTTAGAACTCGAGGGTATCAACAACCTCACCAAAAATGAGATATCGTAGTATTTATAAAAAAATGCAAAAGCAAATCGTTTTAGCATCAATCCTGTTCATCCTGTAAATCCTGTCAAAACGTTAATAGGTTCGTTCCTTGGGTTCGAATTGTTCACGGTGTTGCGGACTCATATTTACGGGTTTGTAATCAAGTTCGATGTCGTCGCCATCTCGATACGCCAAAGTATGCTTAAGCCAGTTGTCGTCATCGCGATCTTCATAATCAGGACGGCTGTGTGCTCCGCGACTTTCGGTACGAGCTTTAGCCCCGTGGGCGATGGCTTCCGCCACGTTCAACATGTTACCGAGTTCGAGGGCATCCATCAGGTCATAATTAAAGGTTTCTCCGGAGTCGTCAATATAGACGTCCTGATAGCGTTCTTTTAGTTCCTTGAGTGATTCGATGGCACTGTCCAGTTTTTCTTCCGTTCGATAAACACCCACGTTGTCCATCATTTCCGTTTGCATTTCCTCACGGAGATCGGCAATATTTTCTCCGTCGGTCCGCACCCGTATGTCCTCTAATTTTTCCTCCCATTTCTGAACTTCGGGGTCCTTAATTTCAGGCATGGAGGATTCGCTTACGTAGTCGGCCATGCTCATTCCCGTCTCCCGACCCATTACGACCAGTTCTACCAGGGCATTGGTTCCCAGTCGATTGGCGCCGTGAATTGATACACAGGCCGCTTCACCGGCCGAGTAGAAGCCTTCCGCCCAGGTCTTTTCATCATCCTTTATGACACGTCCGCCTTCGTCCGTTGGAATTCCACCCATGATGTAATGACAGGTTGGTTGTACAGGGACTGGTTCTTCCTCCGGATTGACTCCAAGATATGTTTCGGCGAAATGGGCAATATCGGGTAGCTTTCCTCTTATTACCTCTTCCCCCAGGTGAGTGAGATCGAGGTGTACGTAATCCTCGCCATTAATACCTCGTCCTTCAGCAACTTCCGTATAAATTGCCTGAGATACCATGTCTCGAGGGGCCAAATCCTTCACCGTCGGGGCCACCCGTTCCATGAAGCGTTCCCCTTCGTCATTACGAAGAATTCCTCCTTCACCCCGTGCCGCTTCAGACATCAGGATCCCGAGCTTATTTAGACCGGTGGGGTGAAACTGTACGAATTCCATGTCCTCAATCGGTAAACCGGCGTTGAGAGTCATTGCGTATCCGTCACCGGTACTGGTGATGGCGTTGGAGGTAACACTGTATATTTGACCGGCACCACCGGTGGCAAACATGGTGGCCTTGGAGCGGAACGTATGGAGGTCTCCTTCTGCCAGATCATAGGCGACGACGCCTTTCAAACGATCGTTTTCGTGTATTAAATCCAGCACGTGAAATTCGTTGTAGAAATGAACGTCCTCCTTTATACACTGGTCGAACAAGGTATGAAGGACCATGTGCCCGGTTCGGTCGGCAGCATAACAGGAACGTCGGACGGGCTCCTCCCCAAAATTTTTCGTATGTCCGCCAAAACGTCGCTGTGCGATTTTTCCGTCTTCCGTGCGGGAAAAGGGGACACCCATGTGTTCCAGTTCAATAATCGCCTCGGGAGCTTTTCTACACATCAATTCGATGGCATTTTGATCGCCGAGGTAGTCGCTCCCTTTAACGGTGTCGTACATGTGCCACTCCCAGCTATCTTCCTCTTCGTTACCGAGAGACGCTCCAATTCCACCCTGTGCTGCACAGGTGTGGCTTCGTGTTGGGTATAGCTTGGTAACGACTGCTACGTCAGCGTCACTTTCACGATTGGCCGTAAGTGCGGCCTGTAGACCGGCACCACCCGAACCAACGATAATTATGTCGTGGTCGTGTATTTGGTTTGCCATGTTTTGTAAACTCCAATTTGTGTCGTGGATTGTCAGCTTTTTAACAATCAGCGATTCGCTCTTAGGCCAACGGGACATCCAGCCATTAGCTAAAAAGCTAAAAGCCGTCCGGCCAATAAGCCAATCAGCCAAACATTACATCGGAACGATAATAAGTGTCCCGACAATAAAGAGAACCAACCCCAGAGTGTTAAGAACCCCGTAAATTGTAAAACGGATCAATGGTCGCATTTGATAGTCGACTAAAACGTCCCAAATTCCGACTAAACCGTGATATAGGGCCAGTATCAAAAAGAGCAAGTTGTATGTTTTCCACCAGATCCAGCCGTCTCCACCCACGCGCTCGTGAACATCGTCATAATTTATCATACGCTTTGTCTTAATTTGTTTTGGGGAAATTTGCTTGTGAAGTATGGTCGGTTCGACCAGCTCACGATCAACACTGTTAGATATTTCCTTTTTCGTAAGCGTTCCGTGAAATATCTCCGTACGTTTCTGGGATTGTAAGATAGTGATGGACGCAGACCCTATTTTTTTTACCTTGTTTGCATCGAGGTAATGGGAGGTCCCTTTGAGTTCTTTGTTAATCGATGAGATGTAGGTATGTGATTCACCACCGGTATCAATGGGTAGGTAATCGGAAATAGTGGATTTTTTGGGTTGAAGATCGACGATATTGACCTGACCGTAAAAATCCTTGATGAAGAAATGGTGGACCCAGAAGTGAGCCAAAAGCAAACCCAGCAGAATGACTCCACTGATACGAACCATCATCCACTGGGTACTGCCGGTTTTCTTACTATGTTTTGAGCGTGGCATGAATCATTGTCTCCTTATAAATGACTCAAGAACATGGGCCAGATAGTGATTCCCATCAAAATTACAAAAATAAGACCACAGATGATATTCAATTTAACTCGATAACGGGCCCCACCGAAGAAATCCACAAACATGATACGAATTCCATTGACGGCGTGGGCCATCACAATCCCGAGCAGGGACCATTCCATAAATTTCCAGCCAATGGATTGGAAAACCAGCATTTTATGATTGAAAGCGTCCGGACTGGCATAGGCGAGGGTATGTAATTCCCAGATATGGGCAATAATGTAACCCACGAGAGCAATACCGGTGAGCCGGTGTATGATCCAGGCCCAGCTACCGATATGTCGGCGGTAAAAGTAAGCAACTTTTGAAAGCAACCGGAGAACCTCCCAATCCAGGTTGAAGGCAAGTGTAGCAACGGTCCAATTTTCTGTAAACTACGGAGTATGAAGATTTCAATTTACCAGAGAAAATGATACAGTAATGAGTCTTACTGAAAACATATCCATCCGATTACACTATGTGATTGAGGATGAGAAGTCATGCAATTACCCGAGACCATCCAGTTTGATGACGAGCGTGCGCGCGAGGCATTCGAAAAAGGATACCAACTCCAGATAAATGGGGACGTGGAAGGAGCTGAAAGGCATTACCGTGAGTCACTCGAATACGAGTCCACGGCGGAAGGACACACGTTTTTAGGTTGGGCCCTCAGTCAGCGTAATCAGTTCGATGAGGCCATAGAACAGTGTAAAAAGGCGATAGACATCGATCCTGATTTTGGCAATCCGTATAATGACATCGGTGTATATCTTCTCGAGCAGGGGGAAATGGATCAGGCCCGCCCGTGGTTTAACATGGCACTGGACGCGCCTCGATACGAAAGTTATTGTTTCCCGCATTTCAACCTTGGCCGAATTCATCTTATGCGGGGCCATTTTAATGAAGCTTCCCGCCATTTTCGATTGGCCTTGGAAGAACGCGAAGATTTTGAAAAGGCCCGCAAGGCCCTTCATCGAATCAAAAGTCGTTTAAACTAAGAACGTTTAAAAATCTGTTTTGATAAGAGTCTATGAATTTATGACTTTGTGGTTCTCCAAGGAGGAGTGAAAGTATGAGTTTGATAGCTGAAAATCATAGCATGTACCCAAGGGTCGGTGAGTCCGATGAGGAACTGCGACTGCGCCGAGCTCATCATCGTTTTGATCATGGTGAAATAGACAAAGCCGAACTGAAATCCATCGTGGATTCTTACGTGGAGGATGTTATTAAGGAACAGCTGGATGCCGGGTTGGACGTAGTAACCGATGGTATGATCCGCTGGTACGACCATATTTCCCACCTGGCCGAAGGGATTGCCGGTGCTGAAGTTGCTGGACTCGTTCGGTACTTTGACACCAATTACCTCGTCAGGGAGGCTAACGTAACGGGACACCTGGAGTGGGAATCCCCCCTTACGGTTGATTCCGCCGAATTTGCCCAATCCGTAACCGACGTTCCCACTAAGGCTATACTGACGGGTCCCTATACGATGGCACAATACAGTATCATTGAGGATGGTCCTTATTCATCGCGAAAGGATCTTGCCGAGGACTACGCTTCCGTTCTTAGCCAGGAAATAAAAGCTCTGGAAGAAGCGGGAATAAATCACCTACAACTGGAAGATCCGTCAATACTTCAGGCCGAAGAAGACACCGAATGGGCATTGGAGTTGATGGATGAATGTCTTGAATCGGTTCGTAATATTACCACCCGACTGGCGACGTACTTTGGGGACGCTGCCCCGTTGTACGATCAATTGCAGAACTCGCAAGCCGATATTCTTGTATTCGATTTTACCTACAGTGACGACTTAGAGGATATTATCAAGTCTGATGGGTCGGATAAGCGG
>JBDGPJ010000085.1:29305-36846 GCA_042219695.1 bacterium
CCTGAACGGTCGTAACACAAAACTGTCCGACGTGGATCAAACTGCTTCACGTCTGGAAGGAATGTTACAAGCTCTGGAGGGGGATGATCACGTTCTTACGTTCTCCTGCAGTCTGGATTACCTCCCTCGCGATCGAGCCATTCGCAAGCTTAACAGGCTAACGGAAATACGTGAGGCCGTGGGAGCCACTGTCGTATAAGGAGAATTCCACGGCTGTCGGACCGTGAAGAAACCCCAGGGGTTATTCAGTTTAGCCTATGTATCGGGTGTGAATCCGTGGAACGGTTTCATATATAATTTTTGTTCTTTTTTTAAAAAATCAGAAAAATCGGTAGTGTTTTGGTAAATTTTTCTCGAAAAACAAACCCACTGAAAACTGATGACTGAATACTGACTACTGAACACTGATGTCCGAATACTGACTACAAAATTTGGGAGTGAATGACGATGAGTCGTGAAACATTAGAATCGCTAAATATAAACTTACCGCCCTTACCGGTGACCTCGGTGGGAAGCTTGCCCAAACCCGAGGATCTCAAGGAAGCACGAAAAAAACACCGTGAAGGTGAAATTTCTCGGGAACAGCTGGATGATAAGGCCCGGGAGACCACGAAGTTCTGGATTAATAAACAGGAAGAATTAGGTGTGGACGTTATTGTTGATGGTGAACAGTACCGGGGTGACATGGCAACTTACTTTGCCGAGAACCTGGAAGGGTTTGAAATCGGTGGTCTTGTACGGTCTTACGGCAACCGGTACTACCGTAAACCGATTGTTATTGATGAAATTCAATGGACCGGTCCAATTAGTGTTGATTGGTGGTCATTTGCCAATGACCAGACCGACAAACCGCTGAAAGGAATTCTTACCGGGCCTTACACGATGATGGATTGGACGTTTAACGAGCATTATGAAAATCGTGCTGAGACGGCTCGCGCTTTTGCACAGGCTCTTCGTCAGGAAGTAAAAGCTCTCATTGACGCCGGTTGTAAAATTGTACAGATTGATGAACCGGCCGCGTCGGTGCGTGCCGAAGAAATCCCATTGCTCATCGAGGTTATGGAGCAGATGACCGAGGGACTCGACGCCTATTTCGTGACTCACATGTGTTACGGGAACTTCGAAAACATCTATCCCGAGATGCTCGACCTTGAGGTGCAGAACATCGATCTCGAGCTATCCAACAGTAAGCTCGACATGCTCGACGTCTTCGAGGAAAACCCCTTCACCAAGGACCTTTCCTTTGGTTCGGTGGACGTACATGACCACCGTATTGAGGAACAGGACGTCGTGAAGGAACGCGTTGAATCGGCCCTCAAAGTCATTCCTGAAGATCAGCTCTGGATTGATCCTGATTGTGGACTCAAGACTCGTACGGTCGACGAGGCCATTGATAAGCTCGACGTCATCACCTCCACAGCCGAGCAACTTCGCTCCTCCGTCGCCGCCTAATACTCATATCCGAAAGAGAGGAACCTCCTTCGGAAGTAATGACGCTATTTGATGGTTGATATTTCCTCTCCGTCCTTGTATTTTCCCGATTCCGGTTCCAGTCATTCGATTCACCTTAATCGACCGGATGCCTGGATTGCACTGTCCCCGGATGGGAATCGCTATTTTAAGGACGGTCTGGATCGTTTTGATCCCCCGGAAGACCCCTTTGTAGCTATTGATCGGTTTTTCGATCGCTTTGATACGGGATTTGTGGCTGGAGCGATCAGTTACGACCTTACGTACTGGAATCACGACGTGGCTTCGATCGATCAGTCCGATAATTCCACCTTTCCACTCTTCGTTCTGGCACATTACTCACAGCGTCGGTCACAAAAGTTACCAATGGAGGAGCTCCCCCAATTGGGCTCTTTTGAATCAACGGTGCAGAAAAAAACATACCATGAATCCGTTGAACGGATACGGGAGTACATACGACAGGGGTACGTCTACCAGGTAAACCTCAGTCAGCGGTTCACGACGTCGGTCGATGGTCCCATTATCGGAATTATGCACGAACTGGATTTGCTCCCTCCTCACAGTGCCTACCTTGATATCGGTTCACACGAAGCCCTCAGCCTATCCCCCGAGCGGTTTATGGCCGTGAACGATCGAAGTATCATCACGGAGCCGATCAAAGGGACCCGCCCCCGTACAACGGATCCGCTGGAAGACGCGGGGAAAGTTTCCGCTTTGGCCTCAAGTCAGAAGGATAACGCGGAGCACACCATGATCGTGGATCTCGAGCGCAATGATTTGAATCGAATTTGTGAGACGGGCTCCGTCCACGTTCCCAGTTTGTCCCGGGTTGAGAGTTTTCCAACCGTTCACCACCTCGTGTCCACGGTTTCCGGAGAACTTCGGGAATCCGTAACTCCGGGGAAACTGTTCCGGAATATATTTCCCGGTGGCAGTATAACGGGGGCTCCTAAATCGACGGCCGTGCGGGTCATACATGAACTGGAAAACCGGAGGCGGGGGCTTTACACGGGGACCATCGGTTACTGGGACCTGGACGAAGGATTAGCCGACTGGAATCTTGCAATTCGCACACTCGTACGACGGGGGAACAGGGCCTGGTGGGATGCCGGGGGAGGCATTGTGATCGACAGCGATCCTAAAAAAGAGTACCGGGAGAGCCTCGATAAGACTCAATTAATACGGGGGATCAGTCAATGAGTACATTCTGGTACAACGGCCGGTTTTTTAGCAATGATACCATTCCCGTTTCTCCACGGGCCGAAGTATGGAATGGAAAAGGATGGTTTGAAACGATGGCGGTGGACCGCGGGGACGTACTAAACTTGGAACCACATATTAAGCGCCTCGAACGGTCGATTTCGGTTCGCCTGGCCTGGTCACACCAGGAACTGTCCTCTGTGTTTCAACAGTTATCCGAGGAATGGGGAACCGAACCCGGACGATTAAAATGGGTCGTATGGGACGAGCACGACGATCTTAACAGTGCCGCCTGGGTGCGGGAATATAGTCCTCCGGATCAGGACCAGTACCAAAATGGTGTTTCGGTTGAAGTACGACGGCGGACTGTACCACCGCGCTGGCCCCATTCCGCGGAAAAACGAACCCAGTACGGCCCGGTGCTCGCCAGCCGTGACCGCTCCGAAGCCGATTATCTGTTGTATTGTGGTAATGAGGGAACAGTCTGGGAAACGGGGATTGCTAATATAGGCTGGTGCCATGAGGACACAATTTACCTCCCTGAAGTCGATCGAAAGGTGTTACCCGGGACCGTGTTAAGAGCCGTGAAAGACTATGCCGATGCACTCGAGATATCGTGCGAAACTGGAAAATTTGACGTGGGGTTTATTCAGGGGGAAACGGTACTTATGAACTCCCTAATAGGGTTGTTACCCGTACGTTGTATTAATGACCGGGAGTTACCGGTCAATCCGGGTTCCTCTAATTGGCGTTCGTTGCGGGAAAAACTCCAGTCTGATAACCTCATACCTCGCTGGGTACAGGTGGAGAGTTAGTCCGGGCAAGCTCAAACTAATCTGTGTTATGGATTGACCGAACCTGTCATCCTTCGGTACTTTTCAAAACCAAGTAACAATCCGCTTATTTACAGGATGAGCGGTGGTTCAGTTAGAAGGACAAAAGAATCACGTGGAAATCGAATAGGCTGAGAACGTTCTCAAATCAATCACAATGAACTGAATTGATTGGAAGGACTTGATTAGGAATTTTCTTTTAACCAGGAGAAACCCGAGTAATCCATTCCAATCAAAACAAAGAAAGGACGTATAAAGATGGTCATAGAATACACTGATATTTTCACACGTGCCGCTTCGGAAATCCCCCGCCAAGACTGGTACACGGAGAACTGGAAGGTTCACCAGGAGGACGACTCCCTGGAATTATTTAGGGCGAATTGGAAAAATGAAAATCACGGGGGCATACGTTTCCACACGTACGGTCAGGGGGATGATCCCGAGCAGTCCCCGATCATGCTTGAGCTCAAGGTCGGCGATGACGTGGATAATCGTGAACAGAAAATTTCCGACGTGGAAGACCGTATGGTAGAAGTTATGAAACCATTAATTGGTTGGGAAGTGATCAACGAGGGGGACGTATTTATGCGTAAAGAACTTCCATCCGATCCCCTAACTCTTATGCCCCGGCTGTTGGAGGAATTTAAAAAGCTCGAAGCGATTGCTGATGAGATTGACGCCATGCTTTCCGATCGGAGAACGTCGGACGTCTCCTAACTGTTCACTGGAGTTGTTGATTTTTTTCTCAATCCTTTAAATAATATTTGTTTCATGATTTAACCGGCAACGAGGGGAATCACGAAGATCACTCCCTATCCTTTAATATTCCTGATTACGATGGGATTTCATCATGATCGAATTTCGTAACGTAACGCGCATGTTCGGTGACGTGGTTGGTGTCGAGGACCTCAATTTTCAGATTGAGAAAGGTGAGGTTGTCGGCTTACTCGGCGCCAATGGAGCCGGTAAGACCACCACCATGCGTCTTATGACCGGTTATTATCCACCTACGGAAGGGGAGGTTCGCTTCGGAGGGAAGCTTATTCAGCGGAATCCGCTGGATGTGAAACGTCAGCTCGGTTACCTTCCCGAAGTTCCCCCACTGTACGAGGAAATGGTGGCCCGGGAATATTTACGATACACGGCCAGCTTGAAGGAAGTTTCTCCCAAAAACATAGAATCGTCGATCGATCGGGTACTGGGGCAACTGGATTTAACCGACCACGCCCATCGTCTGATCGGTAACCTGAGCCGGGGATACCGGCAACGTGTCGCTCTCGCGCAGGCGCTCTTGCACGAGCCTGAGTTTATCGTTCTGGATGAACCCACCCTTGGACTCGATCCCAACCAGGTTCGCCGTTTGCGAGAACTCATCAACGAGCTTGCCGAAAACAGTACCCTGATTATAAGCAGCCATATTTTGCCCGAGGTACGTCAGTTGTGTGAACGAATTATCGTGCTTCAAGAAGGCCGTATTGTGGCCGTGGATACACCCGAACAGCTCGCCCGTGAGGAGCTATCCGCGGGATGGCAGTTGACCGTGGATTCCGCGCCCTCGGACTGGAAACAGTCCGTGCTTGATCTTGAAGAGGTCGAAACGTGCCGGGAAACCGGGAAGAACGAGTATGAAGTTGTATTTCGTAAGGACGATCGCCTGGGACGAACGTCGTTGTTTGAGTTATGTAGCGATCGAGACGTCCCCATCATGCAGTTAACCCGTCCCGATTACGACCTTGAGGAACTGTTTTTTGAACTTACCCGTGAAGAGGAAACGACCGAAGAAGAAACGGATGAATCCATTAAGCAGCGTGTTCAGTCGGTTGAAGGGGAAAACGAACCATGAGTCCACTTAAGATTTGGGCGGTGGCGCGCAGGGAGTTCTCCTCGTACTTTGTGTCTCCCACAATTTATGCGCTGATGGTGGTGTACCTATTTCTGATCGGTTACTTCATGTCGGATCGTATCTTTTCCGGTCAGGCCGATCTCAATATATCACTGTTTTCATTTTTGCTGTTCTTTATTGTTCCGCTTCTCACCATGAGACTGGTTTCCCCGGAATATGAACGCGGGACGATTGAATTGATTTTTACCAGCCCGGTAACAGCCGTCGACTACGTACTCGGTAAGTTCCTGGCCGCGCTTAGTGTGTACGGGGTTATTTTAATTTTCACTCTGCATTTTCCCCTGTTCTTGATGTACGTGGGAAATCCCGACGTGTTTGTTTTTGGAGCCCAATACCTTGGACTTGCCCTTGTGGGGAGCTTCTTTCTTTCCGTAGGACTTTTTTGTTCGACTCTTACTGAAAATCAGATAGTGGCTGCTGTTAGTTCCTTCTTTCTGTTGTTATTTCTCTGGGCACTGGGCATTTTGAAAGGACTATTACCAACGTCCGCGGGTCCTGCCATTGAGGCGATTAGTATCGTGAATCCAATTGGGAATTTCCAGGACGGACTTCTAAAACTTCAGGACGTTGTGTATTTTCTCTCCCTGACGATTGGCTTCCTGTTCGCAAGTATCCAGTACCTCAATACCAGAAGCTGGGAGAATTAATTGATGTCACTGGTACAGAATACCCGAACGGTTATCAAACTGATCGCCGTTGTGGCTATCTTATTCATAGTTAATCTGGGAGCCCATCGTATGGACTGGCAGGCCGACATGACCGAAGCTAACCTCTACACCCTGTCCGATCAAACACACAGTGTCCTTGAAGACGTTGATAAGAAGATCACCCTGTTATTTTTTCACCCCGAAGCCAAAACTGGACAAAAACGTTCTATCGTGAAGGTGGATTGGGTTCGTGGTTTGCTTAACCGTTACGAATCGAGTAGTAGTAAGGTGACGTTTCGGGAAGTTGATCCCGACATAAAAATCAACCTGGCTGAGCGCTATAACGTGAGGGGGAATAACAAGGCCAACGCCATCGTGGTGAAAATTGGTAAAAATCACAGCACGATTACGCCTCGAGACATGTATAAATTCAAACGAAGCATGATGGGTGCTCGTCCTCAGAGTTTTCGCGGTGAGGAAGCCGTTACCTCAGCAATTTTAAATCTTACCCGGACGACAAACCGTGATGTTTTATTTATGACCGGCCATGGTGAATACCGGTTACAGGCCTCGGGTACCCCCCGAAGACGCCAGCGGGGCCAACAACAGGGTTCACGGTCGCTTACTTCCTGGAAGAGTGCACTGTCCGGTGAAGGGTTTACGCCAAGGACATGGAATCCGGTTGAAAACAAAGACCTTCCCGACACACGTAATCTGCTGGTTATATACGATCCCCAGCGTCCCATTTCAAAATCACTCTCGGAAAAAATTTCAAAATGGTACCACGACGGCGGTAATTTGTTTCTCGTGAGTGCACCGGAAAACATTGGGAACCTGAGTTCGCTGGCACAGAAAATCGGATTTTCTTACGAATCCGGATACGTGGTGGGGGCCCGTCGGCCGATGCAGTTTGCTCGACAACCTTTTGTATTTTCCCCAGTGTACGGGACTCACCCGGCGGTGAAAAATCTCCGAAAACAGGGGATTCATATGGTTCTTGGGCGTAGTTGTAGTCTTACTTCTACCGGGGATGCTTCCGTGTCGACCGTTTTGAAATCGTCCAGGAAATCCTACGTGAAATCGATACCAGCGGACGGTGAAGAACTTGTTGTCCAGCAACAATCCGGGGATCCGTCAGGCCCGTTCAAAGTTGGGCTCGCTCGTTCCAAACCGGGGAGAGCCGTGGCCCTTTGCAGTACGACCGCTTTTTCCGATGTCTTGTTTGGAAAATTTGGTAACAAAGACGTGGCTATGAATCTCACGAATTGGACATTAAAACGTTCGACCGCACTCGGTATTCGACCACGGCCGTTGAATTATAACCGGATCCAGGTAACAAACCCGAACGCCCGCTGGTTCATCCTTTCCCTTTCATTACTTGTTATACCGGGTGGTTTAATCGTCTGGGGGGTAATGGTCTGGTGGAAGCGCAGAAATCTTTAAAAGAGGACTGGGCCTACTGGGTTTTGTTGGTTGTCGCGTTATTGA
>JBDGPJ010000086.1:0-3066 GCA_042219695.1 bacterium
GGTGCCCGATGTAGTACTGGTAAGTTCTTCCTCCAGTTATGACTGGGAACAAGACGTCGATTACCGGGTTCGGGAAGATATACAGGAGCACAGCGGTGACGTAGATGTTTACCTTTTTAGTTACGAGTCGGCTGAAATTCTGGAAGATTACCTTAACAAGCACGCCGATGAAGAACTCCTGGAACCCGTGTCGATGTATGGATACTCCGAGATTCGCAACATGTGTTTAATCGCCTGCCACATCCTTGGATACGAAACGATTGTGTCCACGGATGACGACGTGGTATACGATGATCCAGAGTATTCACAAAAAGCACGTGAATACATCAAGACGGAGGTACCTGAAACCGGTGAAGTAGCCAATGTCGTGTGCGGGCCGTACTACACGGAGGAAGGGAGTATTAATTACGCAGGGGCTCCGCCCCCCTGGATGGCCTACTGGAATAACGCCGGAGCGATGAACCGGGCATTTGATCAGTATATTTTTGATGAGCCTCGGTTGAAGGAAACCTCGTACGTCGTAATGGGGAATATTGTTCTGCACAAGGATTATTACACGGAAGTTCCCCTTGACCCCCACTGCCACCGGGGGGAGGACATGGACTGGCTAATAAATGCTCGAATGTTTGGACACCGTTTTTACATGGATTCCGAACTTTGTGTTCAGCACAAGCCCCCCCCGCGTGGATTTCCACTCTGGAAACTGGTGCGATTGGATATTGAGAGATTCATCTACGATCGGCGCAAGGTACGACAGTTGGAAGCCGAAATGGGAATTCCCACGGATTATTTTGAGCCGTGGCCGGGGGAGTTCCTCGATGAACAACTCGAGGAGCGGATATATAAAACCAACATGATGTTATCCAACCAGTTTCTGGCCGATGGAGAAGACGAGCACGCCGAGGGGTGCCTCGATAATATATTTTACGCACGTCACCAGTACGATCCCGGTGATCCGCTGCCTAACATGAAATCGTTTCAGGACAAGTGGAAACGGCTCATGGGATTTATTGACGAACATCGGGGGGAATTATGTGAAGCTATTTTTGATCGAAGTCCCGTGACATGATGCATCCATGAGTGGGGGAGAGTTGACGATGGGGGTATTAAAACGGCCTCCACGATTGTCCAGTAGGTTCTACTGGCTACTGACGTTTGTTCTGTTCTTCTTTTTTATTTTTCCGGGGAAGCCCGTTAAAGCCAACTCTTCGCAAACCATTCTTGAGAGCCGAGAATATTTAGCGCGAGCTGTGGAAGCTGCCCGGGTTACCGGACATTCTCGTGAACTGCTTGAGATACTACCCGATCAGGCTCCCAGAGGCATTGATCCACAGGTCTATCGAATTTTTCAATCCGCCCTGTATCAGTTGAACGGCCAGTACAAAAAAATGGCCGGGGACATTCACCCTGAATCGAGAACACTTCCGGACACCCGTATATATCTATTACACCGATATGATTTACTCCCGCTTTTGTTTCTTTCAAGAGGGGAATACGGTGACTTTTACCGAGGTACTCCTCCCCAAAAACGTTCGATCTTGAAGAGAAATACCACTCCCGCTTCACCGGGGCTTTACAAGCAGTTTATACGGGCTCGGTTGCTATGGGATATGGGAAATTTCGATCGCGCCCATTCATTGTGGTCGAGCTTACTGGAACGGATATCCCGGGATTGGCCCCTGTACGAAGAGGCTTACAAACTTCGATTTATCGAGGTGGAGGGAACCTTCACCATGGGACAACCCCTCAAGTGGTATCTTGAGGAGTGGGCTAAAGCAGTCAAGAAAGACCGGGTCAAGTGGTGGTACCAGTCGATAGGAACACTGGAAGATGAAATTCCATATTTTCGGTATTATGAGTCGAATTTCTCGAATGAACCCCTCGGGTTATTCGCTACGAGGGCACTAAAAGATCAGACCGGTAGCGATCTCGCGTTGATGAACCACCAGGGAATGCGAGGGGGGCTCGATTCGGGCCCCGTAACTCGAAATGAACTCTACCTTGCTTTTCCCTGGAATAACACTCCTATCCGGGTTATGCCGGACGTGGATTCGACGAAAGTCAAAAGTGTACGTCAACACACGCGGGATCAAATTTCCGAGCTAAGTCAAACACTTCCCAACGGAGATGCCCTTAGTTTTTCCGATAAGTCCTGTAGTTGTGCCGGTTCAGCAATCGATCTTCCCGATGAAACGTTTCGTTCGGGATTCACACTGGTAATGTCCGAATATATGCTGGATCGAACGAGTGGATTTATTGAGACCAAACGGTACGTCCGAACGATCCGGGACATGGCTCTCTCCTATATACGGGAACAGGGTTCAGTTGAACCTCCACCCTATGACACGCCGGATTTTAGGAGTGTTGCGTTCCCTCCCATGGATCGTGTCGTTCAGAATGATACAGCTACCGTGAACGAAGGTCCATTTTCGGATATTGGCAGTATGATATTCGGGAGTGTAATAACGGCTGTTTATGGGGTTGTCTCCCTCGTGTTTTTCGCGGCCATCCTCGTGAGCTGGATCCAGGACCGAAAGCATGTAGTACGGAATAATAAGTGGGCGCTTCGTGGAATCATCGTTTTTTTGATATTCCAGGGAATCGTGATCTCCGCCCGCTTTTGGTATGGAGTAGCTCCCATGGAATCATCGCTCTGGTTTAAAATGGGAATGGGGATAGGAACCGTCATTGCTCTGGTGTATGGGATGTTTAAAATGTACTTATTCATAAGTGTGGGAATGTACCATTCCCGTTTTTTGCGAATTCCTTCACTCCCATTATTTCGTTTCAACGACCGCCGTTTAACCAATAATGGGCGGTTTGAGTACGTTACGTACCTGTCGTGGATTTTTGTAGTACTGGCCGGTACGATTGCCTGGTCATATGGTTTGCTGTACTGGACTGAACCCAGCATGTCATCGCTGGTGGAGTCTTTTCAGAATAATTCATCAATGGGGCTTTCTCCCCGTAAGGCCGGTTGGGTTCTTGGGATCGGGATTGTCGGGATTTCCTTTATGGAGGAAGTTACTTTTCGGTTAGGATTTCAGAATTTTCTGGCGTATGTAT
>JBDGPJ010000087.1:0-12080 GCA_042219695.1 bacterium
TCCTCCGGCATCCTCCTCGATGTATAACACGTTTCGGCAACCCGTATCACCGTGGCTGTAGGTTACTCGAACCATCTGTTGAAAAACCGACGAATGACCCCCGGCGGCATTGTAATTCTTGTACCAGCGGGACATCGTCTCCACGTTAATATTATTGAAATCCCGGTAAGCCAGTTCACGAATCATCCGATCGGCCAACGTCTTTTCCATCCGTTCCTGCATCTGGTTAATATTTGGTGACAAAATGGAGGTCATCTGACCGAGGGCGTCCAGGACAGCCCGGTGCTTGGATTGTCCAATTCCTGCTGCAGTTAACTTCCCCCGAATTTGCTCCGGTTGCTTATACCAGGAGGGGATGTCCACGTCCACCGCGGATACGGAATGTACATTTACACCTGCCACCACTACGAGACCAAACAAAACCGGAAATATTACTCCAAGAAACTGTTTGGCCCAACCAGGTAGTTTCATGTCAAGTTGCCCCGGAGAGTCATATTTTCATGAAACGATTTAACCTATAGAAAATCAGAAGACAAATAAAAATTGATCATCCGGTCATAAAACGAATTTTTCCCATGAAGCGAGTAATGACTTCAAAATATCTTTGTCTTCGTGCACTTGTGTATCCCTTCATCATTCCGAATTAACAATAACAATCTTCCATTCTATTTTTTAGTGTTCCCCCATTTATTTATAGGTTTTATCCAATTCTCGAAGTAAGTATTTCGAAAAAAACTTACCAACCCGGTACCGATCAGGAATCCCAGGTGGGTCTAACGGGAATTTCGTTGTTTACACAAAACTGTTTAACCCGAGGAACCGGCCACTCGTCGTAGTGAAACACGGATGCGGCGAGGGCGGCAGACGCCTTTGTTTGTTCGAAAACCTCCACGAAATGCTGGGGTTCGCCGGCCCCCCCACTGGCTATAACCGGAATATCCACGGACTCCGAAACGGCTTTGAGCATCGGAATATCATACCCTTCCTTGGTTCCGTCGGCGTCCATACTGGTTAGAAGGATTTCACCGGCACCTCGCCGTTCCACTTCCTCGGCCCATTCTACTACATGGCGATCGCGAGGTTCTCGTCCACCGTGTGTATAAACCTGCCAGCGATCATCCCCCATGGATTTACCATCAATTGCGACGACGATACATTGCGAGCCAAACCGTTCGGCACCAAGCGAAATCAACTCCGGATCCTCGACCGCGGCGGTATTGATGGCCGTTTTATCGGCGCCGGCCTTTAAAATCACGCGCATATCGTCCGTGGATCGTATCCCGCCCCCTACGGTAAACGGCATGAAAATTTCGTCGGCCACGCTTTCCACCATATCCCTGACAATTTCCCGGCGATCCGAAGAAGCCGTGATATCGAGAAAGACGAGTTCATCCGCTTCGTGCCGGTCGTATTTACGGGCTACTTCCACGGGATCCCCGGCGTCACGTAGATCCTCGAAATTAACCCCTTTAACAACTCGCCCGGAGTCGACGTCCAGACAGGGTACAATCCGTTTTCTCAACATAATTAAACGTCCTCGGATGGGTAAGCCCCGGGAAGTACTCGGGCACCTTCGGTAAACGTGAAGTTTTCCTCGTAAAGTGCCCGACCAACGATAATTCCCACCAACTTTTTCGAATGAATCTCATCGAATGACCGGAGATGATCCAGCGTTCCCACGCCCCCCGAAGCAATAATTTCGAGTTCGGTGTTTTCTAACAGTTCTTTTGTCCCCGGTATATCGGGACCAGTTTCGGCTCCGTCCCGAGATACATCCGTGTAAATGACTCGTTTTATACCTAACTTCTCCAGCTGTCGGGCCCAGGTTAACCGTTCCACGGATGACTGTTCTTCCCAGCCTTCCACCATAACCTGACCATCCTGGGTATCGACCCCGGCAATGATCCGATCGGGGCCAAATTGATCCACGAGCTGACCCAACCACTCCGGATTATTGACTCCCGCCGTACCAATAATGCCCGCGTCGGCTCCCGCGGACAATAAATCGTTAACCGCCCGGGTCGAACGAAGTCCCCCGCCCACTTGAACGGGAATTGATAACGTGTTAATTATCTCCTCAATGATTTCACGGTTACCGGACTCTCCTTCAAAAGCACCGTCCAAATCAACCAGGTGCAGTCGGCTGGCTCCCTGCTGTTCCCAGTGGTGGGCCATACCAACCGGGTCATCACTGTAATGTGTGTCACGGTCACGCTTGCCCTGGAACAGTCGTACACATTCGCCTTCCTTCAAATCAACGGCGGGTATCAAATCCACTTTACATCAACTCCAAATAGATCGTTATTCCCAAATTTGAAACACGTCCCGCAGAAACGCCAGGCCCGCCTGCTGGCTTTTTTCAGGATGAAACTGCACACCCACGCAATTTCTGTCCCGTATGGAGGCACAGAAGTCGCTACCGTATTCAGTTACACCAGCGGTAATATCGTTATTCACCGGTTCCACGAAGTAGGAATGAACGAAGTAATAGCAGGCCGGGCGGTTTTCGCCGGGATCGAATTCACTTCCCGGACCGGCCCAATCAACGTCGTTCCAGCCCATGTGAGGTACGGGCTTAACGTTTTGAAACTTCCTGACCGTTCCCTCGTATAAACCAAAACCAGGGCGCTCACCCTCCTCGCTGTCCTCGAATAAAAGCTGAAAACCAAGACAGATTCCCAGGTAAGGACGATTTGTCCGAACGTGTTCAAGTACAGGATCCCATAGGGATTGCTCACGAAGGTTTTTCACGGCCCGGTCAAACGCACCCACTCCGGGGACAATCAGGTATTCGGTTTCATTTATAGCCCCGGGTTGATCGATAATTTGAACGTCGCGACCCACCTCACGAATGGCCTTGCTTACGGAGCCGAGGTTCCCCATGCCATAGTCCACTAAGCCAATCATGGTTCTGTACCGTCAGGACAGAGTACCCTTGGTAGACGGTACATCGTCTCCAACTACGGAAACCGAACTACGAAGGGCGCGGGCGAAGGACTTGAAGACAGCTTCCGAAAGGTGGTGTTTGTTCCCGGACTTGATCTCATCGATATGAAGGGTCAGTCCGGCCTCGTTAACCAGTCCCCGGAAGAACTCGGGCAAAACCTCCAGCGGGAAACCTTCGATATCCCCGGAAATATTCACGTTATAATCGAGGTAGCCCCGGCCGCTGATGTCGATACTGGTCCGCACCAGTGTTTCGTCAAACGGTAACGATATGCTGGCGTACCGGTTTATTCCCGTCCTGTCGCCCAGCGCTTCATCGAAAGCTCGACCAAGCACTATGCCGATATCCTCAACGAGGTGGTGGGAATCTACTTCGGTATCTCCTTCGCCATTCACAACTAAACCAATACCGGAATGTTTCCCAAGCTGTTCAAGCATGTGATCAAAGAAAGGTACCGTCGTATTTATGGACGGGTCATCACTGTTGTCAAGGTCAACTTTGACTTCAATGTTCGTTTCACGAGTTTCACGAGATTGGGTGGAAGTCCTGGACACAGTATTTCACTCCATCACTTTTTTTGATTAAGGATTACCCTGTAGAATAGACAATTGTCTTGGATTTGAAAATTGTTATTAGGGAAAAAATTAACTCGTCCGAATGATTTTGACGTCTGCGGACTAATTCAGATTTTTATTTCCCGTAAATCACGTTACATACCCTTCAACCTTCGTGATTCGCGGCCATTCAACAATCCGCCAACGAAAACACGATTGGAGCTCCCTTAAGCAAACATTCATTAACCGTTATCAAAAAGATGATCCAGCACGTTAATTACTCGATCGTTTTCTTCGGGAGTTCCTACGTTCAACCGAAGGTAGTCTTCCAGTTCGGGTTTGGAAAAAGACCGAATTCGGATGCCTTCCGACAAAAAGGATTGATAAATCCGTTGAGGGTTATCAGGTTGAAATAGAATAAAATTCGCATCCGTAGGCTGAGGAGCCAATCCATTTTTTTCGAGACAGTCCATGAGCCGTTTCCGTTCTTCGAGGATTGTTTCATTACGATGAAGAATGGAGTCACGGTGTTCGAGAACTGTTTCGGCCACCACCTGAGACAAACGGTTCACGTTGTAAGGGAGCCGAGTTACGTTCACCGCGTCCACGATCTCCGGTGGACCCAGCAGAAATCCGGTTCGAATCCCGGCAAGACTGAACCCCTTGCTTAACGTCCGTAGTAGGACGAGTGGGGTGTCCTTGGAAAGGTCTTCCAGGAAGGATTGCTTTGAAAACTCGAAATAGGCTTCATCGACTACCACGAGACCACCGCTGTTATCGATCACTTGATTGACGATTTCCCCGGAAAAGCATACCCCCGTGGGATTATTAGGATAACCAAGAAAGATTAATGAAGCGTCGGATGAACGTTGTACGAACTCCTCGGTAAGGTCCCAATCCCCGGACAAGGGAACTTGCTCAATATCAGCGTGTTGAATTTCGGCAATCAAGCCATACATACTAAATCCCGGTGAGGGAGTAAGTACCGTGTCTCCCGGTTCAAGACAGGCCGAAACCAGGCAGGAAATGATTTCATCACTACCATTACCGGCGACGATCCATTCCGGGGGCAAATCACAGTACTCCGCGTAAGCCGTGCGGAGATTTGTACTGCTGGAATCCGGGTAACGATTAAATTCGACGTTCCGAAGTTTTTCGAAAATGGCTTGCTTCACGTCATCGGGCAAATCGTACGGACTTTCATTGGCATCAAGTATGATTTCGGCCGATTCATGCCCGGGACTGTACCCCTCCCGGGAAGCAATGTCTTCTCGGATATATTGTTCTAAGGACATATTTTTCCGGGTCTCTTCAGGACGTTTCACGCGAATCTACACTATGCTGGTGAAAGGAAAGTGACTCGACACCGGCCAAATCGGAGGCCGATTCACGTACGGAATTAAAGCCGTCCCTGTCCAGGGAAATCAAGGACTGTCGCTTGAGGAACGTATTTATGGAAACGGGGGAAAAGAAACGGGCACTCCCGCCCGTCGGTAAGGTGTGGCTGGGACCGGCCACGTAATCCCCTATCGGCTCCGGGGAGTAAGGACCACAAAATACCGCACCGGCATGTTCACAATCCCGGGCCAACTGTTGGGGATTTTCCACGTGTAACTCAAGGTGTTCGGGTGCTATGTCGTTAGCGATTCCAACGTATTCTTGGACGGAGCGGGTATGAATGTAGGCGGATTCATCGAGGGACGTTTCAATAGACTCACGATTAGGATGCCCCTCCAGGAGCTGTTCAATATGACGATCGACTCGATCGATCAAGGATCCCACCGGACTTATCAAGTAGACCCGCGATCGTGGATCATGTTCGGCCTGGGAAAGTAAATCAACTGCACAGTACTCCGCAGTCGCCTGTTCATCCGCAATAATGGCAATTTCCGAAGGCCCCGCCAGCATATCCACTCCAACTTCCCCGTACAATTCTTTTTTGGCAAGTGTTACGAACCGATTGCCCGGCCCCGCCACGAGATCCACCGACGGAAGGGAACCACTTCCAAAAGCCATTGCTCCCACAGCCTGTACTCCTCCAATCCCGTATACTTCAGCTTCCGGTACGAGGTGGCAGGCGGCTTGAATTACGGGATGGGGTGCACCATCTTCACGGGGAGGAGAACATATTACGATCGAATCGACTTCCGCCAGGTGAGCTATGTACGCTGTCATTAGAACGGTCGACGGCAATGGAACACGTCCGCCGGGAATGTAACATCCCACGGACTCAATCGGTTGTACACGCTCGCCGAGGAATCCCCCTTCCGGATCGGAGATGACGGACGATTCCGGTTTGATGGCCGTTTGATACCGGCGAATCCGGTCCCGGGCACATTTGAGGCTATCACGAACGGAGGAATCCAGACGTTTCCACTCGTGATTCAGTTCATGGGGGGATAGGGCTTCGGGGCGTGGTGACACGTCATCAAACTCGCGGGAGTACTCAATAACCTTTTCCCAATCTTCACGGCGGATGTCATTTAACATACCGCGTACCCTGCGGAGGGCCTCCTCGCCTTCTTGCGCGAGAGGAGTTCGTTCTATGGGGTCAAAATCTCTGTCACGGGTATCAATACGTCGAGGCATAGGAAACCTCCGATTGTAGACGATCGATTAATTCGTCAATTTCCTCGCGGTGAAGCTTCATTGCGGGTCGATTTACGATTAATCGGGCACTGGATTCCAGTATGGTTTCTTCCTCAACGAGGCCATTCTGACGAAGAGTTCGACCGGTCGAAACGATATCAACAATCCTTTGAGCCAAACCAATAAGAGGAGCCAATTCGACCGAACCATGCAGGGTAATAATCTCAACGTTCTCACCTTTCTGCGCAAAATGTCGCTCGGCCAGATTGGGAAATTCCGTGGCGACTCTGGGATGTCTTATATCGGGGTCCTCCTCATCCAAACAGGCCACGGATAACCGGCACTCGCTAAATCCAAGATCAAGGGGTTCGTAAATATTCGCCTCGGTTTCTTCAATAATATCCTTCCCTGAAACTCCCACCTCGGCGGCTCCGTACTCAACGTACGTCGTTACGTCAGATGGTTTGACGATGACAAATTTATACTTCTTGTCTTCGTCGTAAAAAATTAATTCACGATCAATCTTTTCTGCTTCCGGGATTGTAATTCCCGAATTTCGCAGACATTCAATGGTTTGATCCATCATACGACCTTTCGGTACAGCAAATGTGAGCATAGCATCACCAGAAAATTTGATTAGACCCCAAAAACTACTACTTTATCACGTAGGTTACGGGGCCCCCGAACAACACTAATAGCTTACGAATTTACGTAGCTTTTATCCAGTTTATAGGACTCGTGAAATTGATGGTTAAAACTCAAACGAATCAAAGCCAAATACGAGCCGGGCGCGAGTGTGTTACTCGGACCATACAATTTCGCCGTCACGGATCACGGCAAGAGCTTCGGCCTGGCCGCGAGCAAGGTCCTCCAGGTCACCGGAAGGGACGTTGAAAATCGAAATATCGGCCGGTGTTCCGTAGCTCAACACTCCTCGGTCAGGTATACCAAGTACACGCGAGGGAACTTCAGTCAGGGATTTAAGTATAGTTTCAGGTTCGATTTCAATCTCCGTAAGATCTTCGAGCACCCTTAATTCATTCAGTAAATCGAGTTTCGTATCACTGGCCGTGCTATCAGTCCCCATGGCAAAGTCTATATCTCGTTTATACCACTCGACCACGGGTAAGGTATCGTGTCCAAAATGGCGATAGCTCCGAGGGCAAAAAACGGGAGCGATGGAACTCGATTCCAGCCAGCGATAATCTCGATCATTCAGGTAATTTAAATGAATTCCAAAAACAGGCTTCGAAAAGTACTGTTCACGAACAAAAAAGGGTATGGGGCGATCCACGTAGGGAGTCTCGGGGGTTTCACCGGAACGTTCCTCAATCAACTCACTAAAACGACCGGAACCCAGTTCCGTAAATTCGAGTTCCATTTGTATTTCATGCATATGGGAACTAATAGCACCATCGTATTCTTCCAGAAGCTCCTCACAGCGCTGATAGACTTCGGGATGAGCACTGTACGGTGCATGAGGAGCCAGGCCTGCACGTGTTTTCCCATTGCTGGCACGCTCCAAAAATTTCCGTCCGAGGGACTCTTGCTCATCAATCTCATCAGAGAAAAATCCAATCAACTCTTTAAATAAGTGAACGTCAATCCCCGTCTCGTCCACGACCTCAAGAACCTGATCGGTGCGATCGCAGTGATCTACAACATGACAGATGCCACTTTGTACAAGGGATTCACACCCATTCAGAAAAGCTTGTTTAATATCCTCATTGTCCTGAGACTCCTTGTGTTCGAGAACATCGAATATCCAATCAACGAAATCCCCGTTGTACTCTTTCACAGAACAGTTGGAAAGTTCGAGGTGAGCGTGTGAGTTAAACCAGCCCGGAGTAGCCACTGTATGCTGACCGGAGAATTCGATCGTTTCAGGATCATCGAGTTTGTCGGGAGGTAGTAAAACACCTTCACGGAGACCCAATGAGGAGTCCGTTGGTGGCCACGTCTGATCCACGTGTAATTGATACTCCACAATTATACCTCGCTTCTCAATGCATTTAGGTAACTTTTGGGAAAGTACTACAAATGGCTCTATATTTTATAACGATCTCAGAATTACGAAACGTTGTAACCCCTCCTCTTTCAAAAAAACTCACATCAGGAATTCCCATCTTAGGTTATTCCACTATCAATCCTTACAATTTACTGGCATAAATCACGTTTATGAAAAATTGAACTAACATAATCCATTACGAAGAAATAGATTTCCCACACTGTTGTAGTGCGTACTCGATAATTTCCTTACCCACGTTTCGATCACTACCTCTTGTAATTTCCTGGACACACGTGGGACTTGTTACGTTGACTTCCAACAGATTCCCCTGGACAACATCTATCCCTACCAGATGCAACCCCCTATTTAATAGTGTTGGTTTTAATCGTTCACAAATCATTCGTTCATCATCGGTTAAATATACATCGGAAGCGCTCCCACCGGAATGTAAGTTTGCACGGAAATCTCCTTCGGATGGAATCCGGGTCAATCCGCCTACCGGGTCACCTCCAAGCACGATGATTCTACGATCTCCACTGTCGAGCACCTCCGGGAGGAACTCCTGAACCATTACGATCTCCGTTTGCCCGTTGGAAACGTCATCAAAGATTCGCTTCTGGTTTTCACGATCTCCTCGAAGTCGATGGACCTCTTCACCACCATAACCGGTCAGGGTTTTTAAGACCGCCTCTCCTCCCTTGGCCTGAATAAACACCCAGGCCGATTCGAAATCCGCCCCCACCCAGGTTTCGGGAATAAGTTCGGGAAATTCCAAAATAGTCATTTTTTCGTTTGAGTTTCGAATCCCCCGAGGGTCGTTAAATACCGGAACCGGACAGTGTTCCAATAAATAAGTGGAATACAGGTATCGCTCGTCAAAGGGAGGATCTTCCCTCATCCAGACACATTCAAATACATCCAGCGATAACTCGGATTGATCGATCTCTTGAAAATGAGCGGGGGGGTCTTGATCCTGAATTGAAACGCGCCTGGCTTTGACAAACATTTCCCCTGAGGTCATGAATAAACTGGAGGACGAAGCAATATAGATTTTACGATCGTATTGCTGGGCCTCACGCATCAGGTCATACGTGGTATCGTGTGAAGGATCGTAATCCTCTATAGGATCCGCTATAAATAACTGAGAATCGCTACTCATGTTAAGAAGTTCACGTTAAGAGTATCCTTCAACCCAGAAAACTTTTATAGTAGATAACTTTCATCCATACCGTAATACTCGGTAGCGGATTCCTGGAGTTCGGCTGCCGTACTGGAGGGGTAAGAGAACACTTCGACCCGTATCCCGTCCCCTTTTAACATTTCCACGAGATCTACAAAATCACCGTCTCCACTTACAAGACAAACAACGTCGACCTTGCGACCGATCGCAATAGCATCAATGGCTATTCCCATGTCCCAGTCTCCTTTGGCCGACCCATCGGGACGTGTTCGCAACTGTTTATTTTTAACCTCGTACCCCATTCCCAACAGTAGCTCCTGAAATCGAGACTGATCAATTTCATCCGATTGAACGAGGTAAGCCAGGGCCCGAATCAACTGACGGTCACGGACCGTTTCCTCGAGAAGCTTTTCAAAATTTAATTTGCCGTTGTACTGATATTTCGCGGAATAATACATGTTCTGAACGTCTACAAATACAGCAACTCTCTGGCTTGTTGAAATCATGTTTTTGATTTTTCTCCTTTCGATAAAAGCATGTGTTTAATCAATCAAACCTTACAATTGGGGCCAGCGATTAATTTTATTCATTCTAACTTTAACCCCGACCATTATTGATATTTGAGTTTGTAGCCCTTTAAACGAACGTTATATACCTCCTTCCTCTTTTAGGGACATTGCTTACTTTAATCATACAAGGTGTTAACGGATAAATTTTGAAAACAGGAAATTGTAACAATCCTCCGACAAAAATCGAGTGATAACCACGACCAAATTTTTTCGCCGGAACGCGTTCAAATTTCGGCAATCCTCAATTCTTATCATTATATTTTCTGAAACGAATTACGAATTAACCTAATGCGCTCTTTTATTCGATCTACTTCAAGGCGGAGTTATTTACTATTTGAGCTAATTTCCTCTCATTACAACTTGAAGCTAAGAATATTACGATCCAGTAAAGGGTTTGAGTTCCCGGGATATTCAACTGGATTAGTCTTCTCATATCCTAATTTCAAAGCCGTTGAAAGACGAATACGGAAAAATTCACTGCTAATTTTTTAATACGTTTGTCTAGTTACGGTTATTCAACAAAACCCCCATTTACCAATCTTTTGCCAGGGGGTTAAAGCGCACTACTTTAATCTGGAGCGATATTAGTTTTATTAACCTTAAGTATGATTGCTTCATACTGTTAACAAGTTTTTTGTGATTATGTTTCTATAATTTTTATAGGAATAAAAAAATAGGGACCAGTGAAGTTTCGTACAGATAATGTTTCGAAAAATCCCCATTAATCATTCCTTTTGTCCTGGGAAAGCCACCCTGGAGACACGAAACAAATGTACGATTTCTTGTTTTTTTTATCGTGCTTGGAACAACGTAATTTGAAGTCGGAGGTTTATTGGTAATACGTTCAGCAATATCTATATCGGGACCGGGGTAGGGTTAACGACCTTTGTTTCCAAAGAAGCTGAAAATAAGCAATCACGGTCACAATTATTTTTCTGCTCACATTTTTTTGGACAGAACCGAGAAAGCGGTTCCTCCAAAAGAACCTTCGACAATAGGGACAATTGACTTCTTTCTCCCCGGCGTGGAACCACACTATTTCCAACGTGACACAAACTTCTAATTAGAGAAGTAAGCATACACGGAGCGACTTGCCAGCTGACACTCTAACTATCGGATTTACCTCCACCTCTACATTTCAATAGCTTCAGAGGTTAGAAAACAACCCGGATTGAATTTCACGTTATTTGTTTAAATGATACATAAAATTGAGGGGGGGGAAGAACCGATTAGTTTGATCTACGAAGCTACATCAGGGGACTTTCGTTGCGCCGTTCATTTTGCTCGAGAAGGTACCTCCCGGGGAAGTCTATTTGCCTGCTACCGAATTAAAGGTTTTACATTTCGCGGGTAACTACAAGTCAGTGCCTTTGGTCTAAACAAGACAAATACAAACACTTTTCACAACAATGTTATTTGCTTAAATTGCTCCTGGGATTCAAATCCCCTCAATTAATCACGAACGAATTGAGAGGCTTAAATCAGCATTTACAAAATGCGTCAAATCATTGAAATATATTAACGATAACGTAAAGAGGTTCTACTAGTTAGTAAATTCCAATCCACCTCAGGTTAACCAATCACATTTGATCGACCAGTTGATTATACCGTTTTATGTTCATATCAAGCAGTTCCCGCAATTGTTCCTGGGAGTCCTGAATGGATTGAAGTTCTTCGTGTAATTGGTCAATCCTTTCCAGAACTTTCTCCCGGTTTTCTTCAAGAGCTTCTAATCGATCTAACACTTCCTGCGGAGGGGACTCAGCATTCCCGTTCGAATTATTTTCATAGTTATCGGATTCGGCGCTTCCGCTATTGCGTTCTTGAAATTTCTGATCCTGCTTGAGCCGATTTTTTACCTCTTCCACCGAAAGGTCTTCCCTTTTAGTCAGGTAACGAATGTATTGTAAGTCCTCCAAATCCTGCTCCGAAAATAGCCGCTGGTTATTATCCCCACGCTCGATGGTAAGGTACTCGGAAAATTCACGATCGTAAAATCGAATGGTGGATTCGGGAAGGCCCGTTTCTTCACTGGCCTGACTGATCGTTAGAGATTCATCGGTCATATTTACGGGGCCGGAACAAGGTATGATTCACAATGTAACGAATCCGTATCCAGAATTATAGCGCTCGAGGTATCCGAGAGCCATCCCCCGGCTTCCCCCGGATTAATATACCTGACACCATTGACGTCTTCTATTTTTCGTTCGTGAGTATGACCGTGCACGATGAC
>JBDGPJ010000087.1:12090-14013 GCA_042219695.1 bacterium
ATCCTCCGGGCGGTGTGATATCAAAAAATCCAGGGACTCAATGGTCCTGCTGTGTGGGGACTCAAAAAGTTCAATACTGGTTCCCTCGGCTTTATCACGAAGAGTGGAACGATCCCCGTCATTATTTCCAAACACACCATACACGGATCCGTCGAATTTATTGAGTTCCAGAATTGTAAAAGGAGAAATGAAATCCCCGGCATGAATTAATACGTTCACGTCCTGTTCGTTCATGAATTCCATCCAGTACGAAATAGCAGGAATGTTGTCGTGTGTGTCGGATATGATTCCTATACTCATTCCATACCCACCATTTCCTTCATTTCCTCGTAAGCTTGCGGTAGGTCGTCATGCAGAATCGATTCTATATTCTCATCCGTCAGACCCAATTCATCAACACGATCTTCCTTTAAATAACTCAAGTCCTGATCTCCACTAAAACCGTATCCTTTCGTTTTAACCAGAACCGTCGCAAAATGTACAACAATTGTCGTTTCGTACTCCACGTTTGAAAGCTTGTAGTAATTACCGGCCGTGGAGGACAACACTTTGGGTAGGTTCCATTCATTTAGTACCGCCTCTCCCACTTCACAGTGGGTAAAACCAAAGACCTCCTCCTCCGCTTCATAAAACGGAACGGACTCCTCATCCGTCTTTTTAACAATTTTTATGAAATCACGATGAAGATACTGATCCATAATCGGTTTCCCCACGGAATGCAAATGCCCTGCGCTAAAAGCGTTGCCCTTTTCATCCGAATCATACCCCAGATAATCCGCAATAATTTCGGCGCATCGTCCCACGGCCAACGAATAATTCCAGAACTCCTGCCTGGGAAAACCGGGTATTTCCGGAGCCGTATATTGATGATCCATACCATAACCAAGTGCAATACTTCTCACACTATTGAACCCGAGTAGCTGAACAGCACGTTTTAAGTTGGTTACATCTTTTTCGTGCCCGTAGTAGCGGGAATTGGCAAATCGCAGGATGTGAGCGGTTAAGGATGGATCCGTTCGCAGAGCTTTTTCGAGGTCTTCGATCTCGGTGTCGTCTTTGTTAACCAGGCTGACTATACGTTGGGAAACCTTTGGAAGGCTGGGTACGTCATCAATTTTTTCGGTTAACGCATTAATGACTCCCTCGGATGATTCACCCGTCTGGTTCAAGTTCCTTTTCCTCCAAATATTTACGTACATCTTTCAAATGCGGACCATTCGGAAATCGACTCTTATAACGGCGTGCCAACTCCACGGCCTTTTTATCATCACCGATTTTTGTGGAAAGCTCAATAGCCTTGTGAAGCGCCGGTTCAGCATAATCGCTGTCCGGATACTGTTTTGCCAACCGTTCTAACGTATTGCGCTGAGCCTTCCGAGCCCCTGATTTCTCATAAACCAGAGCAATTTGGTGAAGGGCGTCATCGTGTAATTGATCGCGCTTTTTGCGTTCCCGAACAATTTTGAACTGCTCGATGGACTTTTCAAGCTGGCCAACTCCCTTTAACACAATTCCGAGGTCATAATGAACCTCACTCAAATACGGTGATCTATCGTATTGCTTCAGAAATTTTCGATACGTTGAAGCAGCTTGTTTCAGCTTATTATTGTTTTTTTGATAACGTGCAAATTCCAACATAACTTCCTGGTGATCGGATTCATTAGGATATTGATTGATGAAATTTTCGTACGCTTTTACCGCCTCGGGGTAATTATCAAGTTGGTTTCGATATATCCTGGCAATACGAAGTTGTGCCCGCGGGACCCATTGAATGGGTCCTGAATCACTGGTTCTGGATTTGTATTTTTGAGAACGCTTAATGACCAATGAGTAAAGGTCGATCGATTTCAGATGGTTCCCGAGGGCCTCGTAAGCAAGTCCCTGGGTAAATAACTGGTGTGTTTCAATTTTGGCGAGTTTCTT
>JBDGPJ010000087.1:14043-14644 GCA_042219695.1 bacterium
ACCTGTACACGAATACAATCCTGTTGCTAACACAATAACCAATAAAAGGCCAGCATAATCGTTGGAGAGTGCTTTAAAGATTCCCATTTAAATCACTCTTCCGTCCACGGTTGAATTCGCAGAGAATAAGAAACGAAACCCGGGGATACTACGAGAGTTCAGTACCCAATAACGGATTGATAATAACTTAGGTAGAACATATATAACGCAACCAATCGTTTCCGGAAGCAACTTCGCTCGTTTAATAAGGTCCCGGGTGAAAATTATCTTTAATTTTGATAAAAACCGAGCGATCGATACCTGGAACACGTCTCAAGTCTTTGCGCTGTTTAAAAGGACGTACTTCCCTTCGATACCACTCAATACGATCAGCAAGATGATCGGGCAAACCAGGGATTGCTTTTAATCTATCCACACTCACGGTATTTGGATTGAACTTATTTTGCAACGAGGTGGATTTCCCGTTTCTTTGATCGGACGAAGTCTTCATTTTGGGCTCCGTTTCCGACTCCGTTTTCCTCTCTTTTTGCTGTTTTTGGGCTTGCTTTGATCGGGTATCCGAAGAGCCCGAGGCTTGGGCAGTTTTTCTTTCGGTATCCGG
>JBDGPJ010000087.1:14654-15395 GCA_042219695.1 bacterium
TTTCATTTTCTTTAGCTTCTTAACTCGTTTTTTAAGGGCTTTTACCTGTTTCTTCAGTTTGCGAATACGCTTTTGGTACTCCGAACTCATCGTTGCGGAATCGGATTTTAGTTCCTTAATTTTTCGTTCGTATTTAATCCGCATAGCAGCGGAATCAGCAAGTATCTTTCGGATTGCACTGTCCTTGAAAATTTCTTTTTCCTTTTTTTTGCGTTCTTCGGGAGTAAGCGAGGGTTCAGGAGCAATCCGCATTTGTTCCGAGTTTGATGTTTTCTCTTCCTGGTTCTTTTTTTCGGGCTGTGAGGACTCCGACTTAGAATCAACAGGACTAATCCTTTGGGCGTGTGAAACAGGAACAAAACTCATCATAAGAAATGAAATTGCCATGAATCCAACCAAATACTTCTTCATCTCTTAAAAATCACTCCAATAATCTCCCTCGGTATTGAGGGAAAGTTCAATTTACTTTCCTCATTGTACTTACAACCTGCGAATTGAATTACAATCCCCTTAAAGAATAAGAGAACATTTCTAAATGCCCGGAACATAAGGAGATTACAACAAAAAATTGCAACCAGAAAATTTTCTTTCGTGCCATTAATTATACTAAAAGTATCACTATTTTTAATACGTTGGTGTCACTACACTATTCTTCCAAAAAATTCCTCTCACTAAATTAATGAAGGTAGCTTTTTGATCGGCACAGGCTGTATCCAACCAATACTGAGAGTTTTTTCGATT
>JBDGPJ010000088.1:0-5766 GCA_042219695.1 bacterium
AACCCACGACCTTCTCGTTGGCAACGAGACGCTCTACCCCTGAGCTACACCCGCACTATCCAAGTGAAGACGATTTTTAAGTAGGAAAAGGGTAATCGGACGTTAACGAGTTGTCAATTGAGACAGTCCAAAACTCGGTCCAAATAAACGTTTGAATCTAGTATAGTCAAAGTATCTTATGAATTATTGTCTGTATTGTTGGGGTCCAAAATAATGTTCCCGACGAGTTTATTTTTACAACGTTGCGCACCATCATGCATGGGAAAACAATGAATCTACAAAACACATAGAAAACTGTGAAATTGACCGTTAGACCTCCCCGGATGTCCTTTCCCGTCCCTTCAAAGGCTAATCGACGGGGATTTCGCCTCACTTTGCGATCCACATCCCCGCAATCTTTATTCTATCTACGCGTAGTGGAATTCCTTATCGTTTTCGAAAAAGATAAGAACAAAAACCTGTTTTTTATTTCAAATTTCCTTCTTCCAGCTAAAGGAAAGGACATTAAGGAAATTCAAACTACTGTATTTGATATGAAACGGATATAAAGAGCTACATTGTTTGATACGGTATTAAGTAGTCTATTTATAATTGGACCTGATATTGTTCAACAACCGGGCGAACCTCCCGGATGAACCAGAGCGGTAATTTTTTGGGTCCTAATTGCATTAGGTTTCGTAACTTCTCTGCTTCGACATCAACCCTTTCGCACAGTTCTTCGACGGTAAGACTGGTCTGTTCAACAAGTCCCTTCAACTCGGATCCAGTCATCATAAGCCTCCTCAGTGAATGTAAAGAACATCATACAACTTCAACAAGTTGAAATTCTCTCTATCACCTCCGTTGTCCCAAGAATAATCCCATGACCGGTTTGTTTTCAAGGCCAAAAAATTGTTATTGTCCATACTCCAATCGCGTCGCCAACTTTCCGGGTAATCCTGCCTCACGAATGTCCTCCTGCACGGACTTGTAATCGTAAGAAACGCGTGTCCAGCGTATAGTATTGGACTCGGAATTCCAGAGTAGGTAGGAAGCCCTCCAGTTTCCATCACGAGGCTGGCCCACACTGCCCGGATTAAGGATGGAATATCCCTTTCCGGACAATACCTGCTCCGAATTCGCTTCCACACCGTGTTCATCCAGTGATTCACATGATACTCCGTGATAATAGGCGGGTATATGCGTATGTCCGACAAAGAGTATATTACGGTCCATATTCTGACAGGCTTTCCGGGCCGAAAACAACTGATCCACGTAAGTCATCATGGGTTCGTCCCCGGGACATCCATGAACCACCTGAAACCGCTCGGATTCGAACGTACGCGGCTGGGATTTCAACCAGTTGACGTAGTCTTCTTCCAGTCGTTGCTGTGTCCACTTGTTGGCGGATCGAGCCATGTGATTAAAAAGGGACGTGGATAGTTCACCGGTTACTCCGGCATCATGGTTACCCTTTACTGCCACAAAATCACAGGACATTTCCCTCAGGCGATCGATGCACCGTTCGGGGTGGGGACCGTATCCGACGATATCCCCGGCACAAATCACACGATCATACTCAACCTCGGGATCGTCCAAAACAGTATCCAGCGCAGGGTAATTGGAATGAATGTCAGAAAAAACAAGATTCCATTCAGTCATGGTTTCACGTCACAATAAATTAGTACTCATAGAAATTTTTGGCAATCTGCGTTTTACAAAAAAAACAGCCCTACCTTTCAAAGATACTTACCTGGACTTATAAAAATAAACCCCTGGCACGTCCAAACTTCCTCAAGGAAGTCTAAATGATTCAAGAACAGGCCGGGTTAAAAATTATCCTGACACAGGAGATAATGATTAAATAATTTACTGCTCCAAATTATTTCAAGGATCCCTAACACGCGTCAAATTCATGCCGTTTCTGAAATAGTACGAATAATACTGTATATGAAATAGGATTCAACTTGATATAATAAAATTCTGACCTTTTTAAAACTTTTCGTCCAGCCAGCTTTACTACAGGGAGTGTCCCATGATGAATTCCAGAAAAATCAGCGGAGCAAAAATAATTCTTGGAGCCGTATTTCTTTTGTTTACAGGCTTTATTATCGGAACGCTTCAAGTTGACTTTTTTAGCATTGCCAAACCGGACGATAAAAAATACACGGGCGAACAGGTACCGAAAGATCGACCCAAACAGGCTATCCAATCCGCTCGCAATATTGAGGACGCCTTTAACTACGCGGCCAGTCGAGTACGTCCGGCCGTCGTTACGATTTATACCCAAAAAAACGTTAAGGTGCGAAGAGGTTTCCCCTTTCAGTTTGGACCCGGTAGCCCTGCTCCGGACGATCCTCTATTTCGACGATTTTTCGGGGAACCCAGGACCGAAACACGGAAAGTTCGGGGCCTTGGAACCGGTATAAAGGACGTGGACGAAATTAACGTTATGCTCAACAACAACCAATCCGTCGAAGCAGAAATCGTGGGAACGGATCCGATGGGAAACGGGACGGACCTGGCGGTTATAAAAATTGATCGAACCAATCTACCCACTGTGTCATTCGCAAATTCCGATGAAATAACACCGGGCGACTGGTCGATCGCCATTGGTTCACCGTTTCAACTCGAAAACTCCGTAAGTGTAGGTCACGTAAGTGCGACACAGCGCTCAGTCAGCATTGGTGGAAATATACAACCTAATAATAACAATGCCAATATGCCACGGTTCGGTCATATGATCCAGACCGATGCCGCCATTAACAAGGGGAATTCCGGAGGACCACTTGTTAACATCGAGGGTGAGGTTATCGGAGTCAATACCATGATCCACTCCACAAGCGGGGGGAGCCAGGGGATCGGTTTCGCCATCGCTTCCAACATTGCCCAACGCGTGTCCAATGAACTTATTGAATACGGTCGAGTCCGACGACCCTGGATGGGTGTGGTTATAGAGACGCTTTCGGAAAAAGCCCTGAAAGAACACTTTGACGAGCAACACGGAGTCATCGTTTCACGTGTCGTGGAAGGAAGTCCGGCCCAAAATGCCGGAATTAAACACGGTGATTTGATCGTGAAATTTGACGGAAAGACTGTGAACTCCCCCGCCCAACTACAGAAGCAGGTATGGAATCAGGACATCGGTGACGAAGTCGATTTGGTCGTTAACCGTAATGGAACCCGTAAAACGCTAACGATGAAACTGGACAAAATGCCGGGTCAAACCGACAAGGCAAGTACCCAACAGAAATCCGAATCCCTGGAACCCTTAGAGGCCGTTGGATTAAACGTAATTACGGTTGAACCGGAGGAGGCAAACAGTCCAATTCTCCGAATTGAACGTCCGGTCCTTCGAGTATCATCCGTAAAATCCAACAGTCCCGCCGAACAAGCCGGACTCCAGCGGGAAGATCTTATTTTGGAGGTTGACGGTAAACCGATCGAGGAACCTGATGAACTGTCAGACCACCTGGAAAATCAAATGGAAGAAGGGGCGTCTACCGTACTCATACGTCTCAACCGTGGCCACAATATCTTTCATGCCACCCTTCCCTTACCTCAATAGGGGAACTTATACAGATCAATGTAATCAATGGTTCGTCTTAAATTTACTATGCACGAAAAGAGTCCCGGGAGAACAAGGTAATTATACTCTCAATGATCCGACGGTTACCGGAGCATGAGCCATTTTTAGAAAATACGAGAGACTCTAATTATTTTTAGGAGCAGGCAGTAACTCACGAAGGTCGGAAACGCACTGAACGTCGCTTACAAACTCATCCTCGCCGTACTCCGATTCCCGAAGCACAAAGTGAACGTTATTTTCTTGTGCAGCAACGTAATCGGATTCACGGTCCCCTACAAGAAGCGTTTCCTCCGGGGGAACGTCAAAATACTCCAACATTCCCCGGACAAGTTCCGCTTTTTGGTCGGACTCAATATCCTCAATGCATCGCATCCGTTCAAAAAAGGTAGCCAGGTCGTAATAATCAGCCACCACATCCATGTACTCACGGCGGGCATTGGTCACCAATCCCAAGGAATTTTGTTCGGATAATGAACGTAACGTTTCAGGAACTCCTTCGAGTAATTCCCCACCGCCTTGTTGTATGTATTCCAGCAATGCATCCTGAATACGAGTGCTCAGAACATCCATCCTGCCCCGTTCCACTTCTCCAAATAGATTCCGGTAGATTTCATCCACGGGATTTCCGACTTCGTCCATAACGGCTTGTTTATCGGGAATCTCCAGGTTGTGTCCGGTTTCGTTACGATACTGGCGAATGCCGGTCCGGTAGGCTTCGTACAAAATGGAGGTCGAACGGTACAGGGTCCCATCGAGGTCGAATAAATACAGCCGAAATTCAGGAATTGTCCTCACACCTCACGGCTTTTTTGAGTACTTTACCCGGCTTAAAATCGGGAACTTTATGGGAAGGGACGTCCACTGTTTCCCCGGTCCCGGGGATACGTCCCGTACGGGATTCCCTGTGTTTAACCTCAAAGGTTCCAAACCCCCGGAGTTCGAGACGCTCGTCGCGCTCCAGACACCGGGCAATTGATTCAAAGAAGAAATCAACAAGGTGCCGAGCCTCTTGATCGGGGAGCTCCCAGCGTTCCGCTACTTTCTCAATCAAGTCCGAACGGTTCATCCTTGTCCTTCCTGGGCTTCGCTCTCAGCCAGGTAATCGGCCCGTTCGTTAAAAATATGACCGGAATGACCTTCCACCCAGTGTAATTCAAGATCATTAAATTCATCCATTACCGATGAGATTTCCTTCAGTAGATCCTGGTTGGAAACGGGATCCCCGCCGGACGTTTGCCAGCCATTGTTTCGCCAGTTATGAATCCAATCGGTCAGCGCATTGATTGAGTATTCACTGTCCGTATACAGACGTACCGGTCGGGTTCGATCGGTTATTGCTTCGAGTGCAAAGCGAATAGCGTTTAATTCGGCCGTGATATTGGTTCCCTCACCGGTGTATTTACCAATCTCCTTGAAACCTTCACGGCTTCTTAACACGATGCCAACTCCAGTGGGTCCATTTTCACTCTTTTTTCCAACCCTGGAACCGTCCACGTATGCTTCAATTTGATCGTCCGTAACCGGATGTTGTTCGTGGTAATCACTCGGGAGAAGAGTAATATTTCCCGGGCTGGCACGGTAGCTTTGTGACTGGTCTTTATCGTGTTTGATGGGAACCCTTCCATTTTCTAATACAAGATCACCTTCATCCGTAACCCGGGCCCAAATAGGTTTGCCCTGCAGTGAACGCTGTTCCCAGTTCATGATTTGTAGTTAATGGAAAGTCTCAGGAAAGGTTGAACCGTATCAATCATCCCCGTTTTCCTCGGATTCTTCCCAGTAAAGTATCCGGTTACACATGTCACAGTAATGGACCTCATCCATCTTCTTTACTTCATTAATTTGCTGGGCGGGTACACGGCTATGACATCCCCCACAGGCGTGATCTTCTATCGCAGCCACGGCCGTTCCCCGGCGATCACGCAAGCGCTCGTACTGATCGAGCATGTCCAAATTCTGTTTTTCTAACTGTTCTACGGCTTCCTCACGTCGATCGTATAAATCCTCCAGTGCCTGCTTGTTTTCCGCGAGTGTCTGGTTACGTTCATCACGGAAATCCTCCAGTTCCGCCTGCTTTTCCTGAACTTCGACTTTCTTTTCACGTATTTCTTCCTCGAGCTGTTCAATCTCCTGCGGTGTCTTCTGAGATGTTCCGCCCTTCCCGCCCGCAACCATGACGCCGTGCTCCTCCGGGTCGA
>JBDGPJ010000088.1:5776-10346 GCA_042219695.1 bacterium
CAATAACAAAAAATGATTCCTCGGCGCGGGCAATTTCCTCTTCCATCTGTTCAATTTCGTTTTCCAGGGCCTCTAACTCCTGCTGGGAATCGAGGGTGAACCGTTGTGACTCCTTGTCTTCGATTTTGTTTTCCAGTTCCTCCACGTCGGTTTCCTTTTTGTCACGCTGTTTCATCAATTCAACTCGCTGTTGTTCCAGCTCCTCAAGTTCCTCCTCAAGTTCGCGTTCCTCGTCCTCGGCTTCACTAATCTGCCGGGGGATTTTTTCGTTCAGATCCTCTCGGCGGTCAATTTCTCGGTCCAGTTCCTGAAGTTCCATCGCTGCATTCAACGTTTGACGTACACTCATCTGTTGATCTCTCCGGTTGTCTCAAAAAGTAGGTTGTCTATATTCCGTAACATTACATGTTGTGCCGGTAAGGAAGTGGATGTTCAACGGTCTCAAAAGGGAACCGCGAACCAAACTGTTCCTTCCACAAACGACGACCAAATGTTAAAAATACGGTTTCCATCTCGTAATGATCGAGGATTATTAACGGTAAATCCAATTGCCGGGCTTCAAGAGCTGTATGATGGCCCACGTCTCCCGTAATATAAAGATCACATTCCTCGGCTAATTCAGGATCTATTAAGTCCCCTCCGCTTCCTGTGCATACCGCTACGTGCTCGACGTCAGTTTTCTCTTGACCAAGTACCTTCATATGGGAGATTGGTAGTTCCTCACGCAATATCTCCTCAATCCCCCTCAGAGTTAAAGGATCACGAAGCCGTCCCTTTCGACCCAAACCGGCGTCAGGATCCTCATCATGGGGGGCCACGGGTACCGTTCCTTCCAACGAAAGGACGTCTGCGAAAAGGTCATTAAGTCCCCCTGGCATGGAATCGGCATTAGTATGAATTGAATACACGGAGCAGTGGTTACGGATGGCTTTCATAGCAAGTTGTTCGGAAGGATTGTGACTGACAAGTTGATTAAAGGGTTCATAAATCAGGGGATGATGGGCAATAACTAAATTGAAGTCCTCATCAATGGCTCGCTGAATAACGTCCCTCGTAACATCAACACATATTAAAGCCCCGGTAATTTCGTCATCGAGACACCCCACCATCCAGCCAACGTTATCCCAGTCCTCGGCATAACGAGGCGGGGCGTAAGCATCAAGCTGTTTCCCAACTTCTTTTAGTTTCAACGTAATAATCACCTTTAACTATACGTTTGTGCTGTTCCCCGAATTTAGGGTCTATCTCAAATTGGGATGGTTTTTCATGTTATCTACAGTTACTTGGCATAGCTAATAACCACAAAACCGTAAAAGTTAAGCACCTTCAAGTAATCGGGACTAAATCAGGAAAAGTGTAAATGAGATGTCCATGGATACAAGTCGGTAGTAATTGTCACCACCAGTTATTACGGATTCCTAATCTCATCTCATATAGAAAAATCCCTCCCATTCACTTAACCTACTGTTAAGAAGCAGAATTGATTGTGAATGGGAGGGAAGATCATGTCCACTGACATCGACAGTGCTTCCCACCGGGCTTTGAGTTCCCTTCGAGTTCAACTGAATCCCCTGTTGCTTGAACAGGAGGATGGACGCTGCGGGAACGTCGATATCCCCGCTCGAACGATTGTCCTCAGCCTGGCATGGTATTTCCTCAAGGAGTCGGTCACCAGTCTGAATGCGCTGGATCAACAACTCCGGGAACCACAGGTCCAGCAAACGCTGGGTCTGTCGCCCCATCAGAGTTCCGCCAATGCGCCGATCGTGTCCGATAGCACCATCCGCCATTCTCTGGAAGGATGGTGCCCGCAGAGCATTCGGCGGGTTGCGGATTGGATGTACGGGACGCTTCGGGAGAACGGCCTTTTAGGCCGGACCCTTCCGTCCGGACGTCGCCTTTCGATCGGCGTCCTCGATTCCTCCTCCTTCGGTGACTGCTACAGCCATCATATCACAGCCCTCACCGATTCGGATACATATCCGCTGGACCTACAGGCCCATGACGAGTTCAAGCGCGGAAAGGAGCCTGGAGCCGCCCGCGAGATGATTCCACGCTGGCGCGATCAATTCGAGCTGTTCCTGTTGGATGGGCTGTATTTAAAGCAGTGGGTGTTTGATGCCCTTGAAGAACCCCAAACAGCTGATGCGCTGGTGAAGTATCCGATCAAAGAGGATCGAGACAAGGCGTTCCCCTGGCCCCTGCAGCAGGCTCGATTTGCGATCAAGAAGGGACTGCGTGAATCCCATACGATTCACGACGATCGCTACGATGAACCGGCAACCGGTTATCGGGTGTCGTTGAGCGATTGTGGACACGACCTTCTGATCGACCGTTTTTCCATTGATGGAGAAGACAAGCAGGATTTCTTCACCGTCACCACTCGAACGGATCTGAGCCCGCGGGACACCTGGGAATTATCCCACAGCCGCTGGGCCATTGAGAACAACGGGTTTCGTGCGTTGAGCCTGCAAAATGACAGCAAGGACCAGAATCCCAAAGGCGGGCGGACTCTCCCGTCGGCGGTGAAGTATACATTGCTGTTCTGGCTATTGTTGTTTCAGGGATTGTTTCGGATGATGGCGGTGCTGTTTGTCTCCGAAGAGGAGTTGAAGAATGTGAAAGTGACCGAGAGCTGGTTGTATTCTCGTGTGAGGAAATACCTGGGTGCACTGTTGAACGGTCCACGCGGTGACCCCTGACATGAGGCCCGCGGGACCCTCGTTTGTTGGGAAAACATGATCTTCTCTTCACGGTATTTCAGACTCGGGGAAACGTATACCCTTTTTTCGGTCCCTCAGTATTCGTAGGTTACTTTACATTCTCGTTAATTGATTAGGAATCAGTAACCAGTTATCTACAGTCATCATCCCTAACAAGGATTCAGACCGTAATATACACTTTTTTACAATACCTTCTATTCACGTTAGAGCTCGTGTTGATACTACTAACATTCAGTCCCTTATGAGCTTGTTTTTTCACCTTTGAAATAAGCCTGGGCTTGTTCCGAGCGTCGACTTACTTCACCAACTGGTTCTACAGTTCTAAATGGATAAACCGAGACCGGTAAATCAATTTACAAAGTTTTACCCCCCTTCCCCTGATGAAAAGCTTACCTAATCGCTGATATTCTTAGTCTATAATGACCATGAAACTTATGGAAAAATCAGGCCAAGTACTTCAAAACTGAACTGCCAGTGGACTATAGTTCAGTTAAATTGACTAAAGTGAGAATCTTGAAGGTACCCATTTGGTCGAAATTTTTTAATACTGCCTATATTAGAATCCATCACGTCTAATTCATGATAAAGGCCTTGATACCCCGAACAATTGTAAACAGAGTAGTACAATCTGCCATCCTGAAAACGTTTCCAGGAGATTTATTTATTAGTAATTTGGCAATTATACTTCGAATAAAGTGATTTGATCCATTAGAAGCTAATGTAATGTTGATGATGCTTTATTACCAACTGTTAAGGGTGAAAATACCATGTCATTCCAACAAATGGTCATTTTGATTAGTTTCCTTTGTTTGCCGTTAGCTTTATTTTCCACTCCCGGTTTTGCTTTTGAAATGGGCGATCGCGTCCTGGGACAGTGGGCTGATGGATACTGGTACCCGGCTACTGTTGTCCACAAAGAGCAGACTGAAAACAACGAAACGCATTACAAACTGATTTATGATGACGGGGATCAGTCCTTCGTCGGAGATACACAGGTCGTTCAGTTGGACTGGTCAAAAAACACGAATATACAGTGCAACTGGCAGGGGAAAGGACGTTATTACCCCGGAACGATCAGTATAAAAGTTGGCCAGGCCATCCTTGTTTCATACGACGACGGCGATCAAGAATTCACTGTAATTGGCCGCTGTCGACAACAGCGGTAGATTTTGATCGCGGAGAATAGACCTGGGACGGCCCTATATAAGAGGAGAATTCCCGTTCGGTAGACCTTGTACTGAGAACCCGGAATCCAGGACAGAGAAACTCTCAAGAGATTTCCGAGCGATCAATCAGCCTTCCGAGCAGTCAATGACAATTGGAGAACAAAAAAACGTTATTGGGAAACTCCTTGTAATGTCTCGACTGCTTGGTCGCCCGGGTAACCCAGTTGCAATGCTGAGAGAATGTGGACCCCAAAAACACTCTGTATAATTGAACGACATATCCCAAGTTGATTGATTACTGGCTTCAACCCAGCCCGTTCATTGTCACTACATTCCAACTTGTGATTTTTCTTCATAGTTTTATTCAAGAGAATCGTTATCAACTGTTATAAAGAATGGGCTGGGTTCCCCGTGGGATTCATCCACGGTTTGACAGCCGTGGAATTCTCCTTGAGGGGTTAAAACATAACGATAGACGGCTTTCCCATAGAGACTCTTATTGCACTAAGCTTTCGCGGTTTTAATGTTTTGTTCGTTTTACACAAATAACAATGGACAACAAGCAATACCATTTTCCCCAATTAGGGGGTTAACCCCGTATTCGGGAAAAACGATGTGAACAGAAAGGGCCGTGTTTCGATGTCAGCCGGTACCGACCGGATCGATGAGCCCTTTTTGTCA
>JBDGPJ010000089.1:0-4653 GCA_042219695.1 bacterium
CGGATATCGGTTCCGCCGTTCCGTTCAGTTCCCCGATACACCCGGAATGCCGGAACCCCCGGAAAAGACGGCGTGGAATTTCATGCCCGATGATTGGACGTTTACCGGAAATGATGAAGACGAACGAGAGGACCCGGACCACTGGGCATCCCCCGATAATTTCGAACCCGTTACTCAGCTTGAACATGCACGGTTGGGAAATGTAACGGGTTGCCGAACGCGAAGGCCATCTCACGCCCGAACAGGTACGAACCGAAGTTGCCGCGGGACGAATGATTGTACCGGCTAATAAAAATCATCTTAATTATCAGCTGGACGCCATGAGTATTGGCCGGGCGGGTCACACGAAAGTAAACGCCAATCTTGGGGCGTCTCCCGTCTCTTCCGGAACTGACGAGGAAGTGGAGAAGATGGAATGGGCCGTACAATGGGGAGCTGATACGGTTATGGATCTTTCAACCGGTGGCCCCCTGGACGATACAAGGGAAGCGATTATCGAGGAATCTCCCGTACCCGTTGGAACCGTTCCCATTTATTCGATGATCGTGGATCGCTCACTGGATGAACTCACTCACGAGGTAATTCTGGAAATGATTGAACACCAGGCCCAACAGGGGGTTGATTATTTCACGATACACGCCGGATTGACCCGGGACCACCTCCCCCTGGTTAAAGATCGCATAAACGGAGTTGTCAGTCGTGGGGGTTCTCTCGAGGCAAAGTGGATGCTCGAACACGACGCCGAAAACCCGATGTACGAACTGTTCGATCAAATCAGTGAAATTATGCGTAAATACGACGTAAGTTACTCCGTGGGAGACAGTTTGCGTCCGGGGGGACTTTCCGATGCTACGGATCCTGCCCAGCTTCAGGAACTCAATACACTCGGTGAACTGACCGAACGTGCCTGGAAAAAAGGTGTGCAGGTGATGGTCGAGGGACCGGGACACGTTCCGTTCGACCAGATCGAGTACAATATAAAACTACAGCGTAACCTCTGTCACGGGGCTCCATTCTACGTACTGGGCCCGCTGGTTACCGACATGTTCCCGGGCTACGATCATATTACCAGTTCGATTGGAGCTACGTCCGCGGCTTACCACGGAGCATCCATGTTGTGTTACGTGACACCGAAGGAGCACCTCGGATTACCCACGCGTGATGACGTTAAGCAGGGATGTGTCTCCTACAAAATTGCTGCCCATTCCGCCGACGTGGCCCTGGGAATACCGGGAGCGAGGGACAACGACGATGACGTGTCCCGGGCACGGGCGGCTTTGGGAGAAGCAGTTTGAACTTAGCTTTGATTCCGAACGGGCGAGGGCTTTTCACGACGAGGATCTGGACGTGGACACTGATTTCTGTGCCATGTGTGGACACGATTGGTGTTCCGTACGGATCAGTAAGGAAATCCAGGAGTTTGCCAGTGGCAAAGAGCCGGATTTTCAGCCCTCCCAGAATGCCATGCAGTCCCCCGGGCTGACCCAGGAACAGATTGAGTTTTTAGCCCACCGGGGAAAAAAGGCCGCCTGTCATTCCGACAACGTCGAGGATGACGAAGAGGCCCGGGAGGTACAGGAGGAACTCCTTGAAAATGCCGGAATCGATCAAACGGAGCCACAATGATGGAGTGACTTTGAATTTTGTCGCGAAGAAATGTCGTCATCCGAACAATTATGTTTTTGTTCATCGGATGATAACATGAGTGGACTGAAACGATGGTTGGGTTATTAAAATCGATTAGGATGGAATACCGTGAATGGTTATCGAGTGATATTAGTGGTTCTTCTTGTATTTGCGGGAACGTTGCTGGGTGTACCGGCCGAGGCGGAAAGGACTCCCGATTCTCTCTATAAAAAGGCGGAGAAGGCCTACCTCAACCGTAACAATGAACGTGCGATAAAGCTCCTTAAGGAGGCAATCCTACGGAGGCCCGACCATTATAAGTCCCGGTCATTGTTGAATAATCTCGGGGTTGAACCGCCTTTACCCGACACGGCCCCCCCGGCCGAAAAGTACCGTAAGGAACAACAAAAAAAGGACCGTAAAAAGTTAAAAGTCAAGCAGAAGACGACGGGACAGAAGTCGGCCTCCGCCTCCACGGGTGAAATTAAATTCAAAAAGTCCAAATCTTCTACCTCACAAGGTACTTCCCCGGCAACTATGCCTCAATTACGTGAAGCGGATCAAACGGATACCACCGCGGGAGTCAAGATGCCAGCCCCGACCGTGAATCGCGGCTCCGAGGGAAACCAAGCAAAATCAAAGAAAAAAAAGAAGCCCAATATCAATAGGCAACCCAGGGAAAAAATCAGACAGCTCTTCGGGAAAACCTTTGTCCGGGACATTTCCGAGGAGATTCAATCGGGGGGGTATTTTTTGGGATGGGGGGACTTTCAATCACGGTTACAGGTGTCGGACGCCCGGATGGGCATATTGCGTAAGCATTTTCGAATGAAAATTCCCGTGCTGAACATCAATCGGAGTTCACCGCAACAGTTGAGCCGTATCCCTTACATGAGCCGTTCACTGGCTGAAAAAATCGTTAACTTTCGATTTACCTATGGTTACTTTCGATCGATGGATGAGTTAATGGACGTTCCCGGTATAAAGGAATCGAACTTCGATCGCCTCACCCCCTATTTAAAACTGTAATTCTTACCGGCCGTTTCCGGTTTTTAACTGTATGTCCCCCTTGGCAATCGCCTGAAGAAATTCCCCGTTGGACGAATACTGGTCGGTGTGTTCCAGTAAAAATTTCAGGGCTGACTCGTCGTCTCTCGAACCCAGAAATCGCCTCAACTTCGTAATAATTCGGTATTCGTTTTCACTAAACAGTTTCTCTTCTTTTCGTGTACCGGATTTGCTAACCGATATAGCCGGGTACAAACGTTTCTCGGCCAACCGTCTTTTTAGAACCAGTTCCATGTTACCGGTACCCTTGAATTCCTGAAAAATGACTTCATCCATCTGGGAACCCGTCTCTACGAGTGCCGTCCCCACGATCGTCAGGCTTCCTCCGTCTTCCACGTTACGGGCCGCACCAAAAAACCGACGTGGTTGTTCCATGGCACTCGAATCCAACCCCCCGGATAGGGTTTTTCCGTTCGAGTTTGAAAACAGGTTGTGCGCACGGGCAAGCCGGGTTATAGAATCGAGCAATACAAGGTGGTCTTCACCGTTTATAAGTCCTTCTTTCACGTGTTTGAGAACTTTGTCGGAGGTTTTTACGTGACTTTCCGGATTTTTGTCTGACGAGGAATGGAGCACTTCGGCCGGGGTGTTGCGCTTGAAATCCGTAATTTCCTCGGGACGTTCATTGATAAGTAAGGCAGTTTGATTGACCTCGGGGTGATTTTCGTCGATCGCACGGGAAATTTTTTGAAGGATCGTTGTCTTACCGGCCTTGGGGGGAGAAACGAGCAAACATCGCTGGCCGTTTCCAATCGGTGCTATGATGTCAAGAATTCTTGTCGTAGCGTCATCCGGGTCGTGTTCCAGGTTCAACCTACGGTCGGGATAAGTAGGAGTTAATTCTTCAAATTTTTTATCTAACGTATCAGAACTCATTTATGCAAAAGCCTCCAGATAGACTGTTATGGTAAGAAAATCTTAAAGTGGAGAGATTGTGTGATTCTTCTTCCACCAACATATTTTTTAGACATCCTATTTACTTATATAAACAAGGGTACGTTAACCTGTGTTCATTCAAAAAACGAATCCAACGAACATTACGATCGAGTGGTTGCTTGAAGAGGAATTCGACAGGTTAGTTGGAGTGGAACATTGCTCCCTGATTTGCTCGATTACATTAATATATAACATCTCACGACGTATTCAAACAATTTTACCGATGGGGGGATAAGTCCGTTCGACACAAAGGTTGAGAACGATTGCTCGGAATGAAGAGGAATCGTTCCCGCGGAGAACGGACTCAAGTTATATGATATCCATAGTAAAGCCCAAAATCAGTTTTTTGTACCGAGTTCTTTTATTTCCGTTTCTGCGCGAAAACGGACAAACGTTGGAGTGATTAAGCCCTCTTTTGACAACACGCGGAATTAAAAGTAATTCAACATAATCGAGTGATCCAGGGTGGTTTTTAACTCGAAAAGAGAGACTGAGATTAATTATTTTAACATCAACTCATTGTCGGGGGATCTGAGCTGACCGGATCGTGCAATGGAGGATTGAGTATACAGTATCAGAGTCGGGTTGTATTAATGGTCGAGAAGTTACATGGAGCTTTCGGTGTACGGTGTAGTGTTGAAAGATAACCGATTTTGTAAAAATTTGGTGCGCTTGTAGTTATTTGACTGATTGTAGTTTCCCTGTTCCACGTTGATATTTCAAGATATTCTAAACGTCGTTATTATGTAATCCGAGAGATTCAATTAAGAATCGTGTGTAATAATTAATTTTTCTGGAGGACGTATCGATGAGTAATGAAACGAGAGTTGAATCGGACAGTCTTGGGGAGATTGAGGTTCCAGTTGACGCGTATTACGGAGCCCAAACCGTAAGGGCATCACAAAATTTTCCAATTAGCAATCGTCGGTTTGGCCGGCGTTTTATCCATGCAATTGGTTTGGTCAAGTATTCTGCAGCGGAAGCTAACCATTCCCTAAGTTTGCTGGATCAAGACAAAAAGCA
>JBDGPJ010000089.1:4663-5328 GCA_042219695.1 bacterium
CAAGCGATCCAGGAGGCCGCGAGGGAAGTAATGGACGGCGAACACGACGACCAGTTTATCGTGGATATCTTTCAGACGGGGAGCGGTACCTCCACGAACATGAATGCTAACGAAGTTATCAGCAATCGATCGATTGAGATCATGGGCGGAGAAATCGGTAGCAAGGAGCCCGTTCACCCGAACGATCACGTGAATATGGGACAATCTTCCAACGACGTCATTCCGACTTCGATACATATTGCGGTAGCCGTAGCTTTAGAGCAGGAGCTGGTTCCGGCCCTTGAGCAGTTACAACAATCCCTTGAGCAGAAAGCCGAGCAGTTTGACGGTGTGGTAAAGACGGGTAGAACCCATTTGCAGGATGCCACTCCCGTTCGACTCGGGCAGGAATTTTCGGGTTATGCGAGTCAGATCGAACATGGGCTGGAACGGTTGAACAACGTACTTCCCGAAGTCAAAGAGCTTGCCTTGGGTGGTACCGCAGTGGGGACGGGAATGAACCGTCACGTCGAGTTTCCTCCCCGGGCAATCGAGACCATTAGCAAACAAACGGGACTGGAGTTCCGTGAGGCCGACAACCATTTTGAGGCCCAGGGAGGGCGGGATGCCCTCGTCTCCGTTAGTGGTGCTCTTAAAACAATTGCGACAAGTCTAATGAAAATTGC
>JBDGPJ010000009.1:0-981 GCA_042219695.1 bacterium
GATCTTGCTTACTCTGGGACTCCTATTAACTTGTCCATCTCTCCGCTCCCATGAAGCCTTCTCCAAGGAAGACGTTGTTTTTTATCGCTCTGGTGGCATTTTCCCTTCCGCTGTTAATTAATGAAATTTACACAATAGATTTCTGGAAAGCATTATACACCGGGCGGTATATTGTTTACGAAGGTAGCCTCCCCAACCACTCTGTTTTTACGTATTCACCCGTTCAGTCTCATTTGTTGCGAAATTCCTTTACCTGGCTTGGAAATACTCTACTGTATGGAGTTTTTGCCTTAGCCGGGTACGGGGGACTGCAGGCCCTGCGAGTGTTTATTGTCGGTGTAATGATGATTGTAATGTTAGCCCTGCAAAAATTTCGCTGTAACGTGATTAATCTTCTCGGACTACTAATACTATTATTTGGGGTTTTTTTAAAACTACAAATACGAACGCCTATATTCATATTGCTCTTTATGCCGGTCGTACTATTCACCTGGTACCATGCTCGGTACGAGGGCCACAGCTTATTGATATATATACTACCCGTTTTGTTCTTCTTATGGGGCAACATGCACGCCAATTACCTGACTGGATTCGGAATATTGTTTCTGGCGATGTCGGGGGACCTCATCGATCGAATTTGGTGTTACGACCAATTTAACGGGTACTGGTGCAAACGCTACGGTGCTGTTTTATTATTCATTATTCTTGCCGTTACCTTTGTAAAACCATTTCCGGATTACAAGTTGTTAGGAACTGCCGAACGCATTGTTACGAGTGGGGGGAGTGCCCTTATTACGCTTCCCAGTATTGGACGGAAAAATACGTCGGACAACCAGGATAATGGTGAGACCTGGTACAGTACGACCAAGGGAACATTACAAAACACCGTTGTAAACATTGAAAGTCGACCGGCCAGTGAATATTCATTCCCGTTTGATGAATGGTTATGGTCCGATTTTCTACTACTTATTCCTATAGTAG
>JBDGPJ010000009.1:991-3357 GCA_042219695.1 bacterium
ACCCTGATAGGATTATTTTTAATTTGTGTGGGTTACCATTCCTGGAGATGGAGCATTGTTTTACCGTATTTAGCCGTGACTGTAATTGGTCTGGGATACGTAAAAACGATATCCTATATATCTCTCGTCGTAATACCGCTTTTATTTATGATGAACCGGTTAAACTATTTCTCCAAACTTTCTTATACACGGACAATACGAGTTGCTCTAATTTGTGTGGTGATTTTTCTTTACGGGAGTTTATCGTTCCATATTTATCGAGGGTCCTTAGGCAAGAAATTAATGGGAAACACGTATCACCGGATTGGATATGGAGTACACCATCAGTTTGCCCCTGATCTGGGTCAATACGTCTTAAAGCATTACCCCGACCAACAGATTTTTACCGATCACAACGTGGGTAGTCATTTGATATGGCAGTGGTGGCCCCGAAAGAAGGTTTATATCGACGCCAAAAACACGGCTTATCAAATGAAATTTAGAAATCGCCATTTCCGAGTACCGTTAATTGAACTCGTACGGGAGGGAGATTATCAGTACGTGATTCTACATGTGAAAAACCCATGGAATTACTTGTATTTCATACCGGATCCTGAATGGAATCTTGTCGTGTTCGACACGGGCAAATTGTTCTATTCAAAACAAATTGATGCCAACTCAACACCCCTGGAAAAGTTGTTAATTGATGGAACTTTTTTCAAGGAACTTCGGTATATTGATCAATTATACATGCGTTCGGTGATTGAATTTCTTGAAACGGCGCATAACGATGGTTCTTTTAAAAAGATGTATAAGTCGCCTATGACATTTCGATTGCGCCATTCACAAAAGAAAAACCCAGGCACGCCCCCCTATTCACCCAATTTTAAAACCCCATGAATTCATTGGGGAATCAAGGTAAAACTCGGGATCGAACTTGCTTCATGAAATCGGCCGTTTTTTACGGGACGGTCTTATTGATATCCGCGTTGCTATATCATCATAAAATTTTTGCAAATGATATCTGGAAAGCACTTTATACCGGGCGATTTATAGCTCTGCAAGGTTATCTCCCCGATCACGTTCAATTTACGTTTTCACCGACCCGTTCAACGGTATTGAGGCAGTCGTTTAATTGGCTGGGAAATGTATTTTTTTACGGACTTCATTCCGCCACGGGAGTTATAGGCCTCCAATTATTTAAGTATTTTATAATTATTCTAAGCGTGATTCTGTTGCACTCGCTGTTTGAATGGGAGGTGAATCATTATGTATTTGCGATATTTTTAATTTTTATAATCGGGATCGGACAAAAATTAAATATACGCAATGCCATTTTTATGGTTCCGTTCATGTTAACAATGTGGGTGATGCTTAAGCAGTTCTTTTGTGATCGGAATATTCAATGGCTGTTTGGATTGCCGATTATTTTTATGCTCTGGTCGAATATCCATGGATCGTTTTTAGCAGGGTGGGGTTTATCGTTTCTGGTACTTATTGGATTGATGGTGGATTATTCCCTTAACCGGACTTCGATTTCACTCAAAACCATTGTAATTTTTGGTCTCGTTGTAGTTTTGGGATTTGTCACCGTGACCTGGGTTAAACCTCACCCCGATCCTCAGGGATATAAATTAATCCAGACGATGATTCCTTTTTTGTCATCGGCTTCAATAAATGCCCGACAGGATTATTCAACCTCGGAAATCAACCAACCCAAAACGGAACGAACCAACAAGAGTTGGTACCAATACGTAAAATCATTTATGCAATCTACAATATTTGACATGGGAGGGTTTCGATCGGGCGAGTATAGTTTTCCCCTGGATTCTCCGCAGTACTTATTTATAAGGGTTTCGGGTCTATTATTAATAACGACGATCTTCTGGATTGTTATAGATCCATTTTCCTGGCGATGGTACGAGATCACACCCATTGTTGCATCCGGTTTAATAGGGATGGGTTATATCGTAACAGTAGCTCTTATACCACTTACTATTATACCGATCATGGGTATCAAATTACGGAGAGGGGATTTTGAGGAGCTTGAGCTTTCATATTCCCTGGGTAATTTAGTCGGCTTAATCTCCGTGGCATTTGTGCTATTCATAATCTACCACGCATTCGCCGGCAGTTTACTGCAAGTCACGGGAAGGACGATAGAGGAGTACGGATGGGGAATTCATTCACGTTTTTCCACGAAGGTGCCTCCATACATAAAGAAACACCACCCTGATAAGAGGTATTATAACACGTATAATATAGGAAGTTGGCTTATATGGAAATGGTGGCCCGAGAAGAGGGTTTTTATTGATTCTAAATCATCCGCATATAAGCTTGATTTTTTGCGCAAATACGACAGGACTGAACCCCATCGAATCGTAAAA
>JBDGPJ010000009.1:3367-5550 GCA_042219695.1 bacterium
ACAGTACAATATGAAGCAAGTAGTTTTACCTTTATCAAATCGAAGTGTTCGGGAATTTTTCATTCCGTCTTCGGACTGGAAAATAATGGCTTTTGATCAAGGTATGATTGTATTTCATAACCAATCCCGGCAGGGATGTGGGGGACCGATATCCGATTGTCTGTTAGCCTCCGGAGAAGAAATTCAGGAACTGCCTGTCGATACTAGCCGAAAGTTACGAAACATAATAGAATTCATGGAGCAATTTCGGAATCAGATTCCCACGGATACACTCTACAAAACCATCGATTATCGGAAGGAGTAAAACCATTAAAAATTATCGGATGTTCACGATCGTTGTAATCGTGCTCATGATGTTTCTGATGGAGGCGTTAATTCCCTTATATTCCTCCATAGTACAGGTCAAATTGCTTTATTGGGCGTTTCTACAGTCAATGATTTTGTTTGTGATTTCGATTGGCTTAATCACAGTTGTTTCCCGGGACGTCAACCAATCCGACTCGAGCAAGCAATCGTTTCAGCCCTCCGATAAAGACCTCACCCCTGACCAGTACGTAGATCCAGGTGAACTCGTTGGGGCAGTTGTACACGAGATACGTGATCCGATCAATCGTCTCCAGTTAAAACTCGACGAACAAGAGTCGGAATGTCGGGAGGATCTAAAAGATATTCAAACCATTGTGGAGCGTGTCGAGGGCGTATTTCGAACGGATCAACTCGATTGTTACTGGGTTCCCGTACCAATACTATTCAAGGAACTCGTGATTGACTTAGATCAAGACGTTAAAAATCACCTACGTTTTGTCACCTCGGTTTCCTGGTTGTATTGTCACCCGTATCAACTCCGCCTGGCTTTGGAAAACTTGATAAAAAATGCCATGCAAGCATATCGACGGCAGGAGAACTCAACCGGTAATATTATTGTGGCGGTGGAGATAGCGGGCCCGGAATGGTGTTTAACGATCGAGGATTCCGCGGGGGGGATCGATCCCGAGTTGGCAAGGACGATCAATTCGAATCAAAGTCAGTCCGGCACCGGAGGAATGGGCCTGGGATTGTTAATCACCAAAAAAATCATTTCCAATCATGGTGGTCGTATGGTCGTGGAGACGGAACAGGAAGAGGGAAGTGTGGTGACTTTGACCATTCCAATGCCAGTAACCGAGCAATGAGTAAAGAAAGAAAAGGTGAATACGTATGATCGTTGGAATTGTTGATGATGATACCCGACTTGCTGAAATGTTATCGGAAAATTTGGAACAGGAATCACATTTCACGTCGGATCCGAGTGAAATGCTGTCATGGGTGCAGAATGAAGAAGTGGACTGTGTGGTCACGGATTTAAAAATGGAACCCATGGGGGGACTGGAGTTACTGGATTCAATTCGGGATGAAAATTCTTCAATTCCAGTTATTTTAATGACGGGTCATGGTTCCGTGGATTCGGCCGTGGAAGCAATGAAGAAAGGGGCCCGTGATTACCTTCAGAAACCGGTGAGCTCGGAAGAGTTTCAGATCGTAATCGACCGGATTGAGGAAGAAATACAGAAGAGAAAACAGCTCGAGGGGTTTCGGGTCAATCAGCAGGAACGAAGTTCCGGGGAGTCCCTTTTAATCGGGGATTCAAGTAGTATGAAGGAGTTGCGGGATCTCATAAAGAAGGTGGCCGGCGAACGGCTCGGAGTATTGATCCAGGGAGAGACCGGTACGGGGAAAGAACTTGTCGCCCGGGAGATACATGCTTTGAGTAATCGAGGTGACGCACCGTTTATGACCGTAAACTGTGCCGCCATACCGGAAAATCTATTGGAAAGTGAGCTGTTCGGTCACGAGAAGGGAGCTTTTACCGGAGCCGATGAACGTCGGAAAGGAAAAATGGAGCTTGCTGACGGAGGGACTCTGTTCTTGGATGAAATCGGCGAGCTTCCCCTCGATTTACAACCCAAGTTATTGCGTTCTTTGGAACAGGAAGAATTTACACGGGTGGGGGGAGAGTTTCCACAGCAGGTTGATGTCCGGTTTATTTCAGCCACAAATCGAGATCTCGAGAAAAAAATTGAGGAGGAAGATTTTCGGAAGGATCTTTATTACCGGTTAAATACACTTGAAATTCATACCCCTCCCTTACGGGATCATCCGGAAGATATTCCCATGCTCGTGGACCATTTTCTCCACAACCTTCC
>JBDGPJ010000009.1:5570-15670 GCA_042219695.1 bacterium
AACAGATCAACGTGGAGGTATTACCCGACGAAATCCGTGATTCATCAGAGGTATCAGTTACAACTTCAAGCTGGACTCAGTATGGGGATACTCTCCCGTCGGCGCTTGAACAGATTGAACAAATTATAATTGAAGAAGCCATTTCCGAGGCGGACAGTAAGGCCGAAGCAGCTCGTGAACTCGGTATTTCACGTCAGGCTCTTCAATATAAGCTGGAACAGGACCAGGAGTAGTTTAACCACTTCTGGATATAATTCTTTATTATATAACAATTTACATGCCCCGTCATATTGACTTTTTATCTGTTATTTCCGATTATGAATTGATTCCTCTAAACTCCATTTTGGGTGAATATGCATGTTAGGATTTAACTTACTTGGCCTTGGTGGATCCAAAGATTTCGTTTCGCTGGATTTTGGTTCGTCTTCCCTGAAAGTAGCCAAGGTAGACCTTGTTGACGATACTTCGATCAACGTAACGATGTCCGATAGTGAAGACGTCGGCAATCCCTCCCCGGATGAAAAAGTTGAACAGTTTTCACGCTCACTTCGAGTGTTAATGGAGCGCAACAACATACCGGAAAATACGAATGTCTTAATGGCCCTCCCCACGAACAGTGTAATTGTTCGTTACCTCGAACTACCTTCAATGCCCGAGGACCGGATGGGGGAAGTAATTCGTTACGAAGCGGAAAGTCATATTCCCTTCCCCCTTGAGGAGGTCGTTCTCGACTATCACATTATTGACCGTGATGAAGAAGCCACGGAATTAATTCTTGTCGCCATTAAAAAGGACAAGCTCGATGAACACGTGGAAATTGTTCACGAGGCCGGGATGGATCCGGATACGATAGATGTTTCGGCATTTTCAGTCTTTAACTTATTTCAGCGCATGGGCGATTTAGAAGAAGGGGACAACGATCCCAAGGTGATGGTTGATATCGGTCATGCCAACACGGATATCATTATTTTTAAAGGTGACACCCTCCAATTTGCCCGTTCGGCGTCGGTAGCCAGTGAATCAATTACCGAGGACATGACAAAAAAACTGGGTGTTGAACCCGATGAAGCCGAAGCCCTAAAACGGGAATACGGTCATGTTCCTCTTGGAGAAGTTGAGGAACCACAAGCTGATGACGAGGGGGGAGGGAAAAGCGCCCTCGATCAATTGGCGGAAGAACGTGAAGCGGAACAGGAGTCGGAAGAAGAGCCTCAACCAACCGAGGAGGACACGTCAGGGGTGGAATCCTCCGAAGAAGACGCAACTTCCGGCGGACCCGATATCCCTTCGGCTCCCGGTGAATCCGATGAATCAGATACTGGATCGGAAGGAGAGGACGAGGGTTTATCCATCGGAGTTCCTCAGTCACCTGATGATTCGGGAGACGATGAGGAGAAGACCGGCGATTCATCTACTGATATGTCCACTCCCGACGAAGAAGAGGAAGCAGCGGATGGCGATCAGGATCTGAATCTCGGCACCCCAAAACCGCCCTCGCCGGGGGACTCCGAGGAGTCCGGCGAAGAATCCTCGGGCCAGGATAGTTCTGGTGAACCTTCCGAAACGAATCAACAAGAATCCGAAGAAACGGATCAACAGGAATCCGAAGAGCCGTCCGCTCCGGATGCACCACCTACTCCGCCTCCCGGAGCCGACGGGGAGGATGAATCGGGAGGAACAGGTGAAACGTCCCCGGACGATGGAGGAGATGACTCGCAGGATCTATCGCTTGGTTCGTCCCGTTCACCCAGTGAAGAAAACGCTGACGAGAACCAGGATAGCTCCGATGGGGAGTCGGGCGGTATGCTGGATGAGGATTCAGGGGAAGAGCAAGATAGTGAAGACGAGGAGGACGATGGCCCCTCACTGGATCTCGGTGCCGCGGCCAATCCCGACGTTAATGTTGATGATCTGGATATTAATAAAAGTGACGTTGGAGGGGCCATAAAGCCTCAGATCGATCGCCTGATTGGTGAATTGCGCCATACATTTGATTACTTCCAATCTCAAATGGGAGGAGGGGAAGTGGGAGAAATTATTTTAACGGGGGGAGGAAGTGCTATAAAAAACTTACCCGAATATTTGGAGGACCAGATGGATCGTGAGGTACAACGTTTCACACCCGACGATCACATACAGGGGGCGGACGATGGCTCTATTCAGTCGATGCTGGTAGCGTTTGGACTATGGTTGAGAACTCAACAGGGCGCCTCGAAGTTATCCATCAATCTTGTACCGAGTGACATCGTTCAACAACGACAACAGAAGAACAAGAAACAGAAAGTTGTTGGTGTAAGTACTCTTGCTGGTTTACTTTTGGTCGTTTTGATTGCCGGTGGGGGAATGATGTATTACTGGAAATACCAGGAATACCAGAAATCCCAGAAGGAAATTGAGCGGCTCAAGCCCATTGTGCAACAGATAGAGTCACTGAAAAGTCGACAGGACACGTTGCAGAGGCGTTTGGACGTAATTAACCGGCTCGAAGACCAACGTGCACAACTGCTTCCCATGATGCGGGCCCTCGATCAAATGCCAAAGGACCTTGAGGATCAAACCTGGCTAAAGAACCTGTCATACCGGAATCAACAATCCGGGTCTTCTAAAGGAGTGTTAACCGTAAGTGGAATTACGGGAAGTTTTGATGATGTTTCAAAAGTGTATCAATGGCTGGAACGAATGGAATTTGTTGTAACGGTCAAGCGGGAAAGTACGACCCAGTCGAGGACGACAGTCACAGTCGGTGAAACGGATCGCAGTATGATTCAGTTTGAGGCCGATTGTGTAGTGAAGTTCACAAGTCCTTCTAAATCGAAAAAATCTTCGGGACAAAATTCCCAAACGTAGGATAGGTTATTATGGAAAAACGTGAAAAATACATGTTGATTGGAGTCGGTGTACTCGCCGTTGGTCTGGGGCTCTGGTACGGGTACACCTACTTCTGGGAAAATTACAACAATTGGCATAAAAAGATTCAGGAAAACGTAAAGCGGTTGAGGGAGGCCCAAAACACAGCGCGTCGGATCGATCAACTTGTAAAAGACGTTAAAAAGACGTCCAAAAAACTAAAAATAGCTCTGAGGAAATTACCAGAGCAACAGGAGTTTTTCCAGTTAATGTCCAAACTGGAAACTGAAGCCACCAATGCCAATATATCTCCTGACAGTATACTGAAGTTTCAGCGAGCAAGTGAGCGCCCGCGTAACCTCGTGGTTGAGATGCCGATTCAGGCGGAATTCGAACAGATTGCCATGGGGAATTTGGTTATGATGCTTTGGAAATATAAAAACATGGAGCGTTTGATTGATATTTCAAAATTTGAACTTAAGCCCGTTGAAACGGCTCAGGGGGAACAACGCTACAATGTCACTCTTCGCTTGCGGGTTTACACGATTAAGGAATCGAAGTCCAAAAATTCCAACAATTCGCAGGAGACCAGCTAACTATGGACATGGAAGTCGGTGAAATGTGGGAAGCCATTAACCAGTCCGTGGATTGGTTCTGGGCCGGTTTGATTACCCTGGTGGTTTTAAATTTAATGGCAATTGGTTACTTTAGCTGGGTATATATGGGCAGGCAGGATTTTCATACAAAACACAATCTTCAGCCGAGTTCAATCTTCGTTCAACAGGCACAGAAAATTGAAAAAATCCCTGAGATGGAAGACATTAAAGTTCCTCCACCTGAAAGCTCGGGGAATTTACCCCAAAAGTTCCGCCAACTTCAACACACGGCGATGTTTACTCCTTCGGGGTTAAAAACAGTCGAGGCCCCTCTTAAGACGGCAAGAAAAGACACGGCCACCAAAAAGAAAAAGACCAAAAAAACCGTCAAACCTCCGATTAAAGGATTTAAAATCGTTGGCCGTGTTTCGTCCCCGGATACGGTTAGCCGTGTGGGGATGATTAAACGGTTGAAAGACCAGAAGCATTTGACCGCGCGTGAGGGGGAGTACTTATCAAACACGGATGTTAAGGTGGTTAAGATTAGTGACACGGCGATTTTTCTTGATCAACCGGATCACCGAGTCACCCCGTTTCAGTTCAAGTTGGACAAAATGTCGGAACGGATAAAAAAATTAAGGGGGAACGTGGAGCGTCATTGAGGTTGTTAATATTTTCTGCTTGTGTTTTAGAGGGAAAACCGTTTAAATTGGTTATACATGATTAGTAATTATTCGTCGTTTAGATATCGCATGGAGATGCCGTATAAATGAGGCTTAAAAACACCGTAACCATCCTTGGGATTATTTTATGCTTAGTGAGTCCGGGGATACAGGGAACTTTATTTGCTCAATCCCAGGTTGAGCCCGGAGAACCCAGTTCATTCGACGTCGATATACCTTCCAGCGCCCGCGCAGGCGAACGTTTTTCCCTCCAAATAACGGTAAAGGATCCCGAGGGGAACGTAGTAACCGATTACGATGAATTTGAACGTGTTGTTGAGTTATCCGTGATCGGTGAGGGGGAACTTTCCCAGTCCGAATTTTCTTCCGGGGAATTTAAGGACGGAGTTTCGTACAAATTGGCGGAGGAAATTACCCTCGAGGCCAGCGAACGAGATCACGTGGCAACGGGACGTTCGGATCCCATAATTATTACCGCGGCTAAACCATCCCGGTTTGAGATTGACCTACCCGCACGGGTAAAAGCCGGCGTTCCCTTTTCCCTTACACTTACGGTTGTGGACGATTATGGAAATCGTGTCAGGGATTACGATGAATCGACCAACGGTGTGACGATTACGGCGGATGGAGTCGAGCAACCTTCTCCCCAGTTCCTTTCCGCGGAGCAATTCAACAACGGGCGTCTTGAAACCAAAGTTTCATATAACGTTGCTGAAGAGATTGAACTTACAGTTACGGATGAGGTAAACAGTTTCCGTTCGACTTCTCCCAAAATTGATGTATTACCCGGTTCCTTGCACAAATTTAACGTGTCAGTTCCCAACGACGCACGTGCCGGAGAAAAGTTCCAGGTGGCGATCGAAGCCAAGGATCGCTATGGAAATGTTGTAACTGATTACGATCAAAAAGGGCACGGCGTTGAAATTCGAACTACGGGAGACGGCAAAATTAAGCCGGATTTTCTTCCCGCGGAGTCTTTTAAAGACGGAGTTGTTTTTGAACAGTTCAGTTATACAAAAACCGGCCCACTCCGTGTTGTAGTTCGTGATAAAAGCCGTTCTGCCGAGGGGCGAAGCGATCGTATTAACGTTCGAGCCGGTCACGTACAATCGTTTAAGCTTGGCGTTCCGGGTGAAGTTACGGTCGGTGTGGATTTTAATGTCTCGGTAACCGCTCTGGATAAGTTCGGGAATATTGTTAAGTCATACAACAAGAACGGGTCGGGGGTAAATCTGGTAATTCAGGGGGATACCCTTGTTCGGAAAACCGTAAGCCCTAAGAAATTTTCGAAAGGGAAGGCGAGCGTCACGTTATCGTACACGTCTTCCGAACTGGTCCGGGTAGAAGCAACTCATTCCAAGGAGGCTAATGTGTCCGGCCTGAGCAACCGCATATCCGTCGTGGCAGGTAAACCGGGGGATATTAAAATTACTACGCCGGAGTCGGTTAAAGCCGGTAATCAATTTAGCGTCGTGGTACAGCTCCAGGACCAGTATGGGAACAATATTCACCAAACCACGAACTACCCGGGATTTATTCGGACCAGTTTAATCAACCACGAACAAACCCGGGAAAAAAAACAGAAGGTTTCCAACTTCCTGAGAGGCCAATCGAAGTTTTCCTTTCAACATACTCAGGCCGAAACCGTGTCTGTTTTTGCGGAATACGTTGAATTTGATATTCGTACCTCATCAAGAAAAATAAACGTTCAACCGGCTTCTTTCCATCACGTTGCCCTTCGAACTCCCGGCTCCGTACGTGCCGGTAAGAGCTTTGACGTGGGGGTTCAATTGCGGGATAAGTACGGGAATCCCATCCAGGACCTTACAAAGAAATATACACCGTTCCGCCTGGAAACTACAGGGAACGACAACGTATCACCGAAGAAAATTACAGGGAATATGATTCAGGCCCCTTCCTTTACTGTTCCTTTGAAATACTATGTGGCTGAATCGATGTCCGTTAAACTACTGGACCAGCAGGGGAACCAGCGCGGTCGATCGCCTCCCATTCAGGTGAGTCCCGGCCCACTGGCATCCGTTGAAATTAATGTTCCTTCATCCGTTTCTGCTGATGAGTCGTTTCCCGTTCAACTAAAAGCGTTGGATCCTTATCAAAACCTGAAAACGGACCTCGGAAAAACGAAAGGTGAAATAACTCTCTCCACCAACGGGAGTGACAAATTTAAACCTCAATCGGTAAAGTTCAAGCAGTTTTCCAACGGCGTTGCAGAATTTGAAGGATCTTATCATACCGCGGAGACGCTTAAGTTATTTGCTACCACCAGCAAAATCGAAACGTCGTCGACTCCGTTTACCGTTCGACCCGGTCCCCCGAAAAAATTCCGGGTTTCTATCCAAAAAAAGGTGATTGCCGGTAAGCCGTTTCCGGCCACGATTGAAATATTTGATCAGTACGACAATCCGATAAAGTCTTTACCGTCGGATTTTCACGGGGTTAAACTTGCCGCCGAGGGATTTGACCGTGTAAGTCCTCCTAAAATCACGTCGAAATTTTTCTCGAATGGCGAGGCCAAGGTGAATTTAATTTTTCCGAAGACCGGGGATCTCAGTATCAGTGCAAAGCAATTAAAAGAACCGCTTAAGCATCCGATTGTCGAGCGTTTTTATTATCAACGGAATAAAAATAACCTTACGGTAAACGTAGTGAGTTCCCATCCGCCCCCGGTATCCGTCAAACAATCGGATCAGGGACCCATTACGGTTAAGTTTCAACCCGCTCAATATATTTCGGATCCCCGGACGGCCACCTTCGATGATTGGTTTGTTAAAGGAATTCACCAGGCACAGAATCAGGGGAGCTCCATACCGACTGTGGACCTTTCGATTTATACTGTTGATTCCCCGAGCGTGACAAAAGGCTTTTCAAATAATTTGTTTACATTAAAATTATCACGCTCAAATAAATCTAAGGAAACACAAAAAGCACCAAAAACACCAAAAACACCAAAAACACCAACATTACAGGAAATACGTAATTACATTGAAAATGAGGAATATCAGAAAGCGGATGACGCACTTGCGGATTTCCTGAAGGAACATCCGAACCACAAACGTGCTAAACAGTTGAAGTTACGTCTTGATCGAATTCAAGATTTAACGGGTCAATGAGATAACGTATCAAATAAGCTCTCTCAGGGGTCTGGTTGTTGTATTGTTTCTTGCGTCTCGTTTATCGTCGCACACCCCTCGGTGAGTGGGCCTGAAGGAGTCCTGTGTTAATGGAATTTGTCTGTTCTGATGAACGGAGCAGGGGGGACGTTATATATCTTTTAGCTGGTTTATTCACGATTGTTGCACTGCTTGGGGTTGTCCTGCCTGTATTTGCAAAATCCGCCCACCAGTACTATTCTGACGCCGTTGGTGCGTACGTGGAGGGGAATCACGAGCAGGCGAAAAAATACCTTGATAAAGTTCTAAAACTCGATCCGGATAACCAGAATGCTAAACACCTTCGCAAAAAGTTAGACTCTCTTAAGGCGAATGAATTTTCCAACAATTCCCCGAAGCCCGACAACACATCTAATAAAAAAGGTGATAACGGGAAAACAACAACCGCGAAAAATGAATCCTCGAGTTCAGTTTCGGTTAATACGGGGGAGAATGAAACTGATAAGAAGTCAAGCAAACAAAAAACACAAGAAAATTCGGATGAACAAGAATCCGAAGAGATGTCGAGCAAGGAGGATAAGTCCCAGGTAGAAAATAGCGAAAACAAAGCCAGGAAAAAGAAAATTCGCAGGCTGTTAAAAAAATTCAATAAACAAACAAAGAACGCAAGGAAAAACAAACTCCGTTCCAAAAATCAAAACTCGAAAGACAAGTCGAAGGGGAACTCTCCATCCAAATCGGCCTCCGTTCAGAAGATTGCCGATAATACCTTTTTTGTCCCAAAAAAAGATGGCGCTGCTACCGTACCTTATCAAGATCGTGGAGGAACGGACGAGTTCTCACCCGTTAAGAATCCACCTGAAACTTCTCCGAGACCCCCGGACGTCGATCGCCGGCAGATCAAGGGAGAAGTTCGTCACGTAAACTCCGACTACGAGAAACCGAAGGGACATTCCGAAGCCGTTTATGGAGTTACGGCCAAGGAACTGGGCGATCGCGTTCGTTACACGATTAAGGCCACCGGTGGCGTCGACTTTATCGTTTCAAACATTATGAAACCTCCAATGATTATCGTTGATATACCGAACTCGGTGGATAAGCTTCCCGAAGCACCCCTTGAAATCGGATTTCCCAATAACTTACGGGTTCGGCATAGTCAGTACAGAATCAAGCCCATGAACGTGACACGGGTTGTCATCGATCTGAAAAATTGGAATAAGCACTTTAACGTATACCGAAAATCGCCGGGAAATCAGATTATTGTTGACGTTTTGAAGAAAGACAAAATCCCCGAAAAGTTTAAAGGGGAACAGGCGGACACGGCTTCAATGGCCACTGCCCAAAAGGGAAAGGCCGCCGTGAAAAAGGGGAGTATGGCCGTGGACCCTGCAAGCCGATACCGATTACGTAAGGCCGATACCAAGTTACGGCGTGAATTTTCCGTAAAGGCTATAGAATCACAATCGTTAACCGTGAAACTAACGAATGGTCAGGATAGCCCCGTTGAGGGGGAAAAGGTCATGTATTCACTGACTCACGGTGGAGGAGCGCTGGGAGAAAAAGGAACCTCTCAGGTAAAAACTCAGACCAATCGATCGGGAATCGCACAGGTTGAGTTTCGCCCCGACAATCGTGCCGGTACGCGTGTAATTGAAGCGTACGTCCCCCAATACGATTTGTTGGTAAACTTTATGGTAAACGTAAAACCCGGTAAGCCCCATGAAATTGTAAAAGTGTCCGGGGATAAACAGGAAGCGATGTTTGGACAGGGTGTGGAAAAACCGATTACCGTCGAGGTCCGGGATGAATACGGCAATCCAATTCCGGATGTCCCGGTTCAATTTGAAAATATTACCGGTGGTGGATTAATGGACGTGGACCTCGAACGTGATGGGATTCAGACTCGTAAAAAAACCAACAGAAGTGGTCGAGCAACAGTGGATCTTTACCGAGTGGGTAAGGATTCCAAACGTAACCGTTTACGGGCCTCGGTGACGACCGCCGACGACGGGGACACGACCCTGTCGACTGAGTTCCTGGTTTATGGCCATCCCCAGTTGATTTCGATCGATTTTAAGGACGCTAATCTACAGGATGTTCTCCGTACATTAGCCGAGATCGCCAACTGGAATATCGTGCTTACGGAAGCGGTGCGAGATCGATCGCTCAGTGAACTATCCGTAACCGTGCACCTGCGCAAGGTAACTGCGTTGCGCGCCCTCGATACCATTCTTGACGTAAAGGGGCTTTCCCGGGTATCGGATGGAAACGTGATGAAGATTGTTCCAAAACGCCAGGCCATCCGAAAGGGCATTCCCGTTCTTGAACCCGAGGAATTGGAAGGTTACGAGGGTAACAACATGGTCACTGTAACTTACCAGTTAACTTATCTATCCGCCAGCCAGGAAATGGCCACTCGATTTAAGGACGCGCTGATGGCGGAAAATTCCAGTATCGTGGCCGATGGGAACAGTAATTCACTAACCATCACGGATCTTGCTAACAACCAGAAACGGTTGTACAAGATCATACAAAACATCGACAAACCCAACCAGAAGTTCGGGGTTAAGGTTATGAAACTGACCCACCGTGACCCTCGTACGTTGGTTAGTCAACTGAGGGAACTTTTACCCCTCGGGGAAAAAGCAAATATCGTGGCTAATCCGGCTACCCAGTCTATCCTGGTTTACGGAGAGAAGGTACTTGTTAAGAGAATCCGTGGATTAACAAAGACCCTGGATAAACCGGAGGGCGGACGTTTACAGGAACATTACCGGTTCGTTGATGTCAGCGGTTACAATGCCGAGGATATAGCACGAAAGGTTAATGCGATCATGGGACTG
>JBDGPJ010000009.1:15680-17495 GCA_042219695.1 bacterium
TCCCCTTCAGCAGATCACATCCCTTACGTTTGATTTTGACGATGCCCAGGAAGCGATGGATCTTATCGAAGAGGCGACTCGGGTGGAATTAGATTTGCTATTACAGGCATCGAGAATTGTCCCCTTTCCCGAAATGGAACGAATTATTATCTTTGGGCCCGAGGATATCCAGGAGACGGCCGAGCAGATGATCAATGACATTATGGAGGGGAAAGAAGACTATATTCAAAATAATTCATTCAAATGGTATCACGTTCAAAATGTACCGGCTCCGAGACTCCGTGAGTTAATTGGTAAGCTCGGTGGCGTTCGTATAGAAATACAGTTCTTTCGCCAGAATTTTCTACTACTCTCCTCTAATTCCGAGGAAAAGCTGAATGAAGTCATAAATTTTCTAAACAAAATCGATCGAGAGAATTTTGATTCGATTTCCGGGCGTAGTCTACAATGGTACGAAATTGAGAATATACCCCCGGCCCAAATGCAGAATATTATTTCGAAGATGGGTTACGTACAAATCGAAGCATTTATGCGTCAGCTTGGTTACCTGCTTCTTTCTTCCAAAGAGAAGGATGACCTGGATCGAGCCTTGAAATTCCTCAATAATATTGACAAGGAAAACCTCACGGACGCATCCGTGGAAGTTATTACGATCGACCGCGGAGATCCCAGCCGTATCCTGGATAAACTAACTGATATACTCGGTACGAGGGCGGTAGGGGGGGGACAGGCGCTGACGTTTACGGGGGCCGGTATTGGACAGGATGTGCGAGCTCTCGAAATGGATGACTCCATTCTGCTAATGGGTCCTCCCAGTGGACGTAACCAAATCAAGAGCCTCATCTCCAAAATACAAAAAAGTCTCGTTAATCCTCAGGAATTTTATTGGGACTGGTATAGTGTCAACGCCATGCCCATCGACCGGCTGATTGATTTGATCCGTCAGTCCGGCCTTGTAAAGGTGGACATGGTCATGCGCCAAAATAATGTCATCCTTCTGCGGTCAAAGGATCCCCAGAACTTTAAAGAAGTGCGAGAACTTCTTAGTGACGTGGATAAAGAGGAGATTAAACGCGGGAGAGAGATCATTACGTACACTCCCCAGTTTGTATCAGGCCGACAGCTTGCCTCGGATTTAACGAGCTATTTTAGTGAACTTGATCAAGCCCGTGAGGACGAGGGTCAACAACAACAACAACAACGAAGGTTGTTGTTTGGTTTCGAACCTCCTTCCCAGGGATCCGCACGAGTAATCCATTCGAGTGAGAATTTGATTATATTTTCCGTCAAAAAACGTGACGCAAACTTTATACGGGATGTTTTGGAGAAACTGGACACACAGGTTCAAGAAAAACAGAAAGTAATTACCTATTTCCCGGCTCACGTGCAGGCATCGGCACTGGCTAATGCTATAAGACAGCGAAACCTGGGAACGGTGCTGTTTTCCGACGAAGAACGTATTTCACTAATGGTGCCCAATAATCGAGTTGGGAAACTTCGTGATATGATCAAGAAAATGGATCGTAGCGGGAAAGTGACACGGGTGGTTTACCTTCGTCACACCAGGGCCAGTCAAATACTACCCTCCCTTCAATCGATTCAGCAGGACATGGATTTGAATGTTTCCTTTGCTTCCGATCAGGCAACAAACAGTATTATATTTACGGCTTCCCAAAACTCAGTGGATCAGGTACAGCGCGTTATTTCCCGTCTTGATCGCTGGCAGAAACAGGTGTTTATTGAAGGGATTATTCTTGAGTATAACTTGAATGAGGGTCAGCAATTTCGCTACCAGTGGTTCCTCAACCCGAATCG
>JBDGPJ010000009.1:17505-19142 GCA_042219695.1 bacterium
TTATTGAGGGAATCATACTCGAGTACACATTAACCAAGGGACAGCAGTTTGGTTCCCGGTGGATCATCAATCAAAGTGCCCAGGGGAGTATCAATGACGCTCAGGCGATACTTTCCGGTGAGGCCGGGGCCCAGCTTGCCGGTAGCGGTTCATTCTCCGCCATATTAAACAAAAATAATTTTCAGGCGGTGATCGATGTTCTATCCAGCCGTAACCGATCCGAGGTTCTTGCCAAACCACAAATTACCGCGATTAACAATGAACAGGCTTCCATACGCGTGGGTGACGAACAACAAATTCTTGTACAGACTCAGACCGATCAGGGTGTTGTAAGTGACTCCCACGATCACCTCCGATCGTAACGTTCTCATGGATCTCAGTATCTCCAGCGACCAGTTTACTCAGCCACAGGCTGCCAATGTTCAAACACAAACCACCCGTCGAACGACAAGTAATTCCGTGCTGGTACCGGACGGGCAAACGGTGGTTATCGGAGGATTAATCCAGGAAGAAAATCAGGAAAATACCCAGGGAGTACCATTCTTAAAAGACGTCCCCGTGGTCGGGAATCTATTCAGCTCTTCCAGCCAGGCCACCGATAAACGGGAGCTAATCGTATTTCTGACCCCTCACGTTATTGAGAGTGCCGCCGAATCGAAGCGGACCACCCAACGCGTCAGTGACGATCTCCAACAAATCACCCCGCTTTCGATCAATCTCAATCTGGCGTCTCAGGCTAAAATTTCTAAAATACAGGGGCTTACCCCCGATGAAGACCGCCCCCGTCGACGTGAGGAGCTGGCCCGTCAGATTGTCTTGTATCGCGAGACATTTGGTCCGTTCCGGTCGTACAGTGAACTGCTTCGCGTACAGGGTATGACGGAGAACATTGTTAATACAATTGTCTATCGCACCGAGCTGGACGTGGACATTAACACGGTTTCCATTGACGATCTTTCACGAATTAAAAATATTAACTTTGAGGCGGCGCGCGCGGTAATCAATACGCGACAGAAACGCAAGTCCTTCCAGAGTCTGGAACCGGTGCGTCGAATACTTCTCGATCATGGAGTTTCGGCCAATTACTACCAGGATTTTCTTGCGCCGATCTTTTACGTAGCCGGTAGTGCTTCGACCGGAAATCGTCAGCCATCCTCGGCAACACGCTCCCAGTATCAAGGGAGTGGTCGTCAGAAACGGGGTAAGAGAAAAACCGGCGATAATGGAACCCCCCCCCTGCGAGGACCATCCTCTACTTCAAAAGAAACATTACCGTCCATTGGTGGGGAATCTCAGGGAGGAACTACTGCTGAAAAATCGACGGCGGCGGGTACTTCCCCCACAACCGATGAGCAGGCTCAGGAAACGGCTGAGACCGAACAGCAGGAAGAATCCAAATCAAAATCAAAATCCCAAACCAAAACAAACTTGAACAAAATGACTCAGAATGAATTGATGAAAATGACCTCCACACGTATTGCAAAAGCCATTAAGAAGTCGATACGGGAGAACGGTTATTTCTATAACTGGAATGAACTAAAACAGCGTATTGAAATCAATCAGCAACAAATCAACCAGTTAAAACAGAAAACGGAAATCACAATACCGGTTTTAAACGTGAACAAAAGCAGTGCAAG
>JBDGPJ010000090.1:0-9223 GCA_042219695.1 bacterium
AGCGTTTCCATAATCGACTCCCGGGTGACGTACTTCAACCGGTTCATACGGATATGGTCGTCACCGTACGGGAACCGCCAGACATCTCCGTATGTCGTGTCGTCACGACCCTTGATTTCCGGTTCGAGAATGTCTCCTGTCTCCGCGTGATACTCCGGCACCTGAAGAATAGATTTGCCGACCCCGGCAAGTACGCCCGCCGTAGTTGGCTCCACGGCAGACGAAATAGCTTCGAGGCTTCCAAGCAGCGAGGAGACGTCAGAGCCAGCTTGGAGGATCGATTGTGCCGTGTCACCGATAACGATTGCATCGGCCGCGTTCGTTCCAAACTGTTTCACGTACGTGTCACTTTGATTTGTTTCGCGGTTTTCGAGCAACTCCGGGTAGGAGTTAGCCTTCTTGATCCGCGGCGTGGCGGCACGCTCCGTCGTGTTCGAGTAGAGCTTATCGTAGTAGCGATCGTACGCATCGGCCCGCTCTACCAAGCCAGCCGGGATAGCTGACGAACTACTGGAGATGTCTTCGGGGCCGACGCTGAATACCTTCGACAGTCGGACCCCCGATACGCTGGGGAGAGGGATAGTTTCTGGAACCGCCGAGCGAGTTTCCAGTTCGGTGAGTCCAATCCGGTTGGATAGCTCCCGGAGTTTCTGTTTGAAACGTTGGTATAGCGAATCGAACCAGCCCTTGAGCTGTTTCACCCACGTGTTTTCGAGCGGTGCTGGCCCGACATCGAACGTATTCGAGAAATCACAGTAGTACGCAGGCGTTCCCAGTTGATTCCACTGGGTATACACTTGTGAAACCAGCTCGCCGCGGAGTTCGTTGCGGGCGGCCGTTCCGTTCGCCTCAACGAACCGTCGTGCTGTCCGGCGAATGTTTCCGATTCGATCGCCGTCTTCGGTAAACGTGCCGACGACATCGTCAGCGAGTTCGAGTTTGATCGCTCGCTCAAGCACGTATTCCCGCAGGTTCGGATGGCTCACGCCGTTCACGTCAAACTCCTCTTCAGGGATCGATTCCCACTCGTGCCATTCGTCCGGGTCGTAACGATGATCCTCCCGTTGCCACGCTTCGATAGTTTTGTCGATGTCCACCCAGTTATCCCCCTCGGCCCGGGCGTACTTTTTCGCGACACCCGGATGATTCCTCATACCCGTACCCACCACGGATACTTTCGCAATATCATCATCGGTAGTAATACCCTCACCACCGACCCCGCTTAATACCTCTTCAATAGCATCGAGAGCGTCCTCAAAATCATCGCGGGAGATGGTAAATGATATGTCGTTTTCGGCCTCTTTTCGGGCAGCACTACTCTGGATAATCATATCGACGTTAATATTTTGCTCCGATAACGAACCAAAAATCTCTCCAGCTATACCCGGCTTATCGGGTACGTCGATCACCGAAATACGGGATTGATCTATATCCGCCGTTACCGCTCGAACATCAACTTCTTCCATGTCGTCTCCTCCTGACGTAATAATGGTACCGGGTTCCTCGTGAAAACTGGAACGAACGTGTATTTTTACGCCGTATTTCCAGGCGAACTCAACGGCCCTAACCTGTAAAACTTCGGTACCCAGGCTGGCAAGTTCCAGCATTTCCTCGTAATTAACTCGATCAATTTTATGGGCTGAATCAACCCGTCGTGGATCGGCCGTAAACACTCCGTCCACGTCGGAATAAATTTCACATTCATCGGCTTCGAGAACCGCCGCGAGCGCCACGGCCGTTGTATCCGAACCACCCCGACCCAGCGTGGTGATATCACGGTCTTCCGTAACCCCCTGAAAACCGGCTGCTACGACAATTTTATCCTGGTCCAGTTCATCCCAGATTCGTTGTCCATCAATATTCAGAATTCGTGCTTTTGTATGAGCAACATCCGTTTTGATACCCATTTGGTGGGCTGTAAGAGCCACGGCAGGATGCCCGAGATCCTCAATCGCCATGGCCAGAAGTGCACTGCTCATAACTTCCCCGGTGGACATTAGTAGATCCATTTCCCGCTTGGGATGAGTTCCGGAAACCTCGCGAGCCAGATCAATTAATTCGTCGGTCGTGTCACCGAGGGCGGACACTACGGCAAGGACTTGATTCCCGTCCTCGGCCGTGTCCACGATCCGGCTGGCCGCGTTCTTCATTTTATCCGGATTAGCAACGGAGCTACCACCATATTTTTGTACGTAAAATGACAACGTTGATTGCCTCCCGTTTCAATAGACACTACTTCGCGATCCAAAAATTCCCTTTTCAGTTGCTGAAGCCGGGAGTGGTACGTTTTATTTGGAAAGTAAGGATTATAGTTCAAACATCATATTTTTTCTACTAACGTAATGATTTGCTTCATTTGAAGCTATGCTTCACACAGCCCCTTACGTTCCCGAAAAACCCGAAACGGCACAATTGCTTCTTCGTGGTTACTTGATTAATAACTTACAAATCGAATCCGGTGTTGCTTCGAAACACCCATACTATTACCAACGAATCAAAGAGTAAGCATAAAGAAAACACGAATAATTTACTGCCAAAGAGGAAAAACAAGACCAAACAAAAATTTATTCTAACCTGTTGCACCAAAAAAAGAGACAAACTATTTCAATTACGTGGTCCATTCAACGTTACTTAAAGTTCTTCATCAAATAATAAAGTTCGTAGAGATACCAAAAATTCTTAAAAAAATCCAACTCCTCACTTCCATTTCATTTTTTTCCCCGAACCCAATTTAATCCGAGAAAAATCAGCAAACCCTACAATCCGTGGCTACCCTTTTTCTTGACCGGTTCCAAGCGCTATAACCTCCGCCTACGGTTGAAAAGGATTATCCAAATCGTTCTTATACCACTGAGCCAATGCTTGCCACCCTTCCTCCACAAACGGGGCCTGTTCGGCATCGGATTCGCGAAACCGGTGATCGTCGTTTGCATCACCATCCACGATCAGGAAGGGCACGGGATCGTCGATATGGGTTCTCTTTTGAATGGGAGTGTAGTGATCGGGTCCAAGGGCTATTCGCATGTCTCGCCGCTCGTACTCGGCCACTATCGGCTTGAGAAGCTCACGGTCCCAGCGTTCGATCATTTCAACTTTGAGCTCAGCATCCCCGTCGTGTCCGGCCTCATCAATGGCCTCGAGGTGAACAAATACCAGATCATGATTTTCTAATTCCTCCACGGCGGCCTTCCCCTTTGCCTCCATATCGGTGTCGTAATCCCCCGTTGCACCTTCAACCTCACGTTTCTCAAATCCCACGGCCAAACTCAATCCATTAATCAAGTCAACCCCGGCCACCACGGATCCGCTCAATCCATAACGATCCTCAATCGAGGGGAGATCACGAACGACGCCATTGCCCCAGGGCCAGGCCATATTAGCTATAGTTTCTCCCTTTTCCTTAAAGCGCATATTAATGGGATGGTTTTCAAGTAAATCCCGGGATTCCACCATCATCTGCTGCAATCGGTCGCTTCCCTCACCGCTGGGAAAAATATCTTGTATTTTTTCTCCCATCTCGTCGTGAGGTGGTTGACAAACCACGTCTCCCATTCCTTCAACAACAAGCACACCCCGGTAACGGACTCCCGGGTAAAATCTGAATCCGTCCCGACCAAACTCTTTATTCAAATCCTCAAATAAATCACGTGCAATATCGGTCCGTAAATTGCCCGCGGAGTAATCAACAAGGACATCGTGTTCATTCACGTTGACCAAATTACAGCGAAACGCAACCTCCCCATCCTTAAACTTGATACCAAGATTGAGAGCCTCGAGGGGGCCCCGTCCAAGGTGATATTCACGGGGGTCGTAACCCAGGAGGGCTAAATTAGCAATAGCAGAATCCGCGGGACAACCTTTGGGGATATTATGAAGACGATGCAGTCGCCCCTGACGGGTCAACCGGTCCAAATTTGGAGTTTTTGCCACTTCCAACGGTGTTTTGTCACCAAGAGATGGCTGTTCCCAATCAGCCATCCCGTCGGGGACAACAAGCAGAGTTTTCGTATCCATGGTGTACCTCTCTACGTTACTCAAAAATTATTAAGCCAATATGAATTCTATCACTTTATTTTACTCGGTAGCGGGAATCGATGTCACTTAGTGATCAAAATCATCCTCGATTCGTAAGAAGACCGGATCGGCTCCAATTTCATCCAGGTTTGAAATCTGTTCGACGGCGTCTCGCATATTTCCTTCCTCGGCCCGGTGCGTCGTCAAAATCACAGGGACTTCATCGTAATCGGAACGACCGTGTTGAATCACCGAATCTATACTAATTTGATGTTCCCCTAAAATTTTCGTCACCCGAGCCAGTACTCCTGGTTGATCAAGAGCCATCAACCGTAAATAGTAACGGCACACGATGTCTTTCGTGGGTAACAGTTGAACATTTTCATCAAAATAATAAGGGGCATGATCCGTGTCATCCCTGGAAGCCAGGGATACAACATCGCCAATTATTGCCGTTGCAGTCGGTGCACCACCGGCACCTTTTCCATATAACATGGACGATCCAAGCGGGTTTGCTTTTGTGAAGACCGCGTTGTACTCATCCCGAACGGCGGACAGAGCAGTCTCTTCCGGTATCATCGTAGGATGAACCCGAACGTCAAGACCTTCTCCAGTACGTTTGGCTATTCCCAATAATTTAATTGTATAACCCAGACTCCGTGCATCTTCAAGAATTTCCGGAGTAATACGAGTGATACCTTCACAGTGGATCGAATCCATTGAAATTCGACAACCAAATCCAAGGGCTGCCAGTATTGCTACTTTATGAGCACTGTCGTCTCCTTCTATGTCATACGTGGGATCGGCTTCCGCGTAACCCTTTTCCTGGGCCATGGACAACGCCTCTTCAAACGACTGTCCCTCCCGTTCCATACGAGTTAAAACGTAGTTGGCCGTACCGTTTATAATCCCATAAATAGCTTTTACGTTGGTATCGACGAATCCTTCACGGAGCGAACGTATTATAGGAATGCTCCCTCCTACACTGGCTTCGAAACGTAGACGTGAACCGGTTCGTTCGACAACGTCCACAATGCGTGAACCACGTTTGGCGAGCAATTCTTTATTAGCAGTTACGACATCCTTGCCATTTTTTAAAGCAGTGCAAATAACCTCCTCGGCCGGTTCAAGACCACCGATTAACTCGACTACGACGTCACAGTTCGAATTTTCAATGAGTTCGAAGGCGTCTTCGTAACAGGTAACGTCCGATAGAACATCCTGAAGGGAATCGGGGAACTGGATATCGGCCACATCGGTCAATTCTATCCTGGCGCCACTCCTCGTTTCTAAGTTTTCCCGCCGCTCCACGAGACGGCGTGCCACATGACTGCCTACCGTACCAAGACCGATTACACCCACGGAAGTTTTATTCGGAGAATTCATTAAGAAACACCTCTACTCAATCGACTCCTGAAATGTCTGAAAATTGATACCGCGAATAACTGACCGTTAAATATCAAAGTGAGTCTGACGAACGAACCGCTGATACCGTTCCTCAACATCCCAGTCCTCGAGATCCATCAAGCCACCGAGCCCAAATTCTTCTACCGTAAAGGATGCCACAATGTTCCCGTGAACCAGCGACGACTTCAGGGTTTCAAAGCCGTTGTACTCCTGACTTGCCAAATATCCCATGAAACCCCCACCAAAACTGTCCCCTGCTCCCGTCGGATCCTTCACCAGGGCCACGGGAAAGCCGGGAAGAATAAATTTCCAGTCCTGGCCCACCATAAACACTCCGTGCTCACCTTTTTTGATGATCACCACGGAGGGGCCCTTTTCACGGAGTTTCTGCCCGGCAGTCACGAGATTGCTTTCCCCGGTCATCATTTCGGCTTCTTTGTCGTTAAGAAAAAAGAAATCGACCTGTTCGAGGACCCGATTCAAGGCTTCCGTTTTCCCCTCAATCCAGAAATTCATCGTATCACAGGCAACAATCCGCGGATTATTGATCTGATCGAGAACGGACAACTGAAGTTCCGGATCGATGTTGGCTAAAAACACGTACGGAGTGTTACGATATTCCTCGGAAAGTTCCGGATCGAAGTCCGAGAAGACATTCATTTGAGTATCTTCAGTCTGAGCCTCGAGATCGGACTCGTAAAAGCCTTCCCAGCGAAACGTTTTTTCGTCCTCCTTGATGGTCAAGCCGGAATAATCAATCCCTCTTTGACCCATTTTGTTCAACAGACTTTTATCAAAATCGCCTCCCACAATACCTACGAGGTTAACGTCGGTAAAATGGCTGGCCCCGAGACTAAAATAGGTGGCCGCACCACCCGGTTCTTCCTCAACTTCCCCATGGGGCGTACGAATTGAATCAAAGGCGAGTGAACCAACGACTAACACTTCTGACATAGCTTCGACTCCTTTAGATGTGATTTAAGCAATTCAGATCCAGAAAATAACAGACGAGCTTGTCGGTATTGAACGCTAAATTATCCACAGAATCAATCAGTTACGTTTTTTCAAAACTTGATAAGGGTAGAATTAAATTTCTGAAACACAAGTACTCCGGTAATAATAAACACGGTCATTCTTATCAGCACCGTACTGAGATTCACGCCTTCATGTGTTTGGCCGACTCACGTACGTCTTCTCTGCCAAATTCCCCCGGGACGTCCCATACGTAGTATTATCTATAGTCCCATTCTTTCATTGAGGAAACTTCAGAAAAATTACTTCTATACTCAGATATTGTGTATCCCCAAACCAAGGCCGAATGTTCCAGGGATTAACCCAAATCACGGAGTTAAAAAAACACCCAGGCTCAATAGAACATTTCGGCATATACGGTGCATTTTTAAAAACGATGATTGAACCCTGGTTTTATTTACTAAGATGAATCAACGAAACTATCCAATCACTAACCTTCAATATCCTCAACTGAGGTGTGTTAAGTATTAACAACAAGAACTATCCGTACAAATGGGAAGGTAGAAAAAGGTTGGTTAAAGAATTACGTACCGTATTACCGCTCGACCTTGCTGATCCAGTAGTCCTCAATATCTCCGTCTTTTACCATTTCATCCGCGTACTTAGAAGCAGCTGAACGGGAGGGAAAAACTCCTACACGCACGCGAAACCAGGTATCTCCACTCACCCTGGCTTTTCGGACCATCACGGAATGCCCACGGTTTCGTAACCGGCGGGCCGCTCGATCGGCGTTCTTCTTCTTATGGCTGGAGACGGTTTGAATGGTGAAATAGGACTCGGGAGTATCGGAACCGGGCAATGGGGGGGTTTCAGCCTTGCTTTCCCCGGTAGGTTTAGCACTTTTTTGCGAATCCTTTTGGTCTTTGGATTTCCGTGGAGTTTTCCCGGGCTTGCTGGTCATCTCCTTCATTACGGAAGAAGATTCCTTTTTCGACGAACCCGTGGCAACCGGTATCGTATCCGGCGTGGACTTCGATTTCTCACGCGGGGATTTTTCCGGTTTCGATGTTTGTTCTTCCCGGGAAGCCGTATCCGTCGAAGAACCTTCTTCTTTTTTCCCGAGAAACCCCAAATCCTTCCCACTAAAGGCACCATCTTTCCCGCGTACAGGTGTGGTCCCGGATCGACCTGTCATCCGGCTCTGCTTCTGTTTCTCCCCCGGAGGGCCCATTTTTTGTTTCCTCGATTCCTGGAACTCCTGTTTTGCTACTTTTTTACCCTGCCGGTATCCCATCCCATAGCCGATATAGCCACCAATAAGAAGAACAATAACCAACAGCACAGCAAGAGCGGTAATACTCCAGCCCAGTGCAGTTGAACTAAATGACCAGTTCGAACTTTGCCGTTTACTGTAACGGGCCATTACGAATCATCCCCGTCGGAATTTTCTGACATCTCAAGAAAAGCATCGGCATTATCCATGCGATCCTCAAGTTGATTCAGTATATCTTTTATATCTTCTTCTTCCACTCCGAGTTCCTTCCAGTTTTCCTCCCGAAAAGGAGGAATCTCACTGTCGCCGGTCCACCCAATATTTTTTGTCCGAGCCAAAATGTCTCCAATGTGAATTAACATCGGTAACGTGCGCTTGTCCTCGGGAGCCTCCCGGGGCTGATGGTAAAAGCGTATCGCCGTCACAATGTTATCAGGCAAATTCCATTGTTCAGCCAACCATCCCCCGATTCGAGGATGATCGACACCGATGATATCCCGTTCGGCTTCCAGCATGGAACATTTGTTAGTTTTAACGTAGTCCAGGATCTGTTCGACTTTGTCCTGCATGTATAAATCAATAACAACTTTCCCAATACTGTGCAGAATGCCGGCCACCATAATTTCTTCCACGTTTGGATATCGTATGCGTTTCCCAATCATCTCGGCCCCTACACCCGTTGCGATAGAATGCTCCCACATTCCAACCCGGTCAAACCGTCGGGAGCCCCCCCCTTCAAAAACCTCAAACACGGAAGCACTCACGGCTAAACTTTTCACGGTATTAAAGCCGAGAATAACCACAGCCTCCGTTACAGTTGAAATTCGCCGGGAGAAACCGTAAAAAGCACTATTGACCAGTTTGAGGACCTTCGCCGTCAGGGAAGGGTCTTGACTGATAACTTTATTCAAGTCCTCGGCCGAGGTCGACGGATCCTCCACCATACCAATGATCCGAGTCACAACAGCAGGTAAAGTGGGTAGGTCATCAATCTGGGATACAACTTTTTTTAACTCGGCATCCATTTCCACCTGACCCATAACAAATCATCCAACAAGGTATCTCGAGTGAGGGGTTTTTACAAAATAGCCGAACTTAGATCCGTTTGACGGAGTATAACATTTCCCTGCCAGAATAAGAGGTAGCCGTACTCCCAAATCGAAAGAAACATTATGAATAACGCATCAAACACTCACTGCGGTTCACAAAGGAGGATCCCTTGAGTAAAACTTACTGATCCACCGAGTTGAAATCCCGCTGTTCAATGCGCTCATAAAGTTCCATAGCTTCCGAACGGAGGTCATCGAGGTCTTCGTTATTTTCGATAACCTGATCGGCTCGTTTTATCTTTTCCTGTTCGGACATCTGTCGTTTACGACGTCTCTCAATCTGATCGGACGAAAAACCTCGAACTTCCATGCGTTTTTCAACCGATTCCTCGGTTGCCGTTATCACCACGGTCCAATCACACAACGTATCAACACCAGCTTCAAACAATAGTGGGGCATCAATGACGTAAAAACTTTTTCGTGATTGTGATACGACATCCTGGATATG
>JBDGPJ010000090.1:9338-9641 GCA_042219695.1 bacterium
CCGCATGACCGGGTTTCATAAGATCTTTTGCAATAGTATCGGCGTCGAGGTGTTCGCCCCCCTTTTCCGCAAGAAAACGACAAAACGTACTTTTCCCGGTTCCGATAGTCCCCGTTACACCAATTACAGGAGTCCCCATGTCCTTCAACCTCAATTGGTCTGAAAGTTAATTCGACTTTCCCGCCACCTGCTTCCAACATCCTATTACAGCTTGTTTTATTTGATTATTCAAGTCTTACGCTTGGAGGCTCTTTTGAAATCCTTCGATAATTCCGTTGTATACTTAAATTGAATCCGTTTTTC
>JBDGPJ010000091.1:0-3250 GCA_042219695.1 bacterium
CGTGGAAAACGCAAGGATACGTTTCATGTCATGGTGAACGAGGGCGACGGTGGCCGCGTAGAGCGCGGTAATCGTTCCAATTCCCGCAATGACCAGTCCCACTCCCTCCAAAGCCGGTAAGGAATACAAAAAATACAGTCGTGCAATCAAGTACACTCCGGCCGTAACCATGGTTGCAGCGTGAATAAGACTGCTCACAGGAGTCGGACCTTCCATGGCATCGGGCAACCACACGTAGAGTGGAAACTGTGCGCTCTTTCCCACGGCTCCCCCGAACAACAAAAGCCCAATGCTGGCTAACATGTGGGGGGGGATGGTATGAAGTGACGATTCAACCTGTGATTTAATGGCGAGGAAATCAACGGCCCAAAAATTTTGTATAATGAGGAATATTCCGATGAGGAAACAGAAGTCACCGAGCCGGTTGACGATGAAGGCTTTCCTTCCCGCCTTGCGTGCCGACTCACGTTCGTACCAAAAACTTATGAGCAGGTAACTACACAATCCTACTCCTTCCCATCCAATAAACATCATCAGGATATTATTAGCCACTACGAGAATGAGCATTGAAAAGACAAACAGGTTTAAATATAAGAAAAAACGCTGAATACCCTCGTCTTCTTCCATGTATTCCAGGGAGTAAAAGTGGACACACGCCGACACGGTTGTTACAACCAGCAACATGGTCACAGTCAGTGAGTCAATCAGAAAACCTATGTGGGCCGTCCAGTACGATGTTTCGATCCACGTGTATAGATCCCAGCTCCGAGGTGAACTGTGAACGAAAAACAGAACCCAAGCAAAAACGGCCGATACCGCAACAGCAAGCGAAGCAATCCATCCGCTCGTGCTATCCCTTCCCCAGCGATAGCGGAGGGCGTTTAGAACCATGGCAATGAGCGGTGGAATCAATATGCCGTAGGTAATGGTTTCAATGGACATTCTTACCATTTCATCTCCGAGAAATCGTCAATATTGATCGTTCCGTAGCGGTTTTAGAGGGATATGACCAGTGCTAAACCGACGGCGACTTCGGCGGCGCTGACTGTAAGTACAAAAAACACAAACATTAATCCTTCTCCCGCCCCCAGAAAATGACTCGCGGAAACAAAAATTAGATTAACGGCGTTTAACATGAGTTCAATACACAGTAAAACAACGACGAGGTTACGGCGAATCAATACTCCCAGTAATCCAATCGAGAACAGTAATCCGGCGATAAGTAAATAATGCTCGTAAGAAGCCATTAAATTTCTCCCTCGTCCGTCTCCGTGGTATCGACCATTCCCCTCGACGTTTTTTCAACGGGTTCCGGTATCCGGGAGAGGTATATAGCGCCCACAATAGCTACAAGGATGATTAATGCAACAAGTTGCAGGGCAACAATATAGTTGTTAAACAGCATCTCACCGAGGTATTGCACGGGGTGCCCCCCCCTGAGCTGGCGTTCCATGTGTCCGGGCATCTGGAACGGCGTCGGCATTTTTAATGTGAGCACCCAGATATCGAGAATAAACACAGTTCCAATGCCCATCGCTATCCAGAGTCCGGGGTCCGTAGTTGATAGTTCCGAGATCTCCTGTTGACCGATCATCATGCTGGTGAATACGAACAATACCATCACAGCACCGGCGTACACGATAATTTGAACCATGGCCAGAAAAGGAGCTTTCAACGTCAGGTACAGACCGGCCAGACATAGCAGGACGATGATCATCAAGCCTACACTGTAAACCATCTGTCGCTGTAAAATCATCCCCAATGAACAGGCAAGAGCGACAATGGACAACAAATAAAATAGAAATAACTCCATAATAGACCTCGTTACATCATCAAGTTAAACCGTACGATAATATTGGACCCTTTCCTTGAAGACATTGACAGTTCGTCAGGTGGACGAACCGGCGGGTTCATCTTCCATTAAAAAGTCCTTGTCCCAGAGGAGGTCTTCTCGGCGTTCAACACTCATCTCGAACTCCGAGGTTAGAATTATGGCATCCGTGGGACAGGCATCCTCACAATAACCACAAAAAATACATCGACTGGCATCAATTTCATATTCGGAAGCGTATCGTTCACCAATCGATTCCGGATTATCCTCTGGATTTTCTTCGCCCTGGATAAAAATCGCATCCACAGGACAGTAGGCCCCACACAGTCCACAACCTACGCAGTTTTCGAGGCCCTCCTCATTGCGAGTCAAAACGTGTCGACCACGGTAGCGATCGGGACGGTCCCGAACCTCCCTGGGATAATCCACCGTAAGTGGCTTCATGAACATCTTTTTTAACGTGATCCACATTCCTTTTACAAGTGCTTTCAGCATTTTGATCCACCCAAAATAATCATAGATATACACTCACTGAGCCTGGTATTACTACTCCACCCAACAAAAATTAACGTGATTCGATTACCCGTGGCTCCTATAATCGGGCCGTGAGCATCAATCTTCAAGTGTAACCGTATTGTCAGATTTTGAACCGAGTTCAACGTTCCACGTAATCCAGAAGAAAATAATGGCCAGTAGCCCCTGGAGTATAATCCAAGACCAGGTGGGCTCGGGCCAGGAGGCACGCATAAACGCGGCAATAAATAAGTTAACAAATGCTAGTTCAAGCAGAACTTTCCAACCGATTTTCATAAGCTGATCGTATCGAAATCGTGGGAACGTACCACGGACCCAAACAAAAAGAAACATAAAGGCAAAGACTTTCGTCATAAAAATAGCCAGTGGAGTCAGGACAAACAGCACGGACAGAATATATGAACCGACCCAGGGAATGGCCCCAATACTGTTATTCATTCCATGTGCGAGCGACGTCCACCCCGCCCATTCCGGAAACGGGGGAAGCCATCCTCCCAGGAACAGCACCGTGCACAACGAACTCACGGCAATCATGTGGAGGTACTCCCCAAGGAAAAATAGCCCGAAACGCATGGAACTGTATTCCGTGTGGTAGCCCCCCACCAGCTCCGTTTCCGCCTCCGGTAGATCAAACGGGAGGCGATTGGTCTCCGCAAACATCGAGACAATAAATAAACACATAGCCACCGGTTGATAAATAACGTTCCAGCCGTGCGTCATCTGGAATTCAACAATCTCCACCAGGCTCAATGTTTCGTTAATCATGACTATACTGAGAAACGTTAAGCCAAGACTCAATTCGTACGAAATCATTTGGGCGCTGGCCCTCAGTCCCCCCATCAAACTGTATTTGCTTCCTCCCGCCCATCCTCCCCAGGCCACCCC
>JBDGPJ010000091.1:3317-4632 GCA_042219695.1 bacterium
ACAAAAAGGACGGCCAGGTTCATATTCGTAATATATCCGAGGGAGAAATTATTGAGTCCCTCGTGAACGGCTAAATTGGTCAGGTCGGACGTCCAGTATTCACCCCCGGCAAACGGAACTACGGAAAACGTAAAAAGCGCAGTAGCCGAGACAATAGCCGGTGCTACCAGGTAAATAGGTTTAAAGGCTTTTAGTGGGGTGATGTCTTCCTTCAATAGTAATTTAATACCATCGGCAATGGGTTGGAACAGCCCGTATTTCCCTGTGAATCCAACGTGAGTGGGACCAGCTCGCAACTGTATCCGCGCCAAAATTTTACGTTCAAACCAGGGCATCCAGGCGACCGTGACAATAAGAGCCCCAAGAATAACAGCCGTTTTTAGCATCACGGCCAGGGTATAATAAATAAATCCCGTGGCTGCCGAACTGAGCCCAAGATACTGCAACCACACTGTCATTTTGCTTCCTCCACTTCTCCGGACGAGACGTCTTGAAGTCGTCTATACGTATTGTTTCCGGCGTATAGTTCGAGCGACTCATCATCCCGAAGCCTCCAGGGGACAAATAGGCTTCCTTCCGGCGGATTGTTCGTGATTTCTACGGAACGAGTTAATGATGTCCCGTTCACGGAAAGATTCAGACTCGTGTCCTGGTCGGCACCGAGTGTCCCGGAATCGGAACGGTTACATTCAATCACGGGATCACGGATAAGTACTTCCAGCGATTCGCCCAGCTGTGCCCGTCGATCTCCGCTCCAGAGGTATGGTTCGGAAAAAACGGTCCACTCTCCACTGGTATCCGTTAATTCCACGGAAACCTCTTCACCGGAATCCTGCTCAAAAGATTCGAGCCATTCCGAAGATGAACGTACATCCTCCAGCTCGACATCGGGAAACACGTCGTCGTCTTCCGCGTAATCGGAAACGATCGTCTGTCGGGACGAGTATCCGTCGCGGCGCTTAAAAAAGCTCAGCATTTTCCATCCGGGCAGTATTCGTTCCTCCGGAGGTGTGACTTCCGGTCGGGCCCGTATTCTCCCCTCAACATTCACCATAACACCGGGTTCCTCAAATTGAGTGGTTAAGGGCAAGACTACGTCGGCCGTATCCGTTAAATCATTTTCAAGGTAATCGGCAACAGCAAGCGTCTCCAGCCTATTAAGAGCTTCTCGAACACGTTCCCTGCCCGGGTATTCCCGGATTAAATTCATTCCATAGACAAAAAGATGCTCGATATTTCCCTCAATAATACCATCTAAAATATTTTCCACAGTTGAACTCTCACGAAACACTCTTTCCGATACTTTTGAATTAGC
>JBDGPJ010000092.1:0-4472 GCA_042219695.1 bacterium
AGAGTTAGTGGGACGGACAGCCGTAATGATGGAATTCACGGACGAGGCTGGCGAGATCCGCGGGGACACACAAACCACAACCAATATTTCGAACCATTATCAATATGACCTGGTGTACGACTTATCGAAGGAGACAACGCGGATGTTTCACGAAGCGGGGTTTGACACGTCGGTGGGGTCGGATGATTTTCACTTCTACTACGCCGATTACTACGAGGCACCGTGGAAGCACGATAACAGCGTGGACGTGACGGTGACCGACGAGGATCATGATGGTGGAATCGAGGTACGGGTGGCGGGACTGACGAAGGACCTGCCCGGAGCGCTGGGGGGTAAACCCTCGGCGTCGTCTGTTTCCTCCTCATCCTCCGGTTCAAAAGGATGCCTGATTGAGCGAACGGCCGGAGACTCGACGGTAGAGTTTTTACGGGATTTCCGGGACCTGGTTCTTCACAGCGCACCGGGACGTCTTGTAACGTCGGTTTATTACACCCTTCATTAGAGCGTGGTTTCTTTCTAACCTTTCAGTATCGCTTCGCGGGGAAATGTACGATTTTAAGCGGATAGTATTTGTAAATAGTTGTTGACTCCTCAACGTTTCCTCAAAAATTACACCGAATACATTGACAATTTGCCCGAAATTATGATTCGCTATAGGGCTTTCAAATCTTCCTGGGGGTGTCCCTCGTGAAAGTACTTGTGCTTGCTGCCGGATACGGAACACGTCTGTATCCGATTACAAAAGATACTCCTAAACCCCTGCTTGACGTAGGCGGGGAACCAATACTGAATCATATTTTTCGTAAGATCGAACAAATCAATGACGTAAACGAAGTCGTCGTGGTGACCAACGACAAGTTCCACGGGGAATTCCAGGAATGGGAATCCCAAACAGACTGGTCGTGGCCAGTTACGGTGCTCAACGACGGTTCCACCGAGGATGGCGCCCGGAGAGGCGCTATCGGAGATATACAGTTTTCCATCGACGAAGCCGGAATTGATGATGACTTGATGGTATTAGCCGGGGACAACCTGTTTGAGTTCTCCCTGCAGGACATGGTCAATACGTTCGAGGACCACAAGACACCCGTTATCGGGGTGCTGGAGTTCGAGGATGAAAGCAAATTGTCGAAGTACGGGATCGTGGACGCCGACGAACGGGATGAGGTCGTGGATTTCCAGGAGAAGCCCGATGAACCGCCGTCCAACCTCGTGGCACTCGGAATGTACGTGTTTCCCGAGGACCGGTTATCACGAATACAGGAGTACCTCGACGAAGGCGGGAACCCGGACGAACCCGGCTGGCTCGTGCAGTGGTTGGTCGACAATGACACGGTGTTTGCCCACCGGTTTACCGGTGACTGGTTCGATATCGGTGACAAGGATTCTCTCGAAAAAGCAAGAGACTACGTAGGTGACCACGAGCTCATTTCCTGATCTTTTTTGAAAAAAAGATCAAAGCAAAAAACTTTTTTAACATTTTGGATTTTTTGTCGTTCGTGTTTTGTCTGAGTGGGACGAACCTTAAGTAGACAGTCACGGGTAATCATTAATAGCTTTTAAAGTGCCGGACCTTAGCTATTTGTGATACTAATTTTTAGCCTTATGTGCTGTTTTGTGACCCATAAAAAGAGAACTCGGTAAATGTTTTCTGGACTGATGGAAGCCACGGATTTCAGGTAAACACAAATAGATGAAAACTTATCAATGTTTAATTTTCTTGTGCTTTTTTGTGGCTATGAAAAGCATGAAAACAAAAACAGCTAAATTTATTTGCACGTTTGCGCAATTGTGCAAACGTGCAAAGGTTTCGTTGATTGAATTTGACAATTTTTTAAGGAGTTGAGTTATTATGACAACAGCAGTTAAAAGTGACATTACGGATCCTTCACTTGCCGATGAAGGGGAGAAGCGTATCGAATGGGCCGGACAGACAATGGAAGTACTGGATCAGGTCCAGGATCGTTTTGCCGAAAACAAGCCCCTCGATGGAATTCGAATTTCCGGCTGTCTTCACATCACCACGGAGACGGCCAACCTTGCCATCGCTCTGAAAGCCGGCGGGGCAGACCTCGTTTTATGTGCGTCCAATCCATTATCCACACAGGACGACGTTGCCGCCGCGCTGGTGGAAAACCATGGAATCCCGGTTTTTGCCAGAAATGGTGAAGACAAGGACACCTATTACTCCCACATTGAGTCCGCTATCGAACACAAGCCTCAAATTACCATGGACGATGGTGCCGACCTCGTAAGTTCAATTTTAGAACGGGATGACGTCGACGAGACTCAGCTTATTGGTAGCACCGAGGAAACGACTACGGGTGTAATACGACTACGCGCCATGGCCGATGACGACGTGCTCGAATTTCCCGTGATTGCGGTTAACGACGCCGATACAAAACACCTGTTCGATAATCGTTACGGAACGGGCCAGAGCACCATCGATGGAATTATACGAGCTACGAATATGCTCATGGCCGGTAAAAGCGTGGTCGTGGGTGGTTTTGGGATGTGCAGTCAGGGAATTGCCAAGCGTGCCGACGGCATGGGAGCGCGGGTGACCGTTTGTGAGGTCGATCCGCTCCGAGCCCTGGAGGCACACATGGAAGGTTACGACGTAAAGCCCATGGCCGAAGCAGCGGTGGACGGTGACGTATTCGTAACGGCCACCGGTGACAAAGACGTCATTCGACGGGAGCATTTCGAGGTTATGCCGGACGGTGCCATCGTGGCGAACTCCGGTCACTTCAACGTAGAGATTGACTTAGAGGCACTGGAAGACCTTTCCGAAGAAATTAACCAGGTTCGTCAAAGTCTACAGGAGTATCGCCTGAGCGATGGGCGTTCTATCTACGTCCTGGGTGAAGGACGACTCGTAAACCTCGCTGCCGCGGAAGGACACCCTGCCGAAGTGATGGACATGTCGTTTGCCAACCAGGCACTTTCGGCCCAGTACCTCGTGGAAAACCGGGGAGAACTGGAGCACGACGTACACTCGGTACCACGGGTCGTGGACGAGGAAGTCGCCGAACTGAAGCTGGACGCGCTCGGTGTAAGCATTGACGAATTGACTCCGGAGCAGGAGGAGTATTTGAACTCCTGGGAATTCGGTACGTAGTTTATAACGACGTATAAATCCGCCATCTACAGTGGTTTGGTCGTCTTGACGATTACCCTGTAATTCCGGGGAGAGCCTGATTCTGTAATGCTCTCCCGGACGGTTTATAATTTTCCCTTTTAACTCGGAAATTTACGCCAATAAGACTGTCGGAATGTTTCCAATCTGAAGATCAGCCGTCCGAGCAGTCAATTACACTGTCGAACAAATCTAGTAGCTTCGTTAATCCCTCATCGTTATTGATTGACTGCTCGGTTAGCTGGGTTCCCCAGCCGGCAAGCTATTGAGAAAGTTTTACGGCAATACCCCTCTGTAAATACATTCCAATGTATTACGACTGTTGTATGCAACGATTCGAGCTTGCCAGTTGTCTCGTGGAGACGCTTAACGCGTGAAATTTGAAAATTCATGCATCAAGCGGGCTCAATAATTCAATCGTACCCTGTAGTGAATCTCGGATACAAGAGTACAGGAGGATTGATTTCCTCACTCCGAATCTTCGTTAGAGCAGGATACGTACCGGGATTCCCGGTGTCTGGATTTCTCATCCCCCATACCTGCGTTACTGTACATCGCTAATCTGCTACAATATTATTCGGCCTTGATTTATCAATTGAAGGGTAGCGGTGTAGATGTCTTCATTAGCCGGTTTGGAAAATTCGCTGGAAATTGTCAATCAACTGATCGAAGTCGACAACCCTCGACTTTTTATCGAACGTCTACAGTCCGATTTTAGGCATTATTATGGTATTGAGATCGAGGTTAACCGATTGCCCGACGAACCCGCGGGGGACACTGTATTCGAGTGTACTGTGGGGACCTGGAACGTATCGGTACCACCCGACCAAGACCTAACCGATCCGGGACCCGAAGTTCTTGAACAATGGTTTGAATTCCTTGAAAGCCGGTTATTGGAGCTAACCTCCGATGATTCCAGCTGGACCATCGATCAACCCCTGGAATTCATCAATGAGCTCGTGGAAGGACTGAACAGAGACCTTCCGTCCGATATCCTCGTCGAGCGGTTGTTAAGTGCGTTTGAACGAAATTTTAAGCTTAGCGTTCAGGAAATCTGGATCGATGATGGCGGAGAATACATTCCCGTAGTAAACAAAAGAGACCAGGAATTAATCCAGCTCGAGGATGCGATTGGAGGAACGTTATGGGAAATCGATTCCGAGTCGAACGAGACTTCACCGGTACGTATTCAATTCAATAGTTCCGAAGTAGAGCTTCCGCGATCCCTCTCGAACGTTTTGCCGTTGCTTCGTTATTACCTGAGTCAGATACACCGGACACATAAGAAAACCCGCCACGAGTTAATTGAATTCAAGGGACGGTTTGGGCCGGA
>JBDGPJ010000093.1:0-2490 GCA_042219695.1 bacterium
TGGTTGGCCATTAGCTATCAGCACTCAGCATTCAGCAATCAGTTCGTTTTTAGCTTATTGGCTATTTGGCTGTTGGCCACTGGTTCATAAGGGGTTATCATCAATTTTTCATGGAATATTGCATCCATTGACCTTTTACACTATTAGATGAGGGCAGACTTTTTGGATCAATGAAGAAATTTATTTTTACCGTCATCAAAATCATCCTTATTGTAGCATTTATAGCCGGTGGCTATGGAATGGCCCGGCTTGGGATTTCCAATATTCGTGATATGCGTGAGCTGGAACGCACTCCTCAGGTTCAGGCCAACGCCGTTTTACCCGGACCCGTAAACGTGGCCGGCAAAGCGTCGGTACTGAATGAAACACTCACCTCCCCCGATCAAAACAAGGAATGTGTATATTACCGTTACCTGGTTGAACGGTGGGAGGAAGGTACCGGTGATGACGAGGGAAGCTGGGAAACCGTCAAGGACGTAACACGCTCCGTTCCATTCCTGCTGAAAGACGAGAGCGGATCCGTCCGGATCAATCCCTCCGAGGCCGTCAATTTCGACGTGAAGGAATCTCACGAACGCGAGAGCGGAGACATGCGTTACACGGAGTACCGCATCGACCCCGGGGACCAGGTGTTCACCTTCGGTAAGGCCGTGGACAAAGGTTCATATTGGCAAATCGACTACGGTAAACAGGGACAATACTCCCCCATCATCTCCGAATACGGGGCTCAATCCACACGTTCCGGGATGGCGACCTGGAGCCTGTTCCAGAACTGGGCGGCCATCTTCCTGCTTTCCATGGCCCTCGTGATTTTATTCAACATGTTCAAAGTTCATCACACCATGATTTACCTTGTAGTGATGTCCCTGTTTCTCTTGATGGGAATTGCTTTCTTTGGAGTTAACATGACAATGGGAGACCTGAAAGCCTCCGTCGAGCGATACGATAACTTAAAACAGGAAACACGTGGTGCCATTCAGGATGTGTTAAGCCGTAACAACATAAGCTGGGACGAGCAGTGGTCCTCGTTAAATAACGTCGTTTCACAAAACAAGAACAAGCTAAGCTCGGATGAATACAAACGCGTTTCGGCACTCCAAATCAACCTGCAAAGAGCCGTGAGACGGATTCGCAACCAGCGGTCGCGATTCCCCGAAAACCTGTTCGTCTACGGCATGGGACTCAAACCCCTTAAAGACGTACCATTGAACGATTCACAGACAAAGCAATTAGAACAAACGGAGGATGAGTTCGAGTACGCAAGCTTGTACCCCACGGCGTCGTGGATCTTTGCGGGTATTGCTCTGATTGCCGGTTTTATCGGAACACACGTGGGATTTGCAAACATCGTCAAGAAACGGTTTATGGAAAATCTTCCCACGGTAAAAATCCCCGGGGTGACCTATGGCCTAAACGAAATCAAGGGAAAACCATCCATACCGGACGACGTGGATTTACTCACTGGACCGCTTAGCGAAAAACCCTGTATTTACTACCACTACGAGATCAAAGAAAAGGACGGCGACGATAACTGGGATACCGTTGAAGAGGAATCACGGCATGTGCCGTTTCGATGTGATGACGGTGAGGGTTCAATCAAGGTCAATCCCAACGGAGCTGACATTACGTCCGAACATTCTATGTCCAAGGTCCGTGGCGATCGAAAGTACATCGAAAAATGGATCGAACCCGACGACGAACTGTATATCCTGGGTCCCACACGGGTGGATGAAGACACCGGGACGGAGCTCGAAATTGGCGATACTGAAGAACACGAGGACGACCCCTACATGATTACCAACCGGTCGGAATCCGAACATAAAACCGCCAAGACGCGCGCAGGGTTCTGGGGCCTGGACATCGCACTCAACATGGGTATTTTGTTGGTCATGGTTCTGTTTGGTTTATACGGAGCCTTCAGTCCCATCACCTATTTCGTGTCTTCCGCGTCCGTGCTGGGATTTTCATTTTTGTTTTTCATTGGTTTCTCCTACAACGATTTTATTTATGTCCAGCAACGCACGGAAAAGGCCTGGGGAAATATCGAAGTTTCCCTGAAAAAACGGGCCGATCTTATTCCGCGTCTCGTCGACGTGGTGAAGGGATACATCGAACATGAGAGGGAAGTCCTCGAGAACCTGTCCGAAATCAGGGATCAATCGGCCAGCCCCAGTAACCTGACGCCGGCCATCGCCAACGAACTGCTCCAGAACGAGATGACGGCCATGGATGATCTTTCGGCCATCAGCGAGGAATATCCCGAATTGAAAGCCAATGAAAACATGAAAAAATTGATGGACCAGATGGTGGAGATGGAGAACGAAGTAGCTCTTATGCGGGAGGGGTACAACAAGGCCGTGGAACGTTACAACGTACGGTTACGGTCGTTCCCGGACGTTGTTTTTGCCAACATGTTTGGGTTTGAATCCAAGGACTTCATCACCGTGGAAATGGAAGTTCGGGAAAATCCCCAAATTGACTTCGAAACGG
>JBDGPJ010000093.1:2500-4229 GCA_042219695.1 bacterium
TTCAGAACCCACTGAATCTACGGAAGAAACTAGTTCACAAAAATCGCCGGAAAACGAATCCGAAAACGAGGACGGCGAAACGGAATCGTCCCATGAGGACGGCAACACTAATGAGACCTCGTAACGAAATACTCAACGGAACCAGTGGTAATTTACGAATTTTGATTACAATCTCTAGTTAAGGAGCGATTACAATGGCTGCCTTAATCAGTCTTGGAGTCACCGTCGGTGTTCTTGTCATCGTTGGACTTTTTGTCATGTCGATATACAACAACCTGGTTTCACTGGACCAGGAGGTTCAGAACGCCTGGTCCCAAATCGACGTTCAACTCAAGCGAAGACATGATTTAATCCCCAACCTCGTGGACACGGCGAAGGGGTACATGGAACACGAACAGGAAACCCTCCAGAAGGTCACTGAAGCCCGTCAACAGGCCGTTAACGCCTCCTCCGTTCAGGAACAGGCGCAGGCCGAGGGTGAACTTTCGGGAGCGTTGAGCCGACTCATGGCCGTCTCCGAGGATTACCCCGATCTCAAGGCCAACGAAAACATGATGGAGCTCCAGCAGGAATTAGAGGACACGGAAAACAAGATCAGTACCGTCCGACAGAAGTACAACGACCACGTCATGCAGTTAAACGAAGCCATCCAGAAGTTTCCCAACAACATGTTTGCTGGTATGTTTGGTTTTGAGGAAGCCGAGTTCTTTGAGATTGAGGACCCGAAAGAGCGGGAAGCACCGGACGTGGAGTTTTAATCCCTTAGAAGGGACGTACAAGACGTTGAATACATTAAAACGTTACAACCTGCTATCGATAATGGGAGTTCTCCTGTTATTTGTGCTGGTGTCCGGCTGTGGCGCTTCCAAAGTCAACAACGGTGAGCAGGCCCTCCAGACCGTAAAGGACTTCTCACTCAAGGTAGACGAACAATTCTTCGGCGTTCAAATTCAATCCGACGCCGACGAATCGATGGGAGAACTGTACGATCGCCTGACCTCCCAGGAGGACTATTCAGGGCCTGGTTGGGCTGTCATAAAAAATCCGAACGGAGACGGATGGTTCGTAAGCTTCATTCTTTCCCGGGGGAATTTGGACTTGCAACCAATTTGGTTCGTGGATACTGGCGGTACCATTTACTGGGTTAATAATATATCCGGTACGTTCACTCGGGACAAATTGGATCGTAAAGACGTTGGCTCGATGAAAAAAATTATGAAACTTGAGAATAAGCTAGATAAGAAACTCGGCACGGAATAACGTCCTTTCCCCTTGGCCATCTTCACCCTTGAGGAAGCCCGGGCGACCCTTCCCGAAGTTCGTGAAATAACCGAGCATTACTACAACCAGATCGTTGAGTTGAAGGAGCAGTTCAACAAAACGGAATCCGAACAGCGCAAGAAGGACCTCATCCAGGAAATTAACTACGTATTTTCCTCGTGGGCCGATGAAATTCACACTCTTGGAGCCCAGGTCAAAGGTCCCTGGCTGGTTGACTTTGACTCGGGAGACGGAATTTTTTACTGCTGGAAATACGGCGAGGACGACATTCAATTTTTCCACCGTTACGAGACCGGATTTGAAGGAAGGCGTCCCCTCGACAAACTCAAGCAAAATCCCTAACCTGATCTATTCTTCGAATGGGCGGTCTTCAGACGAACTATTCATAGGGTTTCAGTAGAGTCGACGGGCGGGCGCGGTGCGGTCAGAGCCGTCGTCTCCCGCCGTC
>JBDGPJ010000094.1:0-4846 GCA_042219695.1 bacterium
TCGGGCCAGTGGGAAGTGTTCCGTGTAGAAGAGGAGCTGGCCCGCGAGGAGTACAGCAGTATCAACTACGGAAAGCTTGTAAAAAACATTCGAAGTGACAATCGCTACGAAGTGGTCGAGGAAAACTCGGGCCCCCACGACTCCCGTTAATGTTTTTTCCCGCTTATCAAGTCCACAACGGATCCTTGATTATATTCCAGGTTGTCGGTCATACTTGAAGTGAGGTGGTAACCATAACCGATAATGACGCCGTGGAATCAGCTTTACGAAAAGAACACGATGAGGGCTCGTATAAGCTTTCTCAATTCCGTGAACAGTTGCAACAATTAGAGAGTGAGTACGGTATGGGTAGCCAGCAGTTTTTGGAACGTTATGAGTCCGGGGAATTAGAAGACAAACAAGATTTTATGGAGTGGAAAGCTCTCATCGAGAGTGTTTCACACTGGGAAGAGAAGTTGGACGAACTGGATAAAGCGAGTTGATTCGAGAACATTTTACGCACGTAGAACAGGCGACTGAATAAACGTCACGCCTTATTCCCCACGATAGTGGGGTTAAAAAACATTCGGAAAACGACAATTCCCTCCGGGGGAATCTTGGGTGTATCTTATCGCACTATATTCCCCACATTCGTAGGGATAAAAGAAATCAGTCCAGGAGCGCCGCCGTTGCTCGCGCCGTGTCGTTATGTTCCGACACCCGCGGGGATGATCGGAGAAGGAAGAGAGTGGTTGGTAAGCAGTCGATCATATAGTATCCGAATCACGTGGACGTGGTTTACTTACTTACAATTTTCTATCCACCCCCCTCTAGTTTACTCTTCCTTGAGATGGAATATGGGTAAGGAATTTTTAAGTTACTATTTTTGTTAGATACTGTACTTAAGATCGACGAGGAGGCGATCATTGTCCTCCCAGTCTTCCAGGTCGCTGGAAGACGTGGCCGTGAACACCTCCGCCCACGTGGTGAGCTGAATATTGTTTGTTAGGTCGGTTCGATATCCACCGAGGTATGACTTGGTACCCTTGTCCCGATTTAAGTCCATGGAGAAGATGTAGCGGGACTCATCGACGGTTTCCCCGGTAAAGCGCAGCAGGATGTTACGCCGACCGGGGCGGGATTCCCGTGTGCTGTGGATCAGATCGGAATTGTCGGGCTTTTTATCCACTTCCTCGTATGCTTTTTCCAGGGTGAGTTTTGTGGAATTCAAGCCCAACAACTGGGCCCCGTAAGACCATTTATACTCGATTCCCGTAACGCCCTTGTAAAAGCGGTCATCCTCCCGGTCATAGGGGTACTGATACAGTAACTCCTGGTAAAATTTCCAACCCTCGTACGTTGTTGAGAAACCCCCGGCTACCGTAAGAACTTCAAAGTACTTTTTTTTCACCGCTGATCCCGGTTCATCCTCGACTATGGAGCCAAACTGGTTGTGCGAAAGTAGTCCGAACAGGTCCCATCCGGCAATCGTACGTTTGTAGTCCACGAGGTACTGCCAGTCCTCGGGTTTTGTGGACGGGAATCGTTCACTTACATTTCCCCCGAGGTTCATAAAATTGGTGTTGAAGGAACCGCCGGAGGATTGGCCCACGCTCCAGCGCGATTCGTTGGGAGGATTACGAGCTGGTTCAAATACTGGCATCCAGTAAATTCGAATGCGGTTTTTTCCGTAATACCAGAGCCAGCCCGCCGCCCAGATCCCTTCGTTTCGTGGGTGAACCGGATCGACGAGGTCACCGCGGTTGTAGCGGTTCATCGGTGAGAACAAGGACGCCACACCGGTCTGAATTTTTTGTTTGCCGGTTTTTAAGTCACTGTTTTCGAAGGAGTACTTGTGGTATAGCTGGTTAAGGTGAAGGTAGTTGCGGGTTTTAGAACGATCGGTATCAATCGGGGACTTCTGATCGTAGGCCGAGGAGAGGTTGGACCATTCTCCCCAGGCGCTCCCAAAGATCGTGTGATCACCTATTCGGAGTCGTGATTCAAAGGAAAGGTTGGATTCAACAATAAGATGGGCTCCTCTCTGACTGTCCCGTTCAGGATCGTACACGTATCCTTTGTGCAGTTGGGATACGGAGAATTTACGATTGGCCCAGATTTTCTCCCAGGAAGACATCGGTTCATTGTCCTCGGATTGTTCCTGCTCGGAACCGGATTCCATTTTCTCAAACATACTCCCGTATTTTCCCCCGCTTGATGTCATGGACATGGTTTGGCCGGAGGTATCACTTTTTTTGTCGGTCGTGGAGGACGTGGGTGTATCTTGAACCGGTGATGTTTGGGACATCGAGATTGTCGCTTCAGGTGTGTCGGTAGTTTTGGCATCGGCCGGTTTTGGTTGTTCCAGGACAGGGAGTGATTGTGAAACCCAGGAGGAGACGTTTCCGGCCCGGTCGCGTGTTCGAACTTGAACGGATTTGTCGCCAACTTTTCGGGAAAGGGTACGTTCCCATTTGGCTTTGGAGCCGATGTCAAATGAATCATCGACCCCGCCGGAACCGGTTTTTAGTTGTACAGTGGTCCGTGGAGGTGCGGTACCGTTTACGATGATGCGTAGCTTTTGAGTATCGGACGGGGTTTGTACCGAGGAAATCGTAGGCTGGGGCGGTGGTTGCATATCGATAGTGAGTTTGCCCCGTTTTAAAACACGTGGTCCCCGTTCCGGAATGATTACGCCCAACCGCCATTTGTATTGTCCATCGGAGGGATAAGGCTTATCCGGTGTCCAGCTTATCTTATTGGGCTTACCCGGTTTGAGCACTCCCTGTTGTTTGTGGACGTATTCATAATTTTGATTCTTAACGGTAAAAAGAAATTGTACTCGCGGAAGATTGGTTTCAGGTGTAACGACCAACTCGAACGTGTCGACCCATTTTTTAAAATCTTTAGTCGATAGGTGATTCGACTCCTGTTTGACGGAAAAATATGTTGATATTTTTGATTGCTCTTCCTGGTTCGTTGATTGAGAAAATGCGGTTGGAGCAAGAGCAAACAAAAAGAATGCAACGATAACGGTCAGGAAGGTTAATCGCTTAAAGGACATCCGATAGCCGTTTTCCGATGATCCGGGAGATGTTTAGAAACAGCTTGCTGGAAACGTAGGGTAGGTAGAACTGGATTCGCTCGAGGTCTTCAAGTTCAAACCGGGCGATGTGACATTTTGATTGAGCTGTGACATTAGCCGAGCGTTCATCTTTCGTAAGAACTCCGATTTCGCCAAATACGTCCCCCGGTTTCAGGGTATTGATGGGCTCATCATGTTTTGAGTCCGTGGTTACATAGGCTTCCCCCTCAAGTAGCAGGTACATTTCTTCGCCGGTTTCCCCCTGTTGAATGATTTGTGCTCCCTCGTCGAAATGCAGTTGCCGGGATAAAAAGATCACTTTTTTAATCGACCATTGGCTCAGTCCTTCGAACAAATCACATTCCTCGAGGACGTCTTTCTGAATTTCGAGGGACAAGAGATCCCAAATGTTAAGCAGGCGGGTGGATTTAAGCAAAGTGGGAGTGATAACCAGGTCGGCCACGAGAGCAACGAGCATGGCGCAGGCCGTGAAGAAACCAAACCGGATGATCGGTGAAAAAGAGGAGAGGGTAAACACAAGAAACCCCAGGGCGAGGGCCGTGGAGGTTGTTAGAACGGGTACGACCTCGTGGTGAACGGATCTGCTGAGAGCTTCGTCTTCATCCCTTGTTTCTTGCATAAGTTTGTTATACCGGGTCATCATGTGGATGGTGTCGTCGATGGCGATACCGATGGCAATCGATCCCAGCATAGCGGTACTTGTATCGAGGTACGTGCCCGAAAAGCCAATCAAGCCAAACATTAAAATCACGGGAGTAAGATTGGGAATTAAAGACAACAGTCCGGCACGATAATCCGAGTACAACAAGGTGACAATGAGGACAATAACCACGATAAGACCGAGCAGGGACTTCACCTGTCCGTAAACGATCGCGTTGGAGGATTCCGAGATCATGACGTTTTTACCCGTCACGTGAATCTCAGTTTCGGGGAACTTGTTTTTCAGGAATTTCCGGAAGGCCTTGATTTTGGCGTTAAGTTGATGGGTCCCCGAGATATTGTGGCGGACGACGATGTTGGCGGATGACTTATCGGTGGTGACGTATTTTGAAATTTCATCCTGGTGAAAGAACATGTAGTACTGGGAAACCAGGCGATCCTTGTCCGGGACGTGGTAATAACTCGTGTCACCCTGGTTCATCTCCTGGTTGACTTTGGAGAGGTAATCGGCGATGGAGAGTGTTTTGTCGAATCCCCCCATTTCTTCCAGGCGGTCCTGAATGGCTGAGAGTTTCTGCACACTTTTGGCGTTTTTAAAGGTTCCGGATTGTTCGGTGTTGATAGTGATGTAAAAAGTTTTTATCCCCGAAAAGTCATCGGCCAGCGTTTGGATTTGCTGATACACCGGGGAGCTCTGTTTGAAGAAACTGAGAAGATTGTTGTTCACGGTAATCTGGCTCATTCCAAAACCAAACACGACAAACAGTATGAGAACGGAGATATATACGTACGTACGATATTCTCGAGTGATCGTAATAATCCATTCGGAACAACGGTTAAAAAAGTTGGATTTGTTGTTTGTTTCCTCGGGTGCCGTGATATTAAAAATACTGAAATAAGCGGGGCAGAAGAGAAACGTAATGAAAAAGTTGGCAAAAATCCCGAAGGAGGCGGTTTGGGCGAACTGCTGTAGGATAATGATTTCATTGAGATTGATGGCGAGAAACCCAAAAAACGTGGTGATGAACGTGAGAAATAAAGTTAGTCCAATGCGGTCGCCTACCTTTTGGATTTTTTGGGCTTGTAGCGATCCTACGAGTT
>JBDGPJ010000095.1:0-1097 GCA_042219695.1 bacterium
TTGTTGTGAGCGTAATTCATGGTATCAGAACCGATATGAGTAGTTTTTGTATTAACCGGCGGCGGCTACAATAATGATTAAGCCCAGTAATACGCCTCCCCAGAGGAGTTTCTGATGACCGCCCCGTTTTAATAATGTTCCGGTATCCGGTTTGGTGTTATCGTGGGGGGCTCTTGATGTTTTTTCGAGCTCGGGGGAGCTCATACGGGTACGGTTACTTGCCCGCGGTTTATCGCGAGTTTCAAATGAAGGTTTCCGAAGTTGCGTGTCGGATTTGTTTTTGTATTCAAACGTGCTTTCCGTGGGTTGCTTATTTTCTCCTTCGATGGTGATTTCTTCATCGGCGTGAACATGGGTCGTTGCAAAACCAACCGCCAGAATAATGACAAGGGTCCAGAAACAGCTTCTACCGGCCGGTGTTAACCATTGTTGTTGAGCCACTGTTTAGCCTCCTTTTGGATTTGAGGATGGGAACTCTTCTTGGAGAGTTCCCGGTACAACTTTTTGGCACGGTCCGTTTCTCCCATTTTGTCGTACGTGTTGGCCAGGCCTAACTTGGCCACGGGAATATGGTCATTCTTCTCAAACAGAATTTTCACCTTATTGTATTCGATCGCCGCCTGTTCGAACTGTTGTTTTTGAAAATAGTAATCTCCCAGCAGTCGTTGTAAACGGGGCCCGTACTTGGAGGCTTCTTTAACGGCCCGATCAAGTGTGTTGTGTAATTCCCTTAGGTAACCCGTATCGGGGGTGTTGCGCAGGCGCACAACCAGGTCGAAGTAACGGTATGACATTAACTTGTCAGGTTGATTGAGGTCGTTTCGGGCCTTGTTCACCCAGTCGTGTAAGGTATTCCACATACCTCTCCAGTTCCTGTGCCACCCGTTCGAACTGATCGGGTTGAATGGAAATCATGCGGGAGGAGAATGATTTTATTAATGAATTTTGGCCGGATCGTATGCTCCAGTTCATACCCAACCGTGCCGCGGTATCGTGCTGATAAGAGACAACGTTCCACTTTTGATCGATTGCTTTCGCCGAAGTTTTCCAGCGTTCCAGGGTGGGAGTGACCTGGTTGAGACCGGCCAGGAGAGGAG
>JBDGPJ010000095.1:1107-1756 GCA_042219695.1 bacterium
AGCTCGAAGCGATGACAGCATCTTCGTCCATGTGGTATAAGCCTTTTTCGTCTTTCCCTGTTTTTTGTAAGCCCGTCCGATACGAAACTGTACGCGGTTTGTTTCAGGGGCTTCACGGTAATATCCCACAGCTTTCTTCCAGTTTCCTTGCTGGTAGAAGTAGTCACCTAACCGGCGTGAAGCCTCGGGCACGACCTTCAAGTCGAGTCGATGGTAAAGGCGAGTTGCGTCCGATGGTCGGTCCAGGGCCAGCAGGGCTTGAAATCGAGCCAGCTGATGCTGAGGATTATCAGGGACCTCATCCAGAAGTTTTACAATGCCTTCGTGGTTATCGGTTTCACGATAGACAGCCAGGGCAATTGGAACGTAGGTACTTCTGTGTTTATTGGGATTGTAGGTGGATCGAAACGTCTCAAGCATTTTCGAAGCCGTGGTGGGTTGTCCGAGCCGACGGTATAGTTCCGTTTTTAGTAAGACCCGAGTAGGACTTTCTTCCATCTTTTTCAGGACGGATTTTGCCCGTTCGTGGTTGTTTAGATTCAGCGATAATTTGGCCATGGTAATCCGTGCATCGGGAACCCAGGAAGCGGTGTCGGGAACCGAATCAAGAGCTGAATCCAGGGTTGTGTAAGCCGTTTCGGTGTCTCCT
>JBDGPJ010000095.1:1766-6062 GCA_042219695.1 bacterium
ATCCAGTGTTTTTTGGAAGGCCACTGGTTGAGCGCACGATTGAGGTGTTTGGTTGCTCGTTTTATATTACCGAGTTTTCGGTCCTGGACGGCCATTAAAACGAGGTATCGTGGATGGTCGGTGGATTTGTAGAGTGCCAGGTATTGTTGAAAAGCCGATTTGTGGTTTCCTCGATTTTCGTATAGTGAGGCCAGTCGGTTACGGACGGTTTTTTGACGCTCGGTATCGTCGGTATTCAAGTATTCCCGATAGCGTTTTATCGCACCGGTGTCTTCCCCCCGATGTTCCCGGAGTCGACCCCACCAGAAATCACGTTTGTGCTCCGGGAAATACTTGGAGTAATTTGATTCCAGTGTTTTAAGCAACTGACGGAACCGTTTGGGAGCCTGCGCTATGGCCCGTTGATCGAGTAAGCGTATACCAACTTCCCCCCCGGGGCCAATCTTTGCCAGTTTTTGCCAATTTGTATAAGCCCGATTCCAATTCCCACGGCGTAAATGGATTTCTGTTTTCGTACGGAGTATTCGGTAGGTCCAGTCCTGATTTACCGGGAAATTTGTTTTTAGGTTATTCAGGGTGCGTAAAGCTTTCTTCAGTTTATTGGAATTAAAATAGGCGACCCCTTTAAAGTAGACCAGAGGGATTTGAGTGTGTACGCCCACGGGCCGTTTGATCAGGGACTGAAGTGTTTTCAACGCCCGTGGTATCGGGCCCCGCTGTATCCAGAATTGGGCGTTCTTTAATTGGAGTTTTACAACCCGGGTGTCGTTAAAATCGGACCGTTTACTAAGTTCGTTGCTCCAGTTAATCAGGTCATGGGTATCGCCTCGGGCTCGGAGCATACGAAATGCGTAGTCGTACAGGTTGATAGGAGGGGAGTCCCAGCGATCGCGGAGAGTTGTGATGTGTTTGAAGCTAGCCGTTGTGTCTCCCAGGTAAAATTTTGTAATTGCGTGATTGAGTTCCGCCGAAAGGGTGAGAGTTTTTCCGTACGGTTCTAAGATACGGCGTGCCTTTCGATAGTTGCCAAGATCAATGTGAAACGAGGCAATCCATTCGTCCAGTAGACGTTGAACGCGGCCTTTTTTGGAAATATTTGTACTGAGCTGTTGTAATTTTTTAAGACCGGTTTTCGGTTGACCCTGCTTTCGGTAAAACAGTGTCAGGTGATAACCCGTTTGTCGCACCTGATCCCGTGATAATTTGGACCACAGTTTACGGGGAGGAATATACTGGTCCAATGAATCTATATTGTTACTGATACGAGCGGTTTTCATGAGCTCGGTTTGAACGCTTAATTTTGTTTTGATCGGCAATTCTTTCGAAAGAATTCGCTGACCGGTTTTAAGGGTCAGGTTGTACCAGCCATTTTTACGAAGTACGGATAAAACCCGCCCGGACAAGGAGTTACGTACGGATTGATGCTGGTGAATTACCGGTAGGAGGAGTTTGTTCCACCAGCTTAATGGGAGCCGTTTATCGATCAAGTGACGATACCAGTCCTCCACGCGTCCCTGTTGTTGAGCACGGTTGAGAACGGCGCGTGATTTACGTCTGTAGGATTTTTCAAATTTCTCGGTATTCACCCAGTGTGTTATTGAAAGCAGGCCGAATTCCAGTCTGAGGTTTGGAGACAGTTGAGAGGTATCGATATCAGTTTGATACGATTCGAACTGCTTATGATTTCCTCGGTCGATCGCCAGCCGAGCCAGCTGATAGGCCGTCCTCGACTTCCAGGGTTCCCCGGGTTGGTCCTCCAGGAGAGTTTTCCAGTGTTTTTTGGCGTTATTTCGGTTCCCCGAACGTTCCTCCGTTAACCCCAGGTAATACTTCGGTTCCGGGTCGTGAGTATTTTTGTACCATGATAGGTAAGTTTTTCGGGCAAGCTCCCATTCCCCCCGGTCGTAATGGATTCGTCCTTTAAGTTTTCGAATTCTGGGCTTGAGGGAATCCGATTTGACGGAGGAGGGGTCGGGAAGATCGTGAATTGCACTATCCGACTGGTCCATGCGGTAAAGGGAAAGTGATTTATAGTACTGCCAGCGAGGTCCCGTTAATCGATTTTTGTTTTGATTATTACGAATGTGTTTCAGGGCTTTTTCGTAATGGTTCAGGGATACGTAACCTCTTATCAACCGTTTTTCGCTTTTAACCGGAAGCGAACGAGCTGATTCATAGAAGGGTACGGCTCGTTCCAGCTCATTACGATTGACGAAATAATCCCCGAGTTCAAGCCTGAGTTGAGACTGGAGCGGTTCATTTGCTCGCTGGATCGCCCGAATATACCAATTTTCGGCCTTCTGATGCTTTTCCTGGCGTCGGTATATTCGGGCGAGGTCCCGGGACGCGTCCACCCGTAAAACACCGGTTGATTCGGCTAATTCCTTGAGGTGCTTTGCGGCTTTGTTCAGTTTGTTGTTCTGGATATTAATCCAGGCTAAGCCATAGATACCATCCCGCCGGTAACGGTCGGTCGTAAGCAGGGAGTTGTAGAGTGTCCGGGCCTGCTTGGTGTTTCCGCGATCGAGGGCAATTTCAGCCCGAAGATAAGTTGCATCGTTCCGGTAGGGACCCGTATCGGCCGTTTTTTCGAGCAGGGGGATGGCCTTAACGTATTGCTTGGACACGGCGTACAAGCGGCCGAGCTGGTAAGTCCAGCGACGTGAATCCGTGTCACGTTCGTGTTGTTTCCGGGCCAACTCAATCGCTCGGTCGATTTGTTTGTTGGATTCAAGAAATGATATCGCGGACTGGATAATTGTGTCCGGGGGAGTGTGGTAATATTCACTTATTCGATCGATCAACGCCTCTCCAGCCGAACGATTCGGTGCTCGTTTAGCGGACGTAATCCCCCGGTTGAAAGCGGTTTTTAATAGGTCCCCGGGTAACGTGTCTCCCGTTGAAACACTTTTCAGGTAATTTTGGACGGCGCTGTCGTATTCATTTTGAAGGTAGTGGGCTTCACCGAGTCCAAAAAGGACTTTTGATTGATAGAGGGAGGTGTCGTACTGGCGCAAAAAATTTGTAAATTGTCGTTCGGCCAGCTGATAATTACCATTGGAAAGCAATCCCACACCGGCCCGGTAGTCGCGGTTCTGCTGGAAGGAGTCGATAAAGGATTGCCCCTGCACCGTCGACGGGACCTGGATAATCCCCAGTAAGAACAGCAGGACACAGCCGGCTACAAGGTAATAACGTCGATGCATATTTGGATCACGATCGCCGTAATATAAGGATTCTTTTACGTATTTTAGCATGTAAAATACAAAGCACCGGATAACGGTAATAAGGATGCCCCTATTTAACTTATTAACGACGTTACGGTGAATATTATTCAGTCAAAAAGTAATTATACGGGTTCCTATAACAAAACTACCAACAATCAATGAGTGATGCCACGAATGGTTAAGATACTTAAATCATGGGGCATAAACCGGGAAGTCTTCATGCTGGGTTTAGCGCGGGGAGTTGATTCTCTGGGGACCAGTATGTTGATTATATTAATTCCTCTAATGGTGTCCGAGCGGAATATCGCACTTGGGGGATTATCCACTCCCTTTGTAATTGGATTGTTATTGTCCGTGTTTGGATTAACGAATTGTTTTAGTCAGCCTCCCGTAGGGGTGTTCATGGATCGTGTCGGTTCGCGAAAACCGTTTCTTCTGACCGGGTTGGCATTGTACGCAGTTTGTACGGCCGGCATGATCGTGGTTTATTCGTTTGGATTCTTTTTCTCCTTGCGCCTGGTTCAGGGAATCAGCGTGGCTCTCACTCTTCCCCCCTCCATGGCCCTGATGACGGAATACACCCGTACCGAAATTCGGGGGACAGCAATGAGTTTTTACAATCTAATGAGGTTGAGTGGATTTTCCTGTGGTCCGTTGCTGGCCGGTTGGATGGTAGGATTTACCAGTTTCGGAGTCATACTGGGAATTGGAGCCGGTGCGGGGATTGTGGGATTTATACTGGTGTATTTTCTCGTGGAAGAACCGGAGGAGATAGCTACACCCCGCGCAAATGAATCCGTGCTGGATACGTTTCGCGGACTTATAGCGCCGGAGGCTCGGGAGTTTCACAAACTGGCATACGCCAACGTAACAATGGCAACGGCAATTTCTCTCATTGCTTCCCTGGAGAACGAGTTTAATCATCGACTCGCTCAAACTCCTCAGGAATTTGGGGTGGCGTTCAGTGCTCTCCTCATTACGATGTTGTTATTCCAGATGCCGGTGGGACGCCTGGCCGATAAAATTGGTCGGAAGGTATTAATTGTGAGTGGTCTTTCGTTACTGGTTC
>JBDGPJ010000096.1:0-978 GCA_042219695.1 bacterium
GTTGTCTAATGTTATTTGGCGAAGCGGACAAAAAATTAAATCCGCAAAAGCTTAGCTTTATACATGGATTGAGAAATTGTAACTAAATTAAATTTTTGATGCCTTTTGTGCTTACTTGTCTCCACTGTCCCGTCCCAAAATAAGTACCCGGTTCACGACAGTAATCAGGCACCAAACTCAGGGTAAATCGTTAACTCACTACTCAAACTTCTCCGTAAGTAAAGATTGAATTCTTTTATTCGCCAAAAGGGTAAAGCCTTCATGGATTAATGTTCAAAATTGTAACACAATACAACGGCTATAATCTTCTTACTACGGTACATTACAGGATAGGTTTCCCATGAATTTACGAATTCCCTGCGGCGGTTGCATGAACATTATGATGTTTGCCTTCATCGGTCTTTTGGACGGCGGGGCTTCTGGATCGGCGCAGCTATTGGCTGTGCGTGGTCCCTTTTATCCAGCCTGGCCGGTTCCGCCCGGAAACAAAAACAGCGCATGAATCGATCGCAATTTTTGCGTGACCTTCTCGAGGAGGCCTCCCGCCGGAGCGGTAACCGCAGTGAACAACTGGAATCGCTGGCGGGAATCTTCATGGCCGTCGTGAAGCAAAATCCCGAGGGTCACCGTGAAATCCACCGCAGAATGGCCCACCAGGTTTTGTCCACGTACGCACGCCAGGCTCGCATGCACCCTTCCACCATCATACAAACCTTCGAGGAATGGGGAGATCGACAAATCAACGTCGATCAACTTGCCGAATCGGTGTCGGCCGGGTTTCCCCGCAAGGCCCAGATGAACTTCATTCATGATCTCGCCCTGGTTGCCTTCGCCGACGGAGAATTTTCCGAGGACGAACAGGGCATGATCAAATACATTGGAAAACAATTTGGCTTGAGCGAGGACACGATCGAGGATCTATTTGAACGTGTGCGCCGTCGGATGGGTCAGGCTCGTGGGCGAAGTGGTCGGACTCCT
>JBDGPJ010000096.1:988-3342 GCA_042219695.1 bacterium
AAGCCTGGAGGAGGCCTACGAAACGCTGGACCTGGATCGGGACGCAACCAAAACTGAAGCGAAGAAACGGTACCGAGAACTGGCCCGCCAGCACCACCCCGATCAAATTAATTCCAGTGACGAATCCAAGCGGGACGAGGCCGAGGAGAAAATGATTCAAATCAACAAAGCCTACAAAACGATCATTGACCACCTGGAATCCAAATAATCTCGAAAAACAGGGATCGTACGTCTACGTTACGGTTCCGGGGGCGGATCAAGATCTTCTAGACACGTGTCCAGGAATTCATGTAACGTGACCAGTACTTCTCGTGACTCACGCAGAATTTCTTTGACCTCCTCCCCGGTAAACGAACTTTGTACGGCGTAGCCCGCTTCGATCCGATTTTCCATCAACTTATTAAATTTTCCAACGACCCCCTTCTCAACTTTCCCGGTTTTTACAAAATACTCACCAAATAACGTGGAGGCACCACGGTGTGTTTTTGTGATCTCGTCTTCCAGGGCCAAACAACATAGCACTCCGTAAAACACCGCGTAATAAGCGCGATCCACGGCGGTGGACCAACGCTCGTGGTCGGCATTAAAACGGGCATCCCCGTAGGCCTCAAGCGCTTGCTTCCAGCGTTCCCCGGCTTCCTCCGGCTTGTCCATAGAGCTTGACTCCACGCCGTGTTACCTCCTGTTTAAAGTTGGAACGATCCTTGTTCCACTGCTGGGCCGTTTTCACCTGTAATGACACGTAAATCCCGGATTTCATCTGAACCTCCTGGATGGATTCATAAAAGTCCGTCCACAGTCGCTGTTTTTCCACAGAATCCGTGTTCACGATCACCATTAAATCAAGATCACTATCCGGTTGAGCTGTTCCGTGGGCCGTGGAACCGTACAGGTAAACCGCCTGAATCACCCGTTCGTGATCCGTCAGAATCCGGTCCGCCACGTCACGGGCCAGCCGTAACCTATCCAGGGTGGGACCTGCCGTAGGAGCCTCGTCCGTTTCACGGTACAGTGTCAACTGTCCCTTGACGTCCAACGCCTCTAAAATCCTGTTCAGGCGTTCCAGCGTCAGCCCCGTGCGACCCCGTTCCACCTCTCCCACCGCCTGGGCACTGATCCCCAGCCGGTCACCAAGCTGTTCCAGCGTTAGTCCGTCTTGCTTTCGGTAACGGCGAATCCATTCACCGATCGATTCCACCGAATTCTCCGACAATGTAATTGTCTCCATGATATTTCCCTCCGGTTGGTACAATAATATCAACAATTACCTTTATTTTAAAGTTATTACTTTAAATATTGAAGCAAGCCTTGAACATACATTAGTACAATTACTCCTCATCTACGGTCTCCACTGCATGCCACACCGTTCCTTTGCGTCGGTTGAAATAACTACCAATCTCCGTGGGGCCAGTACCATCGTCTCCTGTCGGGCCGTTAGCTCCGGTTCGGTTCGACCCGGTTGCTTCATCGCTTCAACGGTCACCCCTTGCTGCATCGCACACTCCTTGGCGATCTCATCTTTCGTGCGTCGTCCTCGTCGTTCGCGGTATTGGGATCCCGTTCGGGATTTTTTGCGTCTCTCCAGGGACTCCCATTCATCCTGGGTCCCGATATATTCCTCACCACCGGGGAACTCTCCAGCGGGTTCTCCTATCCGCTCTTTATACACCTGTGTTCTATTTTCTCCCTTGAAATACGGCGGATACTCCCAGCTATCAATCTCCGGTCCGTTCCACGCTTCGTTTCGATACAGTCCATCCGAACTCCACGGATAGTCGGATGGCTCCGTGACCATGCCCGCTTTAACCGGATTATTGTGAATATACGGTACGATCTGCAAAAGATACGAATCATCCAGGATGATCTTTGCTCCTGGACGCTGTTCAGAAAACTGCCCTCTCTGATCGGTCGCGTTGTTGATGGTTTTGGCGTGGAACATGTGAAGAGATTGGAGGGTTTCGTCCAATGGGATCGGGCTCATCTTCACCAGGGCATGATAATGGGTTTCCATCAAACAAAACGCGCCCAAAGCATGGTTGTGGCGACGGAAACGCTTGTCCAGTTACCGGATGAATTCCTCGCGGTGACCATTCCAGGGAAACATCACCCGGTGTTCGGGACTGCGGGCATAAACGTGGTACCAGTATCCTTCATGATACTGTCTCGATGGATATCCTATAGTGTGAGCATTATCTTATTGTACTATTGTACGTTCAAGGCTTGTGAGTCGTTCTGGTCCTCCTCCGGACTTACCAACCATCAGCTATCCACCGTAACCGGTATCGATAGACTCTGCCCGGCTACATGGGCCGTGATATCCGTCGTCCCAGACGTTACATCCGGCTCCCACCAAT
>JBDGPJ010000096.1:3352-3562 GCA_042219695.1 bacterium
CATAGGTGAGGAGTCAGAAAAAGGTTATAAATCAATCGTCTTTCTTGCCATGATCGTTTCGAGGGTTTGATTCCCGTTCATCGTTCTCATCTTTGTCATCTCCTGCTTCATCATCCTCTGGACCCATACCGGGAGTATCTTCAGGAGGCCCTGGGTCGCTTTCGTCTTCCGTATCATCCTTTTCATCCACCGCATCAAAATCATCCAGCT
>JBDGPJ010000097.1:0-1209 GCA_042219695.1 bacterium
CTTGTTCAAAGGGATTCAATCTTCCTCATCGACTATGAAGGATCGGTAAAGAGCCAAAAAATTGAATTGTAGAACCGCAGGTCATGAGCCACACGTGATCGAAGTGATGTTAATTATCGGATCAATATCTAGGTTCGTGATTTTTTCTTATTATGGGACTGTGAACGAGTAAAATTCGATTGGCCAGTGTTCGAATTATGATTGGAGGAACTTACTCGATAAGAATTGGCGGGAAACACAATTATTTGTGCCAAATTGCAAATGTCGATAAAGGATTTGAGAAATCAAAAAGGGGATAACAAGTGATCAAAAACAACATGAGAATGTGGAGTTACGCGTTTCTAATTGTACTCAGTTGCGGCCTTCTGGCCGGATGTGTAGGTGAAGATCATTCGGTTAAATCGTTCAGTGCTTCAATGGACCGAACGAAATTCGCCGGGTTGACGGAAAACGGCGTGGTGATGATGGAACCGTCCGGGGATCGACGCCACATCAAGGTTAAAGGGGACATCAAAAAGGCACTGAAGGAACTCGAACATATTTTGTTACTCGGTCACAACGAGGTCATCATGTACGGAACGGATTACGACGGCCCGGCGTTCGATTTGTTCGGTCATTCGGGAGCGGAGCCCTACGTGGCCGCAGCCTTGCGATTGAACCTCGAAAACGAACGATTCAAACCTTTCGAATTCCCAGAGATTGGAATGGAGGACGTGAACGAAATACACCTTCGCCGTGCACCAAACTCGAACTGGCTCTACGGCTGGTCCGGGGAGAAAACCTGTTGTATCACCGTGGTTAATTTGAAAACCGGGAAGCACGTTGAGCTTGACGTACCGTGGGTTCAATCCCACCTGGTCGATCTACATCACCAGGGTGATAAACTCCGGGTTGTGGGTGCAACCGAATACCCTGAAAGTACCGACTACGATCTCATTCTGGCACAATACGATGCCAGCCAGTGGCCACCGGAACGCCTGTCGTCGTCCACACTACAGTTGCCGGATTACAGGGAGTTTATCGAAGTACGGTTTTCCGCCGACGGTAAACGGGTCGCCTGGTCCACTCGGGAAAACCTTGGTTCGTCTCGTGGCCGGTCACGGCTGGGGTTGGTCGATGTGGAAAACGCCCAATCGATTTTTACTTTCCAGCAATCCAAGGCGGGCTCTTATTACGGTGTCGAACCCTTATCATGGCGGGATGCCGTCG
>JBDGPJ010000097.1:1219-5184 GCA_042219695.1 bacterium
TAGAAAAAGACAACGTTCACCAGGACCAGGCGGGGCTTGTCGGGTCGGGGGGTGAGCTTATCAAAACGTGGACCCTGGATGGTGCCTGGGGAGACGTATACACCTCACCCGGTGGATGTGGTTTCTGGCATGCCAACACAGTTATCGACCAGGCGCAGTTCATCTCCTTAAAGAACGGTTCACAGGATTTCTCCCGGGGCTGTAAATAAATACCAATCCCGCCGATCAATCGGGAAGCCCTATCCGGATCTATTCATTGGGTTTTATGAGTAGTTCGGGCTATACATGCCTGTGAGGAATGATCCAAAAGTGAAAAATGGCCCCTGATTTTATTAATCGCTGATACTTTTTTGACGTAATTTGGCTCGCGGCAACTGGCTCAAGAAGACGGTCCCTGCGGGCATTCATTGGCCACTGGCTTGCCTGTTGTAATCTGGATTACATCCTCTTCTCCCGTGATACGTTGTTTGGAATTTCATCAAATGGATACAATTTGAACCAGAGTGCTTCCGAATATGCGTTGGGAGAGATTCAATCATGGATTTGATACGCGGGGAAAAAGGGGCCGGGATGACTGAATACGGTCTCATGATTGCTTTAATAACCGTTGTTGCTATTGTTGGAGTCTGGGCTTTAAGCGAAGGTTATTTAGCCTTCGGAAGGAAATCACCCGATCGCGCCAAACAAGGTGACAGTACCATCACACACCAGATGTTACTGGAAGGGGCTCCAACCTGTGAATCCGAGGGACAAGCCAAACTTCGCCATCGTTCCCCGGATACCGATGGTCCTTCCATTCATGCCGTTACGTGGTGTTCAGGTACTGGAGATGGAAGTAAAGAGATCGGGAATTCTTTAAACAAACTATCCGTCAAATATCCGGAAGGTACTGATCCTTCGGGTGTTCGTTCCGACAATGTCACGGTCAAATTGGACAAGGACCAGGACGGGGAGTTCGAGAAAAACGCTTCGAGCGATGTGTCCGGTGTGACATCCAATAACCGGAATCTCGTTATTACTCTCACGGGGAATTATAACGTCGACAAACGTGATGGTATTACTTTTGTTTACAGTGGAGTCAATAATCCCAATAACGATACTGATACTCCGGCTCACGTTACCATTAACGGAAATGCTCCGGATGCCGGGGACGAGACACAGAACATTTCATTTTAACGAAGTGAATAAACGATTTAGTGAGTAAAAATTTGTTACACGTCACCCTCAAAACATCCGTTTAAAAATCCCCTGTAGAGGTTATCCAACTACGTGCTAAACCCTTTATGGATTTAGTCAGTATGGATTGGATGAACGAGATTTCAGAAAATGGGAGAGTAGGAAAATGGATAATCCCCAATTTTGATACGGCAATTCGGGAGTTGATCGAGTTACTTATCGTAACTACCGGTATCCAGCTATCCCCGTTAATCAGTTTCGGGATGTCATGAATATGTAGATAACTTGTTTGATATTAGCAATATTCAATCCTTCCAATTTACTCACCTCGATTAAGAACCTGGACAAAAAGATTTAACCGGAAATGCAGTTAGAGTCTTAACGTAAATTGTTCATGTCGATTTTTATCGTTCTAAACCATTTATCTCCACGGGACCGGTGACCAGATTGAATGGTCTTAAATTTTAGGGCGAAATAGCAACGAACGTATTCACCCGGGGGAATGATTAGACATACGGTTTCTCAGCTTGCCGGCAGATCGACCGATCGGAAGATTTCGACGGATATGTTGTCGTGAATACGGGTTAAAACAGTAACGAGAATCTCGAATATCAGCCGTCGTCGCCATTTTTATTTTTCTTTCAGTATGTTTTTTATAAAGACTGTACATAACGTGAAACTGCCTTGTTGAAAGTTGCGCTGGGACCTTGAATTCTTCCCCCTCAACGTTAGAGTCCATTGCAACTGAGATGTTGATTTTATAAGCGGAAAGGTATATTCATTCGTGGAAGTAATTATTATCGGCGCAGGCCAGGTGGGTCGTACAATCGCTACGGAACTGGTGGACGAGCACGAGATAACCGTTGTTGACCAGATCTCCGCTGAGCTTGAGAAATTACCCTTCGATGTCAACGTCGAACAGGGCGACGGTGTTGATCTTGAGGTACTGGAAGATGCGGGAGGAGAGGACGCCGACCTCGTGATTTCCTGCACTTCGGACGATCGAACCAACATTTTGTCCTGTGGAACACAGAAAGTTCTTGCCGACGCATTTACGATTGCGCGCGTGTCGGATCCCAGTTACGTGGAAACCTGGAAAAAATCCCCCCAGATCTTCGGCGTCGATCGCATGGTCGGACGGTCCCACCTCTCAGCACGGGCTATTACCGAACTGGTTGGATTTCAATCTTCCCGAAAATCGGCCCGATCCGAATCGATTTTTGCCGACGGGCTCGTCCAGATGGCCGAGTTTGACGTTCCCGAGGAGAGTTTCATCGTCGATCAGACCATTGATGAGGCCGATGGATTGGAATCGATTACCGTGGGAGCCCTGTACCGAAATGAAGAGCTAATTATCACCCAGGGGAACATCACCGTTCAGGCGGAAGATCGAATTATCGTTATTGGTGAACCGGAGGCAGTACGCCGGTTCGGAGTCCGTCTAAACCCCGGCGAATCGAAACGTAGTGTCGATGATATTGTTATACTGGGTGGCGGGACTATTGGCCTGCAAACGGCCCGCCGGCTCCAGGAACACGGGAAGAATACTCGATTGGTAGAAAACCGTACTGACCGGGCCCGCTACCTGGCCGAAACACTACCCGATACGATAGTGCTGGAGGGGGATGCCACTGAGGAAGAACTTTGGGAGCAGGAACAGTTAGGCGGTACCGACATGATCATCGTCACCCTGCGCCCCGACGAACGTAATCTTATGGTTTCCTTGATGGGTAATGACAAGGGGGCCGAACGGGTGGTTTCCGTCGTTCATTCACAACAGAATCTGTCGATTTTTGAACGGGCCGACGTGGACATGGTTGTCCACCCCCGGGAACAAGTTGCCACGGAAATCATCCAGTACGTTACTGAAAGTTACGCTCGCCAGATCACCAGTATCGAACACCATCGAGGAGAAGTGTATGAGTTGACCGTTCCGGAGAACTCCCCGCTAATTGGCGGTTCGTTGTCCGAGCAAATCAATCAACTGCCCGAGCCGATTATCATTGGATCAATAATCCGTGATGGTCGAGTGATTTTACCCAGGGGGGATGTTACAGTGCAGGAAGACGATGAAATTATTGTGCTTTCCCCGGCGGAGATTGCTGAGGACGTGGCCAATACCATATGTCCCTGAGGGTTGATTGGAGGAGTAGTCTCAGCCTGATTGGCTCAGTCGTCAAATGGTTGACTGTTCCCTTCTTAGTTCCACTGATCATTTCTCTTTTTGAAGGCCGGGATATTGTTACCTTCCTGTCCGTGACCGGAATTTGCCTGGTCCTCGGTCTTTTGATGGAACAGCTTGAAACCGAGCCCGAACTCAACATTCGGGAAGGTTTTCTGATGGTTTCGGGGACCTGGATGACGGTGGCTTTCATTGGAGCTCTCCCGTACATTATTGCGGGAAATGGTAGTGTGGCGGTCCCCATGAATGCTCTGTTTGAAAGTATGAGTGGTTTTACCACGACCGGTTCCACCGTAATGGCCAGTATTTCCTTTAAAACTCACTCGATGGCTCTAATGATGTGGCGCCAGCTAAGCCAGTGGCTTGGAGGTATGGGGATTGTGGTGCTGGCCGTTGCCATACTGCCAAAACTCTCAATCGGGGGAACACAGTTGATGGCAGCGGAAGCTCCGGGGCCCAGCGTCGATAAACTGGCTCCCCGGATCGTTCAGACGGCCCGCAGATTGTGGCTTATTTACTTTTTGCTGACGATCCTCGAAGCAATGTTACTGTACGGAGCGTACTGGGTTGGCAAAGCCCCCAAAATGGGACCGTACAATGCCATTGC
>JBDGPJ010000097.1:5194-19139 GCA_042219695.1 bacterium
TGACCACGATGCCCACCGGCGGTTTTTCCCCGGCCGCCCGCAGTATCGAAGCTTTTTCGGCCACGGCCCAGTGGATAATCATTCCTTTTATGTTCCTGGCCGGAACAAACTTTGCCCTGCTCTGGCGATCTTTTACCGGACGCCCCAGGACCCTGTTTAACGATCCGGAGTTTCGAACCTATCTGGGTATTATTTTCGTTTTTTCGGCCTTGTTGTTTGTGGTATTGGTATTTGAACAGCAGATGTATTTCACGGAGGCGGGTATCCGACACAGTCTATTTCAAACCCTTTCAATCATCACAACCACCGGTTATGCCAGTGTTGATTTTGCCCGGTGGAGCAGTTTATCGATAACCATTTTATTTTTGGCCATGTTCATCGGGGGTTGTGCCGGAAGTACCGGGGGGGGGCCCAAGGTTATTCGATGGCTGGTTAGTGTAAAATCCGTTTTCCGGGAAATGTATAACACGATTCATCCGAAGGTCGTCAAACCGGTTCGCTTTGGGAAAAAAGTCATTGATGAAGACAACATCCGGCAGATCACCATGTTGATTTTATTTTACTTATTTTTGTTTTTGATGGGGACGTTCCTGCTGGAAGTAGACGCGGTGTGGTTTGCTGCGGAAAGAAACACTCTCGATGTCATGAGTACCGTCGCGGCATGTATCGGCAACATCGGCCCTGGGTTTGGAATTGTAGGTCCGATGAACAACTTCCTTTCGTATTCGATTTTCAGCAAATCGGTTCTTATCTTCCTGATGTGGATTGGCCGTCTTGAAATCTTTACCGTTTTTGTCCTGTTTCTCCCCGCCTACTGGAAAAATTAGCGGGAATTTTCGTCGAGGAGTTGTTTAAAGGTGACCTGGGATAAGGGCCGGTGGATCGTAATAGCAATTGGGATTGCTTACATCGCCTGTCACCTCATACCTCTTTGGTCGATCTACGTTGTGCCATCCGATGATTATGCCAGTGTGAGTGCAACGTTTGCGTTACTCGAACAACCCGAACAATTTCATTCCGACGGAATTGTTTCCCTGGTTTACCGGCGCCTTCTCAATCGAGCATGGTTGTATGGATACCTTGGTGGATTGTTAACGACGATTTTTGAACCGATGTTTGTTCCCAGAATCCTGGGATTTTTGTTTGCCACCGGAACATTTTTTCTGGCGGGTTTCTACTGGAGCGGCCCGGAGGACGGCTTGCGGGCCGTGGTCGTTACGATCACTTTTTTACACCTGAGCGTAAACGTAAATCCCATCGTGGGGAATAAACGTTCCTTCGTGATCGTGGCCCTGCTTGCCTTGTTGCACCCGCTTTTTTCCAGAAACCGATACTTCCGCCTGTTGATCGTGGCTCTGGCAAGTGGAATCTATCCCCCGGTCGCACTAATCATCCTCACGGTTATGGGAATAAAAACGTTACACATGTACTGGTTGGATTTCGGACAGGAGGAACTGTTTGGTGAAATCAGGGAAGTGATGATCGCTGTGGTTGTATTTGTGGTTACGATCTCCCCGTTTTTGGTATCTCTGTTGAGCTCCTCAGAGGGGGGGATCACCTTTCAGTGGGTAAATCCGCTGTACGAACCATGGAGCTTATTCTGGGGGAGTTACAGGAATCTCATTGCCGGTGGACGCAGTGCGTTATTTCGATTTCCTTCCTCGCTATCCGTGTTTGCTTTGTTTAGTGTACTATCGCTGACCTCGTACGTGGTTTCCAGGAACGATTTTATGATAAAGCGAAGTTACGTTTACCTCGGGTTGGCCGGATTATTGTTATGGGGATCGGCCCATTTGCTACATCCTCTGCTGTATCATCCGGTTAAATACACGAGAGCCACCCTGCCCCTGTTAGCCGTACTCGTATTTGTGGATCACAATAAAAGCCTGGCTCAGAACGTTCGTAAGACGTATAAATCTTCATTCGTGTGGGAATTGATCTTTTCCCTTCTATTTGTTGTTGCACTGGTTCATTACGGGTATTCCCTGTACAACGATTCCTTTGTATGGATCAACCAGTACATGTACGAATGGTTGTTCTGGCCGGGTGTATTTGCCGGGATGGGTTGTTTTATAGTGGGGTTAGGTATACTGGGCAACAAGAGCGAGTTCGGGAGAGCTATAGCCATAGTCCTATTTTTGTTGTTTTCATTTTATCCACATGGAATTACTCAGTTTAAAGTGTTCCGTTCACAGCAGTTTTATCCGTCGGCCATGAAACTTCATTTTAAAACCATCCGGGGACTTCCAACGAACACGGTTGTTGCCGGGCCACCGGCATTAATGGATTGGGTACCGGGTTACGGGAAACGTGACGTGTATTTTAACCGTCAGCTAAAACGTGTTTCAATTGCGTGTGATCGGATCAAGCAATTTCGAACCGTTTATTTCTCACCCGATCCCAGAAAAGTTATCGCTTACATGAACAGTACACCGGTTACACATATCCTCGTGGACCGGAAGAGTTTCCACGGTAAACCGTTTACGGTATGCAAAAATGAGTTTAAATGGATTGGGCAGGGACAATCGAAACCGTTTCTCGATCGTACATTCGAGTCTTATCGAACCCGGTCTAAGAAACGGTTTTATTTGTTAAACGTCGATAATATCAAGCGAGAACTCGAATAATGATGGCGTCGGACGGGTTCTACTGGTCTGTTGAGGTTCGTGGTTTCCGTTTTTCGGAATTGTTCGTTCCCCCAAGAAACAACGTTGGATAATAGGATTCAGCGCTAACCTTTGTTGCGAATTGATCGTTTACCAGCCCCCGCCTCCCCCCCCGCCAACGCCCCCTCCGGAGTAACCGCCCCCCGATGAAAATCCGCTGGACGAGCTTACGCTTACCGAGGAGAAGGACCCACCTCCCGATGAACTGGTTGGATCCACGGAGGCTTCGGTAACCGACTGTGTGAGGTTTTCCGAGAGACTGGGTGTCACCTGGGTAGCGTCAAAGTACTCACCCCGGTACCAGTGAGGTTTGTAGGCATGGCCTTCGGTGTTTTTTAGGTTCTGGAATACCTCGGTGAACGAATTTGCCCATTCGTCTTCCACGTCCAGCGCCATGGCATAGGGGAGAAACGATTCGAACAGTTCGGGTGTTTTCTCCGGTACGTCGGCACTGTTTAATCGATTTTTTTCGGCGGTGGAGAGATATAACTGAAATCCTTCGATCCAGGTTAGGTGTTCACTGCCTACTACAGTGGGAGCCTTGAGCAAAAAGTAGAACAGGACGTGGAGTGCGACAAAGGATAAAAACAATACGGAAACGGAAGGTAATGTTAAATAATAAAGAACGGAGAATGATGTTGAGAATCCAATCAAACCCAGGAAGACTCCGGAACCGATGGCAATTTGGTACAGGGACACAGTTTTAAAATCCAGGTAATCATCGATGGCGTCACGGAAATCTTTTGCCCCGTAAACTGTGACGAAGCCCAGCAAAGCTGCAATTCCCATGGTGATACCGGCCGTGGTACTAAAATAAGTGAATCCGTATAACAACATGCCCCAGAAAATCAGTGAAACCAGGATACCCACCGTAATGTAGCTGGAGTTCGTACGAAAAAATTTCTGTTTGTAGCCTTCGCGTAAATTTGTTTTCAGGGATTGAATGGCCTCCTGGACATCCGAGTGATTGGTGTTATCGAGTTTGATTGTGTCCCCGTCGGAAAACAGCTCCTCGGCGATTCTACGTTCACCGGAGGACAGGGGCTCCTTACTGTCGCCGGTTTTGGAAAGAGTGTAGGTGTCATCCTTTTCCTCAATCGTTAAGTAACCCTTTACCGCCATGTTTGTAATCGACGAGGAAAAACACTGCATGTCAAATCCCATGTTCATCAGGTACCGGGAGGCGGCCGGTGATATTCCCTCGGGGGCTTCGTAACGCGGAATAATCGTCCCTTTATTCGGGTCTTTTCCCACTTTCCACCAGACCACCAGGTAGTAAACAAGAAGCATCAGGAACCCAAAAACAGCCACGACCGTAAACGAGTAGCGATACCAAATGTCCTTGATGATCATCCCCGCGAATTGAATGGGTCCGGGCTGGTTCAATACATCGTTGGGGATATCGACGTAAGCTACGAGACCCTGGCGTGGGGAGAGGGTTTCCGTGGTCTCAAATCGAACGATGCCGGGTTCGGGAAACGCGGATTCGTAATGCCGGTTTTTCTCCCATCTTCTACCGGTAAAACCATCCGTTTTTAGTTGAAGGGAAGCCGACGTGTCGGGAAAATTCACCGTAAATGTAGCCGACTGAATCGGCACCGTCCAGTGATCGCCCGTCACGTGCCAGGCGAGGCGGTCCCCGGGAAACACGTCCCGGATGGCTCCTTCAACACGATAGCGAAGTTCGTAATGATACACTTGCTCCGGGACGTCTCGGTCGGGATTCCCGATGGTAATTACCTTACCGTAGGATTCTATTTTCGTGGAAACCGGTACGGAGTGATCGTTTCGTGTTGCTTCGAGTACTTTGATTTTGGGTCGGTATGCGTAGTCTTCGTCGTCCTGGTAATTCAGTGGCAGTTCACGCCGGATTCCCCCTTTTACGTCATCTCCTTTGGCCCGGATGTTTATTTGTTCGGTCACGGTCATGGAACGGTTTTCGTGGACGTTGGCTTTACTTCGGAAGGACACAATTTCTTCCCGGGTGTTTTTTTTGACGCGTCCCGGGGGCCATCCAACAACGATGGTGAAGCCTTCACCGGGTTGAAGGGGACGGGTCGTAGTTAGTTTCGCCAGACCGTCCGATACTTTTTGTACAATGTAAGCCTGTCCAGAGACACCCTGTTCACCCGTAAATCCGTTGACCTTAATATCGTCGCCGGAAATTTGATCCGGTAGATGGACGGTGGCGGTCGCGTTTTTGATGGGAAAGCTCCAGTTGGAGCCGGTTACGTCCCAGTACAGTTCATCGTGGTCCCGGTAGAAACTGAGGTGACGATCCACCCGGTACTTGAACTGGTAGGTATGGACACCGGGTTCAATGAACCGGTCCCGTTTCCCGAAGTACACTCGGATTCCCCGGAATCGATCTTCCGTGTGGTACGATTCGTCCTGTCCGTTTCTTTTTACATCCAGAATGCGAAAGTCAATATCAAATTTTTTACCGTTTTCTTCAATAAATTCGAGGGGAAGGTCCCGGTATATTCCGCGCCTGATTTCGTTTTGTTCCGATCGGACCTTGATGGTTTCAGTAACGACCATGCTTCCGTCCGGTTTAATGGTCATGTCACTATGGAAGGAAAGGATTTCCTCTTTTCCGTAGGCCCCTGTTGGAACAGTCAGCGTAACACCAAGAAAAATGACAAGCACAACAAAAATCGCGGTGAACTTATGATTGGTTTTAAACACGTTCATGAGAGAGAGTACTCCCGGGTACATGATTGTGATTGATTTTATATAGAATCGACGATTTTCAAACCACGCCTGAGGGCTTTATACAAACCCTCTACATAACAGGGGGGGATTGGGACTTGCGACACTCATTCTGGACTCGCCTCCAGCGAGTTTCCGAGGGATCTGAATTTGAGAACGTCCCGTCCATGGGGCTCAAATTCAGATGAAGCCGCTTACCCAAGCCCCAATTCCCTTACAACACCGTTAAAAGGGATTCAAAACAGGGCTTCTACAGAGCCCGCCTGAGCAACTTCGGTTCTGTTTTGGAGGAAACCCTTAGCCTGGAAATTATGACGTTAACTGAGTGGCAGAACTGATAAGATATAGAAGACGTTAGAATAAAAACACGGGTGAGAAATTGTGTTCTGGGTTTGGACATCGGTGGTTATCGGGGTTGTATTGATCGTTGGATGGGTCATCTGGTCGTATAACCGGTTCGTGGAGGATAAGAATTACCTGATCGAAGCGGAACGTGGAATAGATGTCCAACTGAAACGCCGGCGTAATTTGGTACCACCTCTCGTGGACGTCGTGAAGGAATACTCCGAACACGAACAGACCCTGTTGGAAAGCGTTACGAAAGCCCGTAAAAAAACGGACGGAGCGTCGACCCTATCGGGCCAGGCCGAAGTGGAGTCGATTTTATCGGTACAGGTACAAAACGTGCTTGGACTGGCCGAGGACTACCCCGAACTCAAGGCGGATAACAGCTTTCAAAAACTCCAGGATACCCTGGTAGAAATCGAGGATGAAATCCAGTACGCCCGACGTTATTACAACGGTACGGTGCGCAATTTCAACATACGGTGTAATTCATTCCCCAATAACATCGTGGCGAAGCTGTTTGGATTCACCCCAAAAGATTATTTCGTCATTCGACTTACCACGGAGGAAGACCCCCCGGAAGTAAATATGAAATCATAGCGGTTCAAAGGGTTAGGAATAAGTGAGGGGAACACTCTGACGGGGGAGTACGGGTATGTACTGAACGAAAAAAGGTTCAATTCAAAACTTACGTAGGTCCAGTAAACGGAATTTATAGCCGTGAAATGAAAATATCCGTTGACAGATGTATACGATGGATATAGTTACCGGCGTTGTAAAATGATTGCGATCTTCGGGTGTAATCATTTTGCTTCGTGCAAAAGAATATAACCCCGGAGTTTACTTCAAAACAACAGCACAAGTTAACAAGGTTCAGAAATTGGAGGGGTTGATGGAAACCGTAATGATACGTAGCGGTTTTGCTTAGATTCATTATTGCATCTGGCTGATTAATGCTATTAAGTACAATTCTATGATCGGTTCGCCGTATAAAAGTAAAGTACCTTAATAGAACGGAAGAAAGGGATGATTAATGTACGGTATTGAATTAAGGAAAATCAGTTCAATATTAGTATGCCTGTTGATCATGGTGTTCGTGGTTTTGGGATGTGGTAAACAGGAGACTGAACAAAAAACAACGCGATCATTAGACGAAACTAAGGGTAACGAAGTTGCCGAAACTGCTTCGAAATCCGATGCCGATGAGGCCAATGACGTAGAAGGTGAAGACTCCGTACCGAACAGCGATCGGAAAACCGGGGGGGCGAGTCGAGACACGGCGAAGGTCGTCACCGTTGACACCGTCGCTGGCCCAAAACAGGCTATCAAATTAATGAGGTCCGGTCGGGTCTCAACCAGGTCCTTGGAGGGTCTGCCTCTACACAAGCTTCAAGTTCTCCGTAATGCGCCTTTTGCCAGTGCCGGCTACGAGTTCAATACTCCATGGCTAAGCGCCTACTTCAGGCGTATGCCGGAAAGGTACAATCCCGGGAATTTTAACGATACCGAATTGACGGACCTGGAAAAACGCAACGCCGAACGAATCCGAAAGTTTGAACAATCGATCTCCAAAAAAGAGCTACAACAGCGCTGGAAGGAACTCTGGGAGGAATACGAAAACACGCCAACTGACGATAAACCGTGGGAGACGCCGAGGGACTGGAATGGTATTGGGGATCGTGTCGAGGCACGGTTGTTGGCCGAGAGACTCGATATTCCTTATCCCGAGGATCCACTGTTTGATGAGGGGGCGTCCCGTCCGGTTTCCCGTGGATTTGCAGGAATTGAGCTGGGAGGGGACACCCAGGTAGAGTTGAAACATGAGTTCAGTAGAAAAACGGCCGCCCTTGATTTTGCATGGGAAAAACTGAAGGTCGGAGCACGGGTCGAAAATGGAAGTGTGAAGGACGTGATTGCCGGTGATTTCTATCATCCCCATAACGGGAGACCCGCCCCGCCAAAGATGCAGTTGGCCGAAATGGAGGCTCGAATAATAGCCGCGTTCGGAGCTCCGGATACGCGTGATTACGAAAGTGGCTGGCTGAAAGACGCCATGCTCTGGCGGGCCGGGGACCGGGTCATGCAGATTGGTTTTCTCCAGGCGCCCGAGGAAGCGGGGCCGGTTGTTGCCATTCGTCCCGCCGACCCCACTCGTCCCTGTGGACCGAAGGACGGTTTTGAAGAGGATTTTAACGCTGTCGCGCGCGCATACGATAACAACAAAATGAAGACGCTGAAAAAATATCTCTCCGACGTCATTCCGCTACAGGCTGTTGTAATTACCGAGGACGGTGAACTTCCCGAACGGGGAGAGTTACCCATTAACCGGGCAACCTCCTACGAAGAACATTTCCACATTGAAGAACAAAACGGGGACTTCATCCGGGAAGCGGATTACTCCTGTCATCCATTAGAGACCCATTACAGGGTTACCGGAATCGGAGTCCTACCCTACGTGTACAAGAAAATCGGTGGAACCTGGAAACTGGTAAACATCCAGGAATGGGTCGCCGGAACCCGCCGAGTTTCCCGAAATAGAAACTAGATTTTAATAGGGACGGAGGTTGAAAGTTTTTTAAACTCCGATTCAGGATTCCCCCTATCTGTATTTATTGGACTTACTATGGAGATTGAAAAGCGGATTGTTTGTGAATTGTTAGCTAATCTTTGGAATCTTCAGGGCAAAACTCAAATCTCAGGCACGGTCTCCGCCGGGTGACTTTGCGGAAATAAACTCCCGGTTTACGTAAAGAAATAAAGTTCCTGATTTCCTTCAAGGGGTGGGACTACGGAGTGTCCGCCGTTGGCGTTTTTAGTACCGAAAGTGCCTGTTGGTGCAGGATGGAATGTCGGTTAGCAAGCGATTCAATATCGTCGTCGTATCCCCCGCCGATAACACAAGCGGTGGGGATTCCGCGTTCAATCACGGTTTCTAAGACGTATTGATCTCGACGCGCGAGACCACGATCGGTAAGTTCGAGGTTACCCAGCCGGTCGTTTTTGTGAACGTCGACGCCCGCGTCGTACAGGCATAGATCCGGTTGTACGTTATCCAGTATAGAAGGTAATTTTTGTTTCAATACACGGTAATACTCGTTGTCGGTCATTCCCTCCTCCAGCTCAAAATCGTCGTCCCCGTTGACTCGGTCGAAGGGGTAGTTGCTCTCACAGTGAAAGGAGACGGTGTGCACCCGTGGTTCATTCCGAAAGAAGGCGGCGGTACCATTCCCCTGGTGGACGTCGAGGTCGAGGATGAGAACCGACGAGCAGTCGGACCGGCCGAGCGCTGTTTGGGCGCCGACGGCAAGGTCATTGAAAATACAGAACCCGGCTCCTTGGCCCGGGAAGGCGTGGTGGGTACCCCCGGCCGTGTTGCAGGCCAGGCCCGTCTTTAGGGCGACATCGATGGTTCGTAGAGTTCCACCTACCGCGGTGATGGTACGGGTGACCAGGCCGTCGCTGTGGGGTAGTCCGATGTCCCGTATGGAATCCTCGGTAAGTTCACCCTGTATAAACTGTTCTACGTACTGGCGATCGTGTGCTTGCTTGATGGCCGGGAGAGGATCGGGAACCGGGGAGTGGACATCCAGTGAACGGGATCCTATTTTCTCCCGTACAACCTCGTAGACACGACCAAATTTGGCCATGGGAAAGCGGTGCCCCTCGGGCAGTGGAGTAACGTAATCGGGATCGTAAACCACGGGAAGATTCATAGGGGTTTACCTCGTCTTTGGTTTTCGTACGAGAATTCCGAGAGACACTTCCCAATGATAAGCTTTTGCTTAGTGCCTGTCATCGATGAAATTAACGGTAGACTACTAATTAATTGTTACGGGCAATTTGGATTGGTTTTAAAACTTTGCTCAGATACAGGGTATTTGAACTTAGTTGCGTACATGTAGCTGAGTTACAAAAAAATTACGTCAAGCGCGCACCCCGTTCAAATCAGTGTATACATGATGGACGAGCCGGGTATAGGAAGGGATTACTTGATTCGGATTCATTCCGCGAGACCTTACCGGGGAGTCTTTCATTGAAGTTTAATTATCTGAAAAATGAGAAGATTCTTTCCGAGTTCTCGGATCGTTAAGGACAAATTGTACAGTTTCATCGTACTCAGCAGAAGCTTTGGATAAAATCTTTCGGCTCCGATGAGCCCATCAATTAAATCGTATTGGTTACCGGGGGAAACATACTTGCTCTCGTGGAATTTAATGAATTCACACAGTGTAATTAACAGTCCTAATTTCTCATCGATTGCCGGCTGGTCTAACCCAGCTGACAATCGTACGTTTAACTGCTGTTCTACGAATTGTTGGGTCGCCTTAAGTATGTCAGACCATAAATACAGTCATGCAACTCACGAAGCCCGCAACAAAAAACAGTAATGACATTAGGAGATAAAACGCAAGGCTACAGGTTCCACTCCGGGCATACTCATCCTTGGACAATGTTGTGACGATTAGTGACTCGTCCTCACCGGGATCGGTCATGACGAATTCCGGTTCTCCCTCTCCCTCATTGTGTTGTAGTTGTCCGAGGGATTTGACCTGATCGCCGGCTTTGAGTGTCTCCCAACGGTACATTCGTAACTCATCCTGGTTGAGAAGTTCGTAGTCGGAGTCGGATTGAAGTTCCTGGTTTTGTACGTAACTTCGAATGTTTTCAGGGGCTGGTTTTTCGTGTTTGGTTTTCACTTCCTGTTGTTCCCCGGCAAAGTCCTCCACACTTCCGGGCTCAACCTTACATCGTCCGGAGCTATCCTCGATTACAAACGGAACACCGTGGTTGAACGTTTTTAGGTGGTGCCAGTTATCACCCCGGTGCTGGTACACCATGAATTTCGTGTAAAGTGCTTTGCCTTCGGAATCCGGTGAATGGACGTGGTTTCCCGGTTCGAGGGGATCGGCTTTTCCCCCGATAAGAACGGTCTCGTCGACACCATTTTGGATGTCAGTAAAATCCATGTTCGCCAGTTTTTGTCCCCGTTGATAGTTGTCCCAACCTTTTTTCAAAAAATAAATCGATGTAAACAAAAACGGTATACCAAAGAGTAGACCTAAAACTTGCAAGAGTAATTTTAACGTTTCCGGACCCATTGAGTTGCCTCCGCGGTATTTTGATGGTGAGAAGTTTAATTTTTCAAATTGTTAACCTGAGTGATTCATGACGATTTCAATTGTCATAAATAGACCGGGTTATTGATTTCAATTGGCTGATAACTCGCTTTTCACTAAAACACATTTTTTTCAATTCATCTTCAATTTACAAGAATTTTTTGTCGGAGCTTTCTGTTAGGATTTTTAAAGGATCTACGTTGTGGTAGTAGATTAATGGCGGAAGTTTGTGAAGTCATATTCAACTGAGAGTAGGGTCTCGCTATTAAATACCCTCCGGAAAAATTATAATAAGCGTAATTTCATACTTTGAACGCTTTACCAGGAGGGATTACGTTATCTGGGGAATAGAATTTGTCGTTAACCTGATTAAAAAATGGCTCAATTCCTTTCGAGTCCTTGCCGGCTACCTGATTGGGAAGGACGAATGGAAGGAATCAACAAAACATAACCGGGATCTCTGGTTGTCACTGTTGGCCGTGTTCGTCCCCGCCTTATTGTTATTGGCCGTTGTTTGGGATGCCCGCTGGCTACTTCCCATAGGAGTGCTTTTTTTATTGTTATTAACCGTAGGTTTAATTGTATACATGATGGTAAAATTGGGGTTTCATCATGAAATTCCTTTTGTTCGGTTTTTGTTCCGGGATGATTCATTCGTTCAGTCCAGTAAAGGAACAAGGCAAAAGGCAAAAAAGACCAGGTGTGGTGATTACGGAGGTGTAAATTCCTCGGGGGAACCCTGTAATTCGAAGCCGGGAGCCGGTATACAAGGGGAAACAACGGGGAAATGTAAATACCACCGATAAGAGGAGTTTTAACGTGAAGATTGAATGGATGGACAACGTTGGTTCTATGCCGGGAATTGTGCTTGGATTCATTCTCATGTTGGTGGTATCCGGTTGTGCCTCGACACAGAACTATTCCATGCGATATGAACGTGCTCAAAAGGCCCTTTTTGAGAATCTTCACCTCAAGCAATCACGGATGACCGGTGATACGGAACCGGGTCAGGCCAGGGTCGAGGGGGCTTTGAAAAATTCGATGTCGATGGGGATTTACGGTGTGGACCAACACCGTCACGTCCCCGGTGAACGAATGTCCTTCACGGTCCGACACGGGTACAATATTGGAGCCACCGGCTCCGAATCCATTTATTTTGAACTCCTCGGAACTTCACCGGGAACGACGAGAATCACGGTTGACTATAGCGACCGGTGGTACGGAATTTTTCCGCCGTTTGTGTTTTATAATCCCGGACTCTTGCGGGAAAGCCGTATTCACAAAATCATCTGGAAAAAAGGAGTAGACTAAGAGAAATGGATGTGTTTGTTTGATTGAGTGCAATATGTGGATTAGGTTATAGGAAGCTTAGTGTACGATCCAAAGTGGGAACAACTCGTACGTACGTGACAAGCCAAAGGAGATTTTTATGGATCTGTTAGCAGGCATCCGTAATTATACCTCGACAAGGCAATGGCTAACGTGGGGAATGGTTTTGGTTGTATTCACCGTGATCACATCTCCGGTAAGTGCCTCAAAAATCAGTGAGGAAGGATATGCTTACAACAAGGGGGGATTTGCTCACGCGGTCCGAAGTGGTAAAACCGATCTGGTACACCAGTACCTGAAAGCCGGGATGGATCCGAACGTACCAATCAGGAAGGACGCCGTGTATTCCCCGGACGGTTCGAGCCGGTTCGTGGACGTGAAACCGGGAACAACATACGTACTTCACCGGGCCGAATCCCCGGCTGTGCTGGAAGTGCTTTTGAAAAACGGTGCGGATCCGAACCTGCGTAGCGAGCCGAATCGACGCACCCCACTTTTTAAGGCACTACAGCGACGTCGCCAACAAAACAACGTTAAAAAAGTATCAATGTTATTGGAGCATGGGGCGGACCCAAACGTGTCCGACCAGTACGGTAACACCCCGCTACTGGAGGCGATTGAATGGTTGCCGGGATCGCCCCCGAAAAAGCCGACCTTATCGAAAAGTATGCGCCGGGCACTGCCCAAAAAACAGCGCGAGAAAATGCTCGTCCAACGTAAGAAGATGTATCAGCGACAGAAAAAGCGCTACGAAAAAACCCATAAACAGGTCATGGAGATCGTACGATTATTACTCAAAAACGGGGCCGATCCGAACGTCCCGCAAGTTGACAAAAAGTACCGGTCGCCCGACCAGTTACCGCTGTTTGTTTCCATTGAGAAACAGGCTAAAACACTCACCCGTACTCTTCTCAAGAAAGGAGCCGATCCGTCCGTTCGTACCAAAAGCGGTCAAACCGTCAAAAAATGGGCTCGGGAGAACGAACACGGCTGGGCCGTGGATGTACTTTCTTCCCGTACTGATTAGACGTTTTTGTCTTATTCGGAACGGATCGTGGCATTAGTTTCAACTCGTCTATAGGATCCAGTTCATGTTGTATGAATTCCTTTCGTGGAATATCGTCTTCACGGTTGATGTAGGTGTAGCAAAGCAATGAAACGTCCCGGGGGATTTATACTCGTGAATCGAACGTGTTATCGATGACCGTCCCGGTTGGCAGACAAAATCTTTTGCGCTATATCAACCGAAATTTACAGGCCGATCCCCTGGAGAACCAGCCGGGCTACAGGCTGGACCCCATCCGTTCCGTTACCTCCATGAATCCCAACAAGACCACGAGAATGGTTGGTTTGATAACGCTTGTGGTCGTCGTAATAAGCCTTGTCAGCACAATCGCCCTTGGACAGCTCATTGGATTTGTTTACGCGGGAGCGTTATTTTTCGGTTTTGCCGCGTGTGTTGGTATTTTGTTTTGGTTAACCATCAAGTTATTTTCCGTTTACGGCCAGGCTGTCGTAGATTCCGATGGTATTGTATTCGACCATAATGAAGAATTGACGTGGAACCAGGTTAAGGAACTGTGTTTCTCCCCGTTGTTGAACGCAGTTGTATTTGAAACGAGGAATGGGGAAGAGTACAAACTCACATCGAAAGTTCACGGGATAGGAACTCTACGTGATCACCTGGAGGAGAATATTCCGGACTGTTTTGAGTCCGTTAGTGATCGGAAGATAAATGGAGTACACGTGTTTCCGAAAGCCCCTCCGAAATCCGCC
>JBDGPJ010000097.1:19149-24077 GCA_042219695.1 bacterium
TAAACTCAGGGGTCCCCATGAAATCGAAATCATCCATCCGGAATTCCAGGAAAAAACCGTTACAATTGAAGCTTCTAAATGGACCGGGGAACCGGTCGTCCGGGTGGACGGGGATCGGATTGGGCGCTACGGCCGGAAATTAACCAATGACGAAGGTGAGGTAGTGGATATCAGTACGTTTTTACAGTTTGAACAACCGGTGGTTTTCGTTGGTAATCAACGACTTCAACTGGAAACAGAATTCGATAAGTCGGCTTTTTCAAAAGTATTACTGTTTCTAACAGCAATCATGATTTTGGTGGCTGTGCTGTTAGCGGGGATCATATTACTACTGATGTAAAAATAAGAGAATTGTACTTCATTAAGTGATCGTTGGTAAATTTCAGTGCAACGTTGTACGAATGTTTGTCTTTATCGGGACTCAAGATTGATCTCGATGAGTACGGGAACGACTTTATGAGTAGAGATTAGATTGGGTGGGTTTCCAATAGTTTTTAACGGAATATTAGCTCGAAGAATCCGCCGTGGTAAGCTGGACGTCAAACTCCTGGAGGGCGGAGCGAAACTGTTCAATGTCCTTCGGCTGCATTCCTCCCTGATGAATCGTGTCTTCTTCGCCGTCGGGTTGTTCAACGGTGATTCGGGTTTTTAACTGGGGTCGAATCCAGGCACCGAGAAGTCCAAGAAACGGGGTTAGACTGGTCCCTGAATTATGGACATGGATGGAATCCGCGGTCTGCAGGTTAAATTCATCCTCACCAATGCCTCGGTTGACCGTGAGTGTGCCGTCCTCTCCAATGTCCACGAATGAGCGCCCCCGCATCCATTTAACGAAGTAAGCTCCTCCAACGGTTGGTCCACCGATAAACAGGGCAAGTAGAATAGTATTACGAATAAGTCCGGTGGTGGATCGTAATACGGGTGCTTTGGTGTAATGCTGCCAGACGATGGCGACTTCTATGATACAGATAAGCACAACCCCGATCCAGAATAATCCCTTGAAAAATAATGATTCGCCCGGTTGCCAGTGAAATTTTGTGTTCAACATTGTCAGCTCCTTTTTAAAGAGAAATAGTTGGACGCGTAGTGTATCTGGTTGAAAGACGACTCGCAAATTCTTGAATTACTTACAAGTTTTCAGCTATTAGCAGTCAACATTCAGCGAAAGAACAACAGGATTTTTTAGTCATCAAATTTTTTCTTGCCAAAAAATAAACCATACGTGACATTTTGTCCCGGCGAATTCAACGATACCACGTTTTCAAAGTGAAACAATCGTGATCAACCCTTGCGAAGGAACGATGTAAAGCTCAATGATTCACCAGAGGATACCAAATAAAATATTATATTGGTTTTAGTTATTTTCAACGATAATACACTGGCTTAATAACTTTATTCTCCAGGAACGGCAGATCGAATTGTAGTTATCAGGAAAGAACAGTAATGTAAAACGAAAGCGTTTGGTTTCAACCGATTTTTTCCGTGAAACCCCAAACAGTTATGGCAGTTAACGTCAGGTTCGGAACACTGGCAATCTTACGGGATACTACCGGGAGTTAAAGAAGAGTTACTTCACCTCTTTAAGATGGTCCCGGAAACTCTAAAAGACCGGGTTACCCGGGGAAATACGTGTTTTTACTTAGTTGGGACTATTGGAACTCGTTGGAGTGAAAGACCGTGAGAATGTTCAATGGGACGACCCGGAATTGAGGAACGGAGTTCCGCTACGTGTGATGTCGAGTTGGTAAGGAGATCAAGCTAACGGATAAATTATCCGGCCAGGGAGGCGACCAGCCTCAACATTTGATTACGAACCGAAAAATGCCGGGCGTTCATCTGGTAGGATCGCTGAATTTGTTGAAGGTCGATGGTTTCCTGTTCGAACTGTATATTGGACTGTTCCAGTATTCCACTTTGCAACGGTTTACGATTTTGACTTTTGGGTTGAGCAAAGTTTGGTTGACCGGTGTTAGCCGTTTGAAATAAATTCCCATTTCGACCACGTCGCAAACCGCCGGGGTTCTGAAACCGGGCCAGCTCAATTTGACCGACGACTGTTGTTCCTTCCGAGGTTTCGGAAATTACCTGCCCGTTAGATTTTATACTGACATCACTGGGTTCGGTGGTTCCCGTTTGAATGGGACCGTTCTGGCCCAGGACCGGGTTTCCCGTGGCCTGTTGAACTAGATTTCCCTGCCCGTCGACGTTAAATGAATCCGAGGTTACATAACCCACGCCCTGGTCGGTTTGCACCGGGATGAAACTGTCTTTGGGAGCCGTGACGTCCAGGGATCTATCCGTCGATTGTTTGGGTCCCGGGGAGGCATTTACATTCGTTTTAAGAGTGGGAGTATAATTATTTCCCCCTGCCCCATCGATGTGTGTGGTTAACTGCTCCTTAAATCCAGTTGTTTGAATGTTGGATAAATTGTTACTCGCGATGTTTATACGCTGTTGATCGGTTCTCATTCCATTGACGGCAGTTGCAAAATTCAACCCCATTGGATTGTCCTCCTGGTATTTATTGAAAACATATAATTGCTCAACACGATGATCCCGTGAAAGTTGCTCGCTTTTTGGATTATTCAGGACAAATTACATGATCATCCTTGTAACAACACCAATGCCATCTTTATCTTCGACAGACCACGTAAAATCATTAGTGAAATATGGCATGTAAAACCGACACTCAGAGTTCTCAGCATATTACATTGGACGGGGGAAAGAATCGCCGAAAAGAACAGCACATTGGTTATTGGAATGAGCAAAAACGTTGTTCGTTGGTCGCCCCCTATCTAAAATAGCCACGGGATAACAGGAATCAAAACTCCAATTACTACAGAGTCATAATCATAATGACAATGAATCGGAAGAATTACCTACTCTGGGCGATGTTTTGCCTGGCTGTTTTCATAGCTGTCATTCCTTTCGCAAATCAGGTCATACAATCCCCGGACACTTGGAAACCGTTATATATTGGTCGTTACGTGTTTGAAAAACAGACTTTGCCGTCCCAGGAGGAATTCACGTTTTCACCGGTTCGTAAATCCTTCAATAAAAACTCATTCACCTGGCTGGGTTACGTGTCCCTGTACGGGTTTTATTCCATCGGTTCGGGGTGGGGGATTGAAATGATCCAAATATTTCGACTCCTCGTGGTATTTGGAGCGATATTGATCATGATCTTGATTGTGCGTCAGCGCACCCCGCTTGTGCTGTTTTTGTTGATTCTGTGGGCACCGGCAAGTTATTTATTACTTGAGCTTCGATTACAGTTGATATCGGTTTTATTCTTGCCATTACTTTTTTGGGTTTACAAAAACTATCGGTCAAGGAACAACCGGAGATGGCTATGGTTTATACCCGTTTTAATAATGTTCTGGTCCAATTTTCACGGAAGTTATTTAATTGGATTCTGGTTAATCCTGTTAGCTGTAGTAGGGGTTATAATCGATGCGGTAATATACAACCGCGGAGCATGGGAATGGGGACTTGCAGGTAGGTTATTTGTACTTTCGATTACACTTTTCTTGGTTGTGACCTACATCCATCCAAAACCGGTTTACGACGCTTATAAAACCGTTAATCGGATACACTCCGTGGGATACGAAGGGGTTTTCGTGAATCAATCGTCAGTGGAGTCGTCCGATAAAAGCCGAACCTACTATGAAAGTGTTAAACACGTACTGCAGAACACCGTGTTTTCCGCTGAACAGAAACATAGCTCCGGATTACATTTTCCCCTCGAACGGACCCATTATCTCTTTGTGATTTTGGCATTATTAATTGGGACAGGCGGTTTGCTGTGCATGCTCATTCATTATTCTCGATTGAGGTTCACCGAATTTCTCCCCTTCCTGGCCATTTTGTTCCTTGGGTTTGGATACATGAAGACCATTGGCTATGTTGCTGTAGTAGGAATTCCGATACTTCTCCTGAAATACAATTTTGGTGATTTTGACCGGACACAACTCGGTCCGATCACAACCACGGCAATATACGTGGCTATTGTTCTTAGTCTTGGCAATATAACGTATCATCATTTCAACGGTTCTATAGAAAATATGCTGGGTGCTTACAACCATCAATATGGTTTTGGTACGTCATCTCGGTTTTCGAACGAGGTACCGGATAACATCAAACAACAGTTTCCGGGACAGCAATTTTATACTGACGACGTAAACGGAAGTTATATGATTTGGAAATGGTGGCCCGAAAAAAAGGTTTATTTTGACACCAGACACCTGGCGTATTCGGTGGCTTTCAGGCATCGCTACTGGAACACGGGAATTCGAGCTCAGCTCAAGCGAGCTGACCTAAAATATGCCGTCGTCAGTCTGAAGAACCCCAGGGTTTACCAGTATTTCATTCCGCATCCGGAGTGGGAGTTACTGTTTTTCGACACGGGCTCGATCGCGTTCCAGCGAACGTCGAAGGCTCGCAGTTTTCCTCCCATGTCGAAAATGCTGATAAGTGTTGTTGAGTTTAGACGACTTCCAAGGATCAGAGAACTGTATATCAAAGCCCTCGTGCACAATCTGAAACGTTACCAGAACAGGCCCAGGTACTTACACATTTTTGAATCCGCCTGGCAAGGTTTTTTGGTGAAACCGACTGATAAAAAGTAGACGCTGAAACCTCCAGCAAACTACGGCCGGAAATTCAAAATCCGGATAGATCTTTCGTCCGGAAAACTCACAACAGTAAAACAGTCGGGATGTTTCCGATCGGTCGATCAGCCGTCCGGGCAGTTCATGACAAAGGTATAACAAAAACGTGATTGGGAAGGTCTTGTTAGTGATTGACTGCCCGGTGAGCTGAGTTAGCAATCTCAATAAATATACAGTCGGGAATATTTCTACCTGCGGAACGATCACAACGGAAGGATCGGTTCATGCAGTGGCTCAAGTGATGTTTTATTTAACTGA
>JBDGPJ010000098.1:0-915 GCA_042219695.1 bacterium
ATTTTGTACAATTTGACGGTAGCCTTCGTCCTTGGGCCGATCGGTCAACTTCAAGGTACCGGTATCACTTTTTTTCAGGTAAATATCCGCCGCGACTGGACTGGAGATAAAGATGATTAACAGACAGAGAAACGGTAACAAGCGCTGTTTCATGACGTTGCACTCCGTACGGAAGATTGATTCGACGAGTTCTTTAAAAAGTATCGCTTATGAATAATCCACGCAAGTAGAACCAGAAGGTAATAAGGTAATGCTTCTGCACTTCCCTCGAGCACAAAATAAGCCCACCAGTACACGGAAGCAATTCCCGTAAGTACACGAGTCACTATTTCTCGACTCATAAAATACACCGATAAAAATGGTAAAAAAGAAACCACCATAGCGGGAACAAGGCCCGTGGAAAACTCGTACAGGTAGCAACCGGAAATCAGTGCAATCGCAGTTAAAAGGAGGTCCTCACGGTATAAGTGCTTACTGAGTTCCTCGCTTAAATCCCTGAGGACCAGGGGTAGAACCGTAACTACTGACCAAAATTGAATCGTTCCAATATCGTAGGGATACACTCTAAACGAGGCAAATCCAAGTCCAAAAGCCCATGTGACACCCAGGGAGGCCCAAAACAAGTAGCTGCTGGAAAAACGGAATACACCGTAAAGAGTCAGGGCCACCAAACTGCCAAGAATCCAAAAATAAGGTTGATTCACGGACACCATACCAGCCACTGTTATAGTCCCCCAATAAATCCATTCCATAATCCCCAGGTCTTGTCCCGCCAAAAACAAAATTAGAAGTAACAACACAGCATGCCCCACCCAGTACATACTATCGGTAATTGGCTCAACACTGCCCCTGTACAACTTGCTATTCATATCCATTTCAATCACGCCCGGCCCTTTGTAGGAACCCGGTAGGTGG
>JBDGPJ010000098.1:925-11410 GCA_042219695.1 bacterium
TATACCTTTTCAACGGAATTAAGTACAGCCGGGGGTAATGATTCCGGCTCGGGAAGTGATTCAAATAATAGCTTCGATACGCGGGGCTTTATGTACGCTCGATTTAACAAGAGACGGCGTTCAATAGGCCTTTTTAAGTACAGGTACTGAACCCCGGAACGTTTCAGGTGTTTTGTGTTAGGCCAGGGTAAATTCCTAATCTGATCCGGTGATAGGGATGATTCCAGTATATATACCCCCGGTGGCCGCACACCGTCAAACAAAGCACCGTATCGGTTACGATACACGTCGTGGGGAAAGGGGATTGTCCGCAAAATTCTATACACGTTTCGATCGACGGTTATTACGTAACTGTGGTTCGATTTTAAATCCAATTTTTTAATCTGCGAGAACAACATCGGATTCACGGGGAGTTGAATATGGAACGTGTTTTGAATCTCACGGCCGGTATGAACCGATACGTTTTTCTTTTCAAACACGGTACTTGCCTTACGAAATCTTCCCACCTGCCGGGAATTATCCGGGTTTATTAGTGGTGCCGAACGACCCCAGCGGTGCACGGCGACCCGGTGAAAGACACTTACAGCCAAAATACCTATAGCCAGGATGCAACTAACGACAACAAAAACTCGTTTTATTCGGATGACTGATTTTCCTCCGAGGAAAGGTAAGCTTCCATAAACGGATCCAGGTTTCCGTCAAGAATGGATTCAAATTCATTGATTTCAAAATCCAGACGGTGATCTTTTACTTTCTGATAAGGATGATTGATGTAAGACCGTATTTGACTTCCCCACTCGATCTTCTTCTGATCCCCTTTGAGGTCTTCAATGTTTTCCTTTTGTTCCTGGATTTTTTGTTCCAGCAACCGGGATCGTAAAATTTTCATTGCCATGTCACGGTTGGCGTGCTGACTTCTCTCGTTTTGGCAGGAAACAACAATTCCCGTTGGTTCGTGTGTAATTCGTACGGCACTGTCAGAAGTATTGACATGCTGGCCCCCGGGACCACTGGCCTTAAACGTGTCGATCCGAAGTTCGTTTTCCTCGATGTCGACTTCGTCATCAATTTCAATTTCAGGTGTGACCTGTACCGCAGCAAAAGACGTATGTCGGCGTTGATTGGCATCAAAAGGAGATATTCGAACCAGCCGGTGAACTCCCGATTCCCCCTTCAAAAAACCGTAGGCGTTGTCGGCTTTCACCTGCAGGGTTCCACTCTTTATTCCGGCTTCGTCCGCCGGTGTATAATCGAGGATTTCGTAAGGATGCTCGTGGTCTTCACACCACCGGCGGTACATTCTGAACAACATCTCGGCCCAGTCATGCGCCTCGGTCCCCCCGGCACCGGGGTTCACCGACAAGATAGCATGACGGTTATCGTATTCACCGGAAAGAAAATGCTGAATTTGAAGGGATTGTAGTTTTTTCTCTGCCGTACGGAGCCCCTGCTCGAGTTCCTCTTCAAAATTACCGTCATCGGACTCCCCGGCCAGCTCAATCATCGCTTCCAGGTCATCCAGCGACGTTTCCAGGTCCTCGTACGTCTCAAGAATGGTTTTTACCCGGTCGGCTTCCTTGGATACTTTACGGGCTTCCTGATGGTTGTCCCAGAACCCGGGCTCAGCCATCTGCCCCTGCAGTTCGTCGTGCTTCTCCCGCAATTCAGTCAGGTCAAAGATAATCCCCCAGTTCCTGTAACTCCTGACGGATTTCATTCAATCTTTCACGAGCATCGGATTGATTCATTCGTTCCACTCCTATCACGAAGTTTCATACTTAGGTAGGACATCATACATTCAGTAATATACTTCAAAAAGGTTATCATAATTTATCCAGTTGCATTAATTATAAGGCAAAACCCTCTACCCATTTTTTATCCTTCACTCACACCGGATAGATATAACGGAAACCCACCAAAAGTACCAGGAACAACAATGTAATCCAATCTCCCCACTGACCATAAAACGGAACTTTCAGGGGCTTATAAATAGAACCCTTTGCAACTCCTCGCGTATATGGAGACAGTAATTTATGAGAGTAACCCAGGGGATCAATGATTGCAGTCACACCTGTATTCCCGTTTCTTAGGACTGTCCTTCCCGTTTCAATGGCCCGTAATCGAGCCCGGTAAAAATGCTGCCAGTGGGCCGATTCACTGCGTGACCAGCTATCGTTCGATACGTTTAATAACAAATCGGCGCCCTCATGAACCTGGTTTCGAACGTATCCGCTAAATATATCCTCGTAACAAATTTGTACGGCCGTAGGTATCGTTCGATCACCCAAACGCAAATTCACAATACAACCGGATCGACCCGGTCTGAATCCAAGGGTCCCAAATGATTTTCCCAGTTTATGAACCCAGTCCAATTGTCCCATGTACGGCAAATGCTCCCCACCTGGAACGGGATAACGTTTCGTGTAAAAACCACCCGGCCGGGCTCTGGAATCCAACTGTACGACTCCATTCAGTTTATCGAGTGCCCCGGGGCGCCGATCGTACACAACGGCTCCCGTCACAAGGGGAATTTTACCGTTCAACAAATCACGGAAATACTGTTTCCAGTGAGCCGAGTTCCAAACGAGCGCATCGTTATCAATGGAAAACGCGCGTCCACTTACGGACGTTTCGGGCCATACGACAATGTCCAACCGATCCCGGTTATTCACCGTCTGACGGTAGAGAACTTCCAACTGGGATGGACCGGTACGACGCAGCGTTCGTCGCGAAGCAACGTTGGGTTGGAATAGCCCCACGGTACCTTCGAAGGTCTCGAGCCGTTGATTATTCTCGTACGTGGCACCTGACACAAATAATGCCAGGAGTACAACCACGGTTCCACCCAGAGCCGTGTAACACCGCCTTTTTTTATCATTTCTAACGATACATTCGGCCAATAAAACGGAACCTAAAACAAACAGACCTCCCCAGATTAACTCACCAACCCACCGAACCGGCTGAACAAATAACGGATGAAAGGACAGGACCGTCGATACCCTGCTCCATGGAAAGGCAAGATACCCCTGTCCCATCCCCCATTCCAACACAATCCAGCTAACCGTGGCCGTCCAGGGCGAAGCTCCCCACCATCGTGTAATGGCTCCCCATCCCCCGTACCATAAACCAGCTATTAACATTACCCCCACTAAAGCTACCGGGTGAAAGGAATAAAACCAGTACGCATGAACCAGGAAGAATACCGAACCAAAAGCAAAACCATGGCGAAAGGACTCCCAGGTATTAGCACGGGTCACGGCAAGGTATACAAATCCCAACCCGGGAACGACCAACAATACAAGCGACCAGGTTGGAAAGGACAGCCCCAAGCATACGGCCCCGATAAGGGCCAGAAATAATCGGAACCAGTGGTCCTCCCGGAGTCGACGGACGAATCGTTCCTTAACGGACATCACGATCCATTCACGTTCAGTGGTAGGGATGCCGGGTTCGAATGGCAAAACAACGGTACAACTGCTCGGCAAGGACAACCGCCGCCACGCATTGATTCATCACCATAGGGCCCAGTGACAGCTCCAGGTCCGCTTTTGTACGGTAAGAAGAGTCAATTCCTTCCTTCCCCCCAATCAAAAATCGGACCCTGGACACGGATTTTTGGGCAACTGATTGTAACCAATCATTTAGACCCTCGGTACGGGTCATCGTACCGTCCATATCCAATACGACCCAACGTTCACCCTGTTTTTTGTTACCGGGGTATCCGGATTCGTGAATCAGTTCCCAATCATCGATACGTTTTACGTACTCCGAGAATGTTTCTGCCGTGCCCGAGACGGACAGCTCCCCTTCCGTATGCACGTGTGTCTTCACGTTTTCAGGTCGGGTTTTTCCGCTGCCGGAAAAAGGATGTTATTTAAAATCAACCGGTACCCGGGAGAATTCGGATGAGCTTTTAGGTTAGTATGGGGGTCTCCCACGTAATGGGCAAAATCCTCGGGATCGTGACCGGCGTAAAAACTAAACAAACCGTCCCCGTAAGGACCGTAAATATATTTAGTACGGCCGTCCTCGAGCTGGGCGAGCCGGGTCACGTACGACTTAATAACATCGGTGTTAAACGTACTTGTTTGTCCAAGAAAACCCTTGATTACCTGTTTGTGGTTCTGAGTTAGCATGGCGGGGATCGGATCGTAACGGGCACTGAATGGGAATAATTCAAACCGTTCACTGCGCACGTCGCTGTTGCGTGGATCCGGTGAAATATCAATGTTGGAATGCCCGTATACACTGGGATCCGTGATAATTTCAAAATTTTTGAAAGCAAACGTTTTCTCGAAGACAATCTTTTTTCGATACTGCGGATCGATTGGAGTACCGGATATTTCGGGCGGTGCAATACGGACCCCCTGGGACGCAAGTGCGATATCGATCGTTTCGGGCGCCGAACACATCGCAAACAGAAAGCCGCCCTGATCCACGTAATCAGAAATTTTCTTAGCAACAGTTTTCTTCTCAACCTGTACTGATTCAAAACCGAGCTTATGGGCGCGCTTACGGGCGTCTTCAACCTTTGAAAGATACCAGGGTGCATTCCGGTAGTTGGCGTAAAATTTACCGTACTGTCCGGTGAAATCCTCGTGGTGTAGATGAACCCAGTCGTAGTCGTTTAGCTTTCCATCCAGGACTTCTTTGTCATAAACCTTGTCGAAAGGAATATCGGCGTAGGTTAACGCCAGCGTTACGGCATCATCCCACGGATCCTTTCCGGGGGGCGTATAAACGGCAATGTCAGGAGCTTTCTCCAGGGGCACTTTTCTCATGTTTCGGGAGGAAATCTTATTAAATATATCGACTCTCCGGGCCGTGGAGAGCTCCTCTACCGTCACGCCTTTCAGCCGGGCCCAACGTCTAATTTCGGACCGTGCCGGCACCACAAACGAACCACCACGATAATTCAATAACCAGTGAACCTTCTCCGTGGTGATGTTACTGAGCGTATGATAAATGAGGCCATAAGCCCTCAAGTGATTGCTCTGGGTTTTTCCCATTGGAATTAAAAACGACTTCGTCCAAGCGGGACTGGGAGCCATCACCGTAACAACAAATATCACCAAAATAATGAAAGCTACATGGCTCAATCTGTAATTCATGATATCTCCTCCAAAAGCTCCTCGGCACGATAACGAAGCATGGAACGGGGATACTTAATAATCATATCTTCGAGAATTTGTATTGCTTCACCCGGCCGGTCCGAATCACGATAAGCACGTGCCGCTTTCATAAGTAACGGAGGATAGTTTAACTGGTGCCCCCATTTTCGTAACGTGTCTGCTTCGAACTTTTGCGCGTTAAACCGTGACATCCATTGCTTGAGCAAAACCTTGGGTAAAACCGTGTGATGCTTGCGTACTCCGGCAGGAATGGGTTCAGGGATCCGGTGAAACACGGTAAAGCGGTCCAGCCATCGGAAAAATTTACGGACGGTCGACTCCTGTTTAACTCCCATAATCGCCAGGGCCACCGGTGTATTTGGATCATCCGGATGATCCCGCACCAACCTCTCGAGCACCGTATCCGACTTTATGCCACGCATATAATCACTATAAAACGTGAGCCAGGGATTGGATATTGACTGTTTTTCCAAATATTGATCAAGCTTCTCGTACTGGTTAAACGTTCGATAATAGGCTATACGTAGCTCCTTAACCTCACCGGTATCGAAAGTCTTTAACATGTCACGAGCTGTTTCTTGGTCTCTCCCTAACAGAGCGATCCGAAGGTTGACACGTTGTCGTAACATCCGGTGTGTGTCCGTTAAGGTGGAAGTATCCACTTTATTGAGATGCACTCGTGCGGAACCGGTATCCCCCAGGAGTGCCTCAATACGGGCCGCTTCAATGCGATCCGTGTTGTTGGGCCGGGAATTGAGAATTTCCCCGGATACTGCCTGGGCCATTTTGTAATTGTTATCCTTTAACAACCTATCCTGTACCCGCCGGAGGTTCTTTCGAAAATGTTTTTTCCCTTTTGTTATATTCTTGAGGAACTGTATTAGACGGTTAATTTTCCTCTGCTCAACTAAAAATTTCACGGTAAAATCCGTTACTTCGTCACGTATTTTCCCCTTTCGCACACGCCGGGCCACCCGATCAAGGAAATAATCGGTTAAATTGCCCGAGCGTATAATATTATTAATTCGGGCCTCCATGGAACGTGTCATCCGAAAACGACCCAATGCGTTAAGGTACTCCTTGAGGGCCTGCCTGTAATGTCCGGTCGCCTGTTCCAATGCGGCCTTTCTCTGAAACATCAAATAGGACCCGTAAAACCGGCGGGCTTTTTTAACGATTTTCCGTGCCGATTTATACTGACCGTGATCGACCACGAGATCCAGCATGCGTATGTACTTTTTGCTTGCGTGTCGACCCGCCTTTAGCCAGCGATCGATCCAACGGTCCGCTAATTGTTCTTGTTTCAACTGTAGGGCCAGGGAGATCTGCCTCCTCGGTTTTGCCAGGTTTCCCCGCATTGTTGTCCACTCTTGAAAAAATCGAAGTTTCGTATCCGCCCCCACTTGACCATGAGCGGTCAGTTTTTTGAAACGGGCAATTTTTTGATCTCGACGCTCCGGTGACCAGTTCATCAACCATCCCACGAATTCCGTGTCGTTCATAGTTGATTGATGCCATTGTACAGTATCCTCGGCCTGGACTGTCCCGGGTAGAAATACCACCGTAAAAGCCAATCCGACAAGCATATACTTCAATCGTGATGTTATGGAATATCCGGTGATGATGACGTGTCCCCTCCTGTACGAAACCAGTAACGGTAAAACCGCAGGACGGCTTCCCTATCGTTGCGATCCATCCCCTCGAGCTGAGGTTGCAACCTGTCCATCAACTTTTGGTATCGAGTCTTGTCTATTTCCAACTTCTCGTCATCCCCCACCGTTGCTTCCCGTTTGCGTGACGGGTCTTTTCGTTTCTTCTTATCCGACGACAACGATTTCGTAGCCTGTTCGAGCCGTTTCAAAATGGACTCCTGCTGGGCCTGCAACGTTTTGTCGAATTCCTTGTCCTTCATTTTCTTCTCGGCCCGTTTCATCTGTCGAGTAATCTTCTCGAGATCGCCGAGTATGTCCTTGTTTTGACGTTGTTGGCGAACCATTTTCTGGAGAGTTCTCCGAATCATTTGCTGTTGCTGTAAATACTGGCGAGCAAGTTGCTTGGATACCTTCCCCGATTGAAACAGTGGTTTCATTCCCTGCATCAGCCGGCGCTGTTGCCGTAACATCTGACTTAACGAGGGCATCCCTCCCGACTTTCCCTTAGCACCGGACTTGGCGGATTGCTGTTTCTTCCATTTAAGGAGCTGGGCGATCATTTCCGCCTGTTCTCGCTGTATAACCCGCTTTTTTCTGCGTACGTTCCCCATTTTACGTTCCTTGAGGTTGGAGCGGGCCTGTTTCAATAACTTTTCCTGTACATTCATTTTTTTCAAAATAGGTCGTGGAAACGACATGCTTTTTTGTGAAATCTTACGAGTGAGCTTGGCTAACCGGTTCCACCCTCCTTGCAATATAATTCCATCCTGAATCGCCTGCGAAAGCTGTCCCATCTGACTGGTATACCGGGCGATGTAACGGGGGGGTAATTCAAGTTGATCAATCCGGTGGGACCACGACTGCATAAAGGAGTACCACTCCGTCCAGTTATCGATAAGTTTCGAGACCAGGCTTCGCTGTTTCTGTTTCATCTGGGACTGTTGTTTTTGCTGAAGCTGACGCATGCTATTTCTCATTTTCCGGGTTTGACGGTTGTATTTTTTCATTTTTTTCCCGGAGGATTTTTGTTGTTTTGACAGGTTCCTGGCCTGTTTGGATAGTTTTTGACGTTTCATTTTCCGCAGTAATTTTTTTACGTCCTTTTTAACCTTCCCTTCCGTCTGCTTCTTTAATTTTTTGAGTTGTTTCTTGGCCCAATCCCACTGCTTCGATTGTTTTTTAAGTTCACGTCGATTCTGTTTAGAAAGCTTATCTTTTTTCATCATGTTTTTTTGTTTCTTGGCCATTTTCTCAAGGGCCCTCGAAACTTCGTCCATCTTAAAAGCCGGGGCCGAATTCTTCAGAAACTTGTGCATACGGTTGATGTTACGCTCGAATTGTTTGAGCTGCTTCTTACTGTATTGAAGGTCCTCCCGATTGAAGGAACCCTTTTTGGCCTGTTTTTTAATGGCCTTTTGTATTTTTTTCTGAGCCGATTTCAGGGAATCCATACCATGCTTTTTGATCATTTTCTGGACCTCACCAAGTTTCTTGAGACTTTCCCGCGAGAGTGTCGGGCCCTGTTTTTTGTAGGAGTCCAGGTTTTTCTGGACGTTCTGCAAACGCTTTTTCTGCTTCTCAAGGTTTTCCCGTACTTTCTGCAATCGACGGGATGTTTCCCAATCTTTCGACCCCTGGTTGCGACTGAGTTCATTGAGTTCGCCCTGGAGTCTCTCGATGTTTTTTTGCATCCTGGAAAGGGCCCTGGAACTTCCCGTCCTTTTCTTCCGACGCCGGGTCATCATTTCTTTCCATGTGTAAACACGTAGGTCAAACGGACCGATCGTCGTAACTTTGGGTCCGTTCACCGTGTCGTTGTCCCAGGCACGAACAAGGAATTTGAAGGAGTCGCCCAGCATCAGGTCAAGTTTCCCCACGTCAATCTCACCGTACAGCTCCCCTTCACTCATCGTTTCCGGTACCGGAATCTCCGACACGTATGAATCGGAACGATTCCTGATAACGGTTAATCGCGCACTTGATAACCCGTAATCATCGTTGAATCGCACCTTGAGAGGAACCATTTCGTCCCCTTCTACGGCGCTTCCTTCCGTAGGTTCAAGCAACGAAAGCGAAGGGGCTCCGTCCTTACGTAGAGTTACTGAAAGAGTGTCCGAACGCGTGGTAAAACCGTATGTATCCGTGGCAGTGAAACGGTAAGACTCCTCCTGGTGTACAGGTTGCTTAAACGTTAACCGGTCGGTATAACGTTTCGCCCGTAAAACACTTTGATCACCATCGAATAAGCGAAGCTCTCGAACGGTGCGATTGACCGATCCTTCGATAGAAATACGGCTTCCCGGTAATACACTTACCTGTGTCCGGTCCGTTTTGCGTTCGGAAATACCGGTATAAGAAGGGGGCTTAACCCGGGTAATCGTCCCCGTCAGAATAGCCCGGGTCACGACGTGGACGGACTTCTTGTTGGAGGAGGTTTGAGCGGAAACGGCTTTCATGCGAACACTCTCTTCCAGAGGAGGTGAAACCATCTCCCAGCTGTTCCCATTCCCTCGCTTCATAGGTTCCGTTCGCCGGGAGGGACCATCAGCACTCATCATTACCAGCCGGGGCTCTGTTACGGGATTTCCCGTTACCGTTACGGAAACAGTGTCACCTTCCAAAACGGATGAATTCGATACTCGAAGTTTTAGGTTCCTCTCAACGGAAGCCGTTTTAGAAGGGGGTTGAATATTTATGATTAACAGGGGCAAAACAAAACAGACTATAACTCCGGATATCCAGTTCCCCTTACCTCGCGTAGTTACGTCTCCTAACACGTTTCCGGATTGAACCGCTTGCTGAACTTCTTTCAGTAACTTCTCGGTAAACCAGGGATGTATCGACTGCGGTCGACAAAAATACGCACGCAACGGTTCCCAGCGGTCATTCAACCTGACCATGGCTCTCAGCAGTGAACTTCGGTCCGTTTGAACAACCTCGAAACAACGATAAAACTGGTATCCCAACCATCCAAAGACGGGTATGAGGAGGGCGTAATATATCAGGCCGGGAACCCAGTCCAGTCTATAAAGTAAGGATCCTACCGTAATGAACAGAAGTGGAGAAATTAGACGCCGGAAACAGACCTTACCCGTGCGATAGATACGGAACAGTAAAACCTGGCGGTAAGCCCACTGTTCAATCGAGTCTTTATTATTCATTGGGAAAAAATCCAGTATAAAATATTAACTCCAAATTGAAGGGCCTGCCTGCGTTTTTCCGGGGGATCACCATGAACTTCCTCGGAAGCCCAACCATCGGAGATATTCGTATTATAAGTATACAACAAAACCCACTGCCCCTCGTGTTTGATACCGAAGGCCCGGGGGGGTTTTTCAGGGTCATGTTCGTGAATGCGAGGAACTGATTCAAACTGGTAATAGGACGTGAGAAGAGGGTGATTCTTTCCGATTGGTCGAAGGCGACGATCGGGAAACAATTTTTTCACTTCCCGACGAAACGATTCGTCCATTCCGTAATCGTCGTCAGCGTAGACAAATCCGCCTGCCAGCATATATCGCCTCAGATAGTTGCGCTCACGTTTATTAAACCGAATGTTACCGTGTCCGGTTACGTACACAATTGGAAATTCAAACAACCGATCGTCCGTTGGTTTTACCACGACCTGCTCAGGGACTACGTCAATCTCAGTATGATCCCGCGTGTACTCCATTAAATTGGGAATGACTCCAGGGTTGTTA
>JBDGPJ010000099.1:0-4074 GCA_042219695.1 bacterium
ATTTGTTCGTAAAAATCATCGCCGTAAAATAGACCCTTCTCACTGAGGTCACCGTAAAAATTATCGATGGTAATACGACCAAACGTGTCGTTGTCTTCGTTAAACAACCTGGTAAGTTCATCTTCGATTAGTTCATGAGGTTGTTTTCGGTAAGTGTTCATTTTGTCATTCAAAACGATACTACGTACAGCCTGAGAAACTTGAGTGCCCCAAATTTTCATCCAGCTCAACTCACGCTCCGATGGTTCCCGGCCCAGTTTCATCAAGAGAACTCCGTTTAGATAATAACTAACCTTCAACGGATAGGCCCAGTTGACGTCCCGAAGTTCTTCCGGCCAGTCTTCACCCGGTTCGACCTGGAAAGGCTCCGGTTCCCTGTTCATTTGCTCGATTACACTGGAGTCTTTTGGTAGATAAAGCGGGGAATCCATCTCGGGTCGAGTATAAGGGGTTTTGTAAATTTCGCCTTCCTGTATTAAGGGGATGAATTGTTCAATGTCATACAACGTTTGCATCGCTTCGTCGAGAACAGGAAAGAATACGTCCGGGTCCCCCGTTTCATTCAGCATGGTCCCAACTCGCTGAATCGATTCCAGTTGATCCAGGGATTTCTTTTGTTGCTGGACGCGTTTTTGTATTTGTTTCGCCATATCGTTGAAATGATCGCCGAGTTCTTCGATTTCGTCTCCCGTGTGTACTTCACTTCTAGCGTCTAAATCTCCCCCTCCCAATTGCTGAGCGGTTTCAACCAGGTTTTCAATGGGTCTCACAAGACGTATGGTAAATATTAATCCAAGCAATGCAGCCCCGGCCCAGAATAGAGCAGTGATTTGCAAGTTTTGGACGATAATATTCATGCGAGTTTGTTTGACATCCAGGGTATCAATTCCAAGTCGTACCACCCCGAAGTTCGTTCCGTGGTAACGAATTGGAACAAGAACGTCGTAAAGATTTTTTTCACGATCCCAGCGACTCAAGTAGCTACGGTCGGACTGCAGAACTCGTCTTATTTCACGAACTTGAATTCGAGGTACATCTCCCAGGTAATTGGGGATTTTTTCCGGAGTTTGATGGATGATTTTTCCGTTTACACTGTAAGCCTTTAGAAATACAACTTTTGAGGAGGATTCCCGCCATAAACGGGTGCTAACCCGGTCTTCCGAATCCAGTTTTGTACCGGTCAACAATGGTTTTGCATAATTTAGACCAAAAACCCGTGCCAGCGATTTTGCTTCCTCCGTTAATTCGTTGATCCTATTTCTTATCTGATTCTGGATGTTGATATAAGTAATTATCAGCATCACGGCCGTAATGATTAGTAAAAGACCACCAATTAATTTCGTACGTAAGCCTACACTCTTACTCATTTTTTTCTCGCCCCCTTTCGCAATTTCCGAATACGTTCGTACACCGTGTCGGAACTGGGGCGGAATTGCTGGATATCGTCACCAAGTTTTTCCAAAATTTCCGGTGATTTGTGTAACCGCAAAAAGAAATTACGAAGTTTCTTGGTCGTGTCTTTATCAAGAGTATTTCGCACGGCTATGGGTTCGGATGGGATAGGATCACTCTTTACAAGAATTCGAAAGGACTCTTTTGGAATATCCTTAACGATGTTTCGTGCATCCACGAACACTGCACCGGCATCAAAGGTACGATTGTATACGGCTCTTACTACTTGATCGTGACCACCGACAAACGCCGATCGCCGTAAATCAGTGGAAATATTTATACCGTACTGGCTTTTCAGGAGGATTTTCGGGATGAGATACCCCGAGGTAGAAAGTGGATCCACGAAAGCCATTGTTCGGTTACGAAGATCGTCGACACTTCGTATAGATGAATCCCGATGTGTGATAATCATTGATCGATACGTTGTTTTCCCAAATCGCTGGGGTTGAACGAGAGGATGATAGGGTGCTCCCTGATCGACCGCTTTCACGTACGAAAGTGGACCAAGAAACACCAGATCGTAACGGGAATGTTTCATCCTATTTAAAATATCACCGTATGAGTTTGCAAATCTCATCTGGACGTCTCGGCCCAATTCATTGGTAAGCTCCGCAACGAATTGTCGTTTTTGATCGAGGATCTCCACGACTGAGCGGGATGGAACCTGTCCAATAATGAGAGGGTCTTCCTGGGCCTTGGGTAATTTGTTGAATTGAAACTGATCCGGCACTTTATTTCGGCCACAGCCGTTGATGAAAAACAGGGCAACTGCACTCAGGAATACGACAAGTATTTTGAGCGTTGAGTACCCGAAACTTGATTTGGAACTCACGAATTTCCTGTCCTTACTTTAATTTGGTGGTCATAATTCATTGTCGGTATGTGAATGTTAAAGTAAAAGGTTTTTATAATTTTTATAGCTTTTTAGAAGCCCCATCGGGAGTCATAACCTATTTACAATTCTAAAATATACGTCCGGTATTGGGTAAAGTAGGGCAAAATTCAAAAAATCGTTCACGGTTCCTGTTAAATCTACTACTATTTACTTGTTACCTCGTACCTGTCGAAGTATAAAATAATCTTACATCGAGAGGATGCATTGATGAATATCAATAACAACGAAGTGATCGTTACGATTCCCCTCAACATGGCTGATCCCGGAGACGTTCTTGCCGAGGAAGTACGTAATAACAAGGGGCAAAAAGTTGTTTCGTCGGGAGTCAAATTAACCGATACGTTAATTAAGCGGTTGACGGGAGCTGGAGTACAACGCGTGGAGGTATTTCGTGAGGAAGAGGAAGTTTCAACTCCGGGTTACGAAACCGAAGCCCCCCAGCCCGAACAAAAGGACGAAAAAAGTACAATTGAAGTGGTGGAAAAAGAGGGTCATCAAATTATAGAAGAGGATCTTGATAGTCAATTCATGGCCCCGGAAGACGTTACTCTTCAAGGAGATTTGGAAGAAGGGGGCCTTATCAACGCCTCGGGAGATGTTGAAATTCGTGGAGAGGTTAAAAACGGTATTGTTCGTGCCATGGACGGAGAAATTATTGTAATGGGAGACATTAATACGGGTGGGGACTCGGTACAGTTGATTTCCCAAAATCCCATTCAGGTTTCGTCCATCAAAAATTCTCAATTATCGGTAAGGGGAGATCTGTTGATCCGTGGTGAGGTCCGCGAAGCCGATATTGAATGCATCGGTAACGTATCAATACACGAGAACGATCAATCCGCTTCCATTTCGGATTCCACAATGACGATCCATGGTAAATTATTTGCGGATAACGTAGGCCAACATAAAACTGAACCCAATGATATTTCTTTTCGCGATCCGGAACTTGTCCAACTTAAAAATAAAAAACAAAAAAAACAAGACAGTGTAGAAGAACTGCGTACCCAGGCGGAAAAATTAGGTAAAGTGGTTAAAACTGTTCAAGAACTCGGTGATAAAGTAAAAAATATTCCCGAAAAAAAGAAGAAAGAGCTGGAACAACAAACTAAAAAATACAAAAAAGTTGTGGAGCGTCTGGAAAATGCCCGGGAAACTATTGATGATATTGAAACGGAACTTGAAAACATTAAAGACCAACGACGGTACTTTATGAGAGTTCTCGAAGACTTGAAGGCCGAAACAACAATACAACACGAGGACACGGAACTCACGGTTTCGGATGATGAATGGGACGTAAAACTCTACAAAAAAGGAATGATTGTGATTCAAAATGCTGACTCGGACGATGATAGCCAACGTGAAGAGGATTGGTTGAACTCATGAATATCGGAATTATCGTCAATCCCAGTAAATCTCATGTTTTTGACGCCGTTGAGGAATTAATTAGTTATCTTGTTGAGAACAACTGTACTGTATGGGTTGAAAAAGAAGGACCATTGGGAGAACTCCCCGAATCGAAATCGGTAAACCGTACGGAAATGGCGACCCGTTCCGATGTTGTCGTTGTTTTTGGGGGAGATGGTACGTTATTAAACGCTTCCCATGTCATGGCTCGCGAAGATACACCGATTTTAGGAGTTAATTCAGGAGGTCTTGGGTTTTTAACGGAAACAACATTAGAAGAAATGGAAGCAGCATTGAATCGAGTTATTGACAATCAATTTGAA
>JBDGPJ010000099.1:4101-6873 GCA_042219695.1 bacterium
TCAGGAAAGGATGATGCTGGAAGCCTACAAACCAGATAATGAATCGGAGGTTATTCATTCTTTAAATGATATGGTTTTAAGTCGCTCTAAACTTGGGCGAGTTATACAGGTTGCTGCTTATATTGACGAGGATTTTGTTACCAGTTACGTCTGTGACGGTATTATAGTAAGTACGCCTACGGGTTCCACCGCGTATAATTTATCCGCCAACGGTCCCATCACGCATCCCGACCTTGAATCAATTATACTCAATCCCATATGTCCTCATACCCTGACAAATAGACCTCTAATAATTCCACCGGAGCGAACCGTGCGATTGGTAATTGAGACCGAAGAAGAATGTATTCTTACGGCCGATGGTCAGGATCGTATTAACAGTCTATTGTCGGAGGATGAAATCGTCATTAAACAATCTCGGCGGAAAGTTCAATTGATTCAACCGGAGGACCGGGATTTCTATCAAATCTTACGTTCCAAACTTCACTGGGGAGGGAAAACTTCAAGTTAACGACTGAACCCTCCCAATATAAATCGCCCAGGCAAGCTTTCAATCGATTACCTTAGTACTGGTTTATGGTATACTTAGTTTCAATACTCGTCATGTAGTATCAACGTAGTCACGTAACCAAATTATTTTTTTGGATCATTATGACGTTTAAAGAATCAAACGCGTTTATCAAGATTCATGGCTTCATTTCTTAAAGCCTTTTTTGGGGGGGCGATTTTTGGTTCGACCCCTTCCATTGATCAGGGAAACAGGGGTAACGTTTGAAAGCATGAATTGTGATATTGAACTTTATTACTTTCTGAATTGTAATCACGCAAACAATGGATGAAGGTGTTTTACGTCTCTACAATTTGGTAGAGAAATTCTAACGCTCAACAGGAATACACGTTTCGAAGGAGTTTCATCATGACCGACTCAAACGATCAAGAGGTTTTGCGGGATCAGCTAAAAAATGTTCAATACCCTGGCTTGAATCGAGATATTGTATCTTTTGGATTTATCGAACAAATTGACAATGAGCAGGGGGACGTAACCGTTTCTTTTAATCCATCAACCGATCGAGATGATTTGATTGAACAGATGAGTGATGATATCAAGTCGGAATTGTTAGACCTCGAGAACGTGCAAAGTGTTTCGGTACGACAGGTCGAGTCGGAATCCTCGGGCGGTTCTCCCACGTCGCCGGAATCCGGGGAAAACGGCGCCGGGCAAAAAGTAGCCGCCGCCGCACCCGGAGCCACGGAATCCCCCGGCAGTGGTCCAATGGACCGCCAACCCATTCCCGGAATTGACAATATTATTGCCGTTGCCAGTGGAAAAGGTGGAGTAGGGAAATCAACGGTGGCCGTAAATTTAGCTGCAGCTCTAAGAGAACAGGGGTACTCGGTTGCTTTAGGTGACATGGATATATACGGGCCCAGTTCTCCAACGATGATGGGAGTAAAGGACCGGCCCCGTATTAATGAGAATGAGGATATTATTCCCCTGAAATCGAATGACGTTGAAGTAATGTCGATTGGGTTTGTTCTTGACGAAACCGAGCCGGTTGTCTGGCGTGGTCCGATGGTTATGAAAGCCGTAACTCAGTTTTTACGGGACGTTGATTGGGGCGACCACGATTACATGATAATAGATCTGCCTCCCGGAACCGGAGATGCTCAGTTAACACTCATGCAAAAGGTTCCTCTTTCCGGGGCAGTAATTGTTACGACCCCACAAGACGTGGCACTTATTGATGCCCAAAAAGGAGTCGAAATGTTTCGTAAACTGGATGTTCCGATACTGGGAATTGTCGAAAACATGAGCGTATACTCCTGTCCGGAATGCGGTCATGAAAGCGAAATTTTCGGTTCCGGTGGAGGCCGCAAAGAAGCAATGAGATTAAACGTGCCGTTTCTAGGGGGAGTCCCCATTCATCCCGAAATACGTGAAGGGGGCGACTCCGGTGAGCCGATCGTCTGGAAAAGCCCAGAAAATGAAGCCTCCGATACCTTTCACGAGATTGCAAACGAAGTCCGCGAACGAGCCGTTCCAGTCGAGCAAGTCCTGGAGGATACGTCCGGTACCCCCTCTGCGTCCACCTGATGTCCCCCGAACAAAAAGGCGGAATACCCGGAGCCGATTCGGAGATGAGCGCGGCCGCAAATGTACATGGCCGCCCTCTAATGCAGCTTAATAATCTTGCACGATGGTACATCCGAGTAGGTCTTGGATTCTTGTTGTCGATCGGTTTAATTCACGTTTTGCGTGTATTTGGCCCCCTTGATTCCGACCTACCGGTTGGTTCCTTTTCATCCCCCCTGATGACGGGAACACTTATTCTTTTTATGGGGGCGATTGGAATGAAGTTTTTGCCGTCCAGCCTGGGCTCGTCCCCTCATATTTATAGTTTGAGTATGGCATTGTGGTGTTTTTGGTTGGTTGTTACTGGGACAGTGATCTGTACAGGACTTAATCTATTTAGACCTGGAGCGTACGACAAATATGAACAGTTTTTAACTTACGGTAGAGGACTGAGTTGGAGTCTTGTTTCCGGGGGAGCATTATTATTATTCGTTAATATTTCCCAATCAATAAAAGGGGATGTTGCGTAGAAAATGATTATTAGTCTCGTTGGGGACAATCCTGAAATTAATAAAGAGCTCGGGGAACAACTAGCCAAACGACATAGTTTGAATATTTATGATGAGATAAGCAATATTGACGAAGTGGATGATAATTCAATTGTTACGAATGTTCGTGATATAAAAGAAGCAAATAAACTT
>JBDGPJ010000099.1:6944-11875 GCA_042219695.1 bacterium
GTGATCTTGAGATGACCCTGTTGGGGTGCTGTTAATGGAAACATCACAGGATGAATTTATGGATCGAATCACGCGGACGGCAATAAATAACCCCCGATACGGTCGGGAAGCATACCTGTTTGTTTTAAAGGGCATGGAATGGTCGATGGATCAGCTTGCACAGCGCCGTCATTTATCAGGGGAAGAATTCGCCGAATTACTGGCTGCGTTTGCGCGCCACGAATATGGGGACATGGCACAGTTCGTACTCAATGAATGGGGAATCTACTCTACCCGTGATTTTGGTGAAATCGTTTATAAATTAATAGAAATGGATCTCATGAGCCGACAACAGGGGGATTCCATTGAAGATTTTGACCAGGTTTTCGAACTGGAATCCGTACTCAACGACCCTGATTTTACACCGGCGGCATTACGAAATAGAAATACCTGAATAATACCCCGGTAAGAATAAACCGGTCTTGTTAAGTACGCTTTTCTTCAGTATAAATAAACTGGATTAGAGGTTTTCCGCTTGCTCCTGAAGATATTCAAGGTAATTAGGATCGAAGTCGGTTTTTTCGGAGAGCTCATCGATGTCCGCCTTGGCGAGCTTATTAATCGTATCGATCCCCACTTTTTCAAAACGTTCCCGATAATCATCGTTTAAACTTCGAATATAGGTCAAATCCCGACTGGGGCGGATCGACGCTTCCTTGAGATCATCGGGTAGGGTTGTATCGAGACTCCCGGTCATTACATGTCGTTCACCTTTTTCGGTGAGGTATTTTACGACACGAGCGTGTTCCGCAATAATTTCTTCGTAATGCCATCCGGGTAACGCTCGATCGTCCCAGCCCCAATGGAGGATGGTATGAGCACGGTGTGCTTCTTTCATGGTACGATAGGAAAGGGGGTCTTCCACGTCGATGTCTTCAATTTCATCCCACTCATAGGACTTGACCGGTGATTTGCTTCCTTCATGTTCCACGGATTGTTCCTCGTAATTTTTAGCTTCCATTGGACTCATAACAATCATCTCCGTTCGGTACTAAGATTATTAACGCAACCAAGTTATAATATGGCTCCAAATATTATCCGTTTTGACACTGTTTAACAACTCTTTCAAGTTCGATAAACGTTAGCGGTGGATTGATGAATTTTTATTTGTGATTCACACTACACCTTCTCGTGGCTCCGTAGGACCCTTTAAGGTGTGTAGGGGAAATTGAATTTTGTAACACTCCTTGTGGACACGCCCCCGGCGAGTCTGCGGGGGGATGAATTTGCAATCGTACCGTCCCCATGGGACTAAAATGGAGGGGAAGCCGTTTACGCTGGCCCTCCATTTCTCCATGCTATTTACTTTGGGATTTTTACCAGGGGTTTTACGAAGCCCATTTCGTTGAAAGTACGGGTGAATTATGAACTCTCGACAGCAAAGTTCACGAACCGTGTCCGATTTTTCCGAAATAAAACCAAACAAATTAATAGACCACTGTAGGTTATCCGATCTCCCCGGCAGCCATGTGGAAACCGAGGTAACCATGCCGGTGTGGGCAGTGTCAGAAAGTGATTTCATCCGTGAAGTATGGAGTCCCCGGGGAACTCTTCCTTCCGATTCTCCCCTGGTTTTACTACAGGCTGACTCGGAAATCCCCAATGAATTCAGGACCTTGAAATTGTGGACACAAGTTGGATCTATCAGTGACCTCGAAAAAGGCTTGGTGTTGAATTACCTGGAAGAAAAACTCGACTACAACCAACAGGAAATTTTTAATAACGTCCTGGAAATCCTCGAAATCCCACGATCCGAAGTGTGGTACGAAACATTCACTTTTATGGTGAAGCTACCGGAGCGTCTTCGTAAGCGCGTGCACGAGAATGGGATAAGCCGGTCATTTGTTCGCTACCTCAAGGATGTAAAATCCCCATTGAAAAAGGAATTGATTGACCACATTACAGAGGGGACTCTTACCGTAAGTACCCAGCAGATGCGCCAAATTTCCGAGGCAACACGGAGAATAGACGATGACAATTTATCCCGCTGTATTGATGATTTAAAATCAATCGTACAATCGAGCAATAATGCTCGGAAATCCGGTGAACGAGTTCTGAACTACCTGCGTGAGAAAGCTTTTCCTCGCCTTATGGAACGACGTCAAAACTTCAAAAAAGAGTTGGAGAAGCTGGATATTAATGGGCGTATTACGATAGATCCCCCTGAAAATTTTGAAGGTGATTACCTGGATGTTTCACTTCGCTGTAAACGGGACGATGATTTAGAATCTTTATCCGAGGCGGTTCGGACATGCAAACCTCTATTGAAGTACGTTTAACCGAGGTTAAGCCGGGCGAGGCTATAGATAACGTGGTAGTGGACTCCGGTGCGAAGGAAAATCCTCATACAAGTGGAATTGTTTCTCACGTTCAAGATTACGATATCACCGTCCGGGAAACCAAACCACAAACTGGAGAGACCAACAGTATCAATCAGAGGTTTCGAAGTGAAAAGGAGACGCTTTTCTTGACAACAAATCCCGGTTCCTTCATCAAACCGTGGGAATCCGATTCACAGCTTGTTGGCAATGATGAGTGGTGTCTGACTCCCATTGAGGGTTGTCCGCTCGATTGTAGTTATTGTTATCTACAGGATTATCTTGACTCTCAGGTCGTACGGTTTTTCGTAAACCAGGACGAGATGATCCGCCAGATTCATTGTTTCCTCGATGATCCACCTGACGAACCACCGCATTTTTTCAGTCTGGGAGAATTAAGTGACGGACTTTTTCTCGAACCAATAACTCGTACACTCGAGAACATCTGGGAATGTTTCAAGGGCAGGGAAGAAGCCCACCTGGAGGTCCGAACCAAGAGCCATCACGTTCACACGCTGTTGGAAAACGTGTCCCCCGCCAAAAATATTATTTTTACCTGGTCGTTGTCCCCCGAGGAGGAAGCTCGAAGTGAAGAGATGTTAACCGCGTCCCTCGATCAGAGATTGGCCGCGATGGAAATGATGAACAATCGCGGCTTTTCCGTGGCGGTTCGTATTGATCCGGTTGTTGTTCGCGACGACTGGGAACGAAAATATCAACAACTTATTCAAACACTATTCGATCGATTAAATCCGGAGGAGCTGGAATTTGTAATTATTGGAACATTTCGGTTTCCCGGTGGATTTGATCGTATTATGGAACAACGTTTCCCTCAGAAATCATTTCTCCAGGAGGAATTTCTTAAGTCAGTAGACAGCAAAATGCGTTACGAACGGTCCTTGCGCACCAATGTTTACAAAGCACTTATCGAACAATTGCGATCACATGGAGTAGAACCTGATTTATGCATGGAACCCCCTTTTATATGGGAGGATTGTGATCTCAAACCGGAAACTTTTACAAAGCATGCTTAGACAAAAATAGGGCGAAATCCGCTATGTTGTTTGAACTATTCATCATTTTTGAAAAATGATTTTTCGTATGGTACGTTATTAACTCTGGATAGTAGAAGAGATTTCCCTTAGGAAGTCCCTTTACTTTACGTGAGCCATCGTAATATTCCATTAGACGCAGTTTTAAATAAACCACGCAAGGGAGAATTTGATTTTCATGAAAACCGCAGTGATTGCCCTCGGGGGAAATGCTTTATCCCCGCCTGATTCCGAAGGAGATATACCGGAACAGTTCGAAGCCACCCGAAAAACCGCACGTATCCTCGTTGATCTACTCGAGAAAGGGACTCTCCCCGTAATAACTCATGGTAACGGTCCTCAGGTAGGGGAGGTAATGCGTAGAGTAGAAGCCGCCCGGGGAATAACGTACAGTCTCCCTCTGGACATCTGTGTGGCCGATACGATGGGGGGAATGGGATACATGATCCAGCAATGTGTGACCGCAGAATTGTTGAACAGGGGACTCAATCATACCGTTTCCACCATTATCAGCCGATCCATGGTCGATTCCGATGACCCCGCCCTCGAAAACCCCACGAAACCCATCGGTCCGTTTTACTCCGAAGAGGAAGCCGAAGAGATTCGCAATGAGAAGGACTGGAAACTGATTGACGACTCCGGTCGAGGTTATAGGCGTGTTGTAGTGAGCCCAAAGCCCCTGCGGATTCTTGAGATCAATGCGATCCGAAGACTTGTCGATAACAAGCAAATTGTTATTACCTGTGGGGGAGGAGGGGTACCCGTCATGCGGGAAGGAAATGAACTCAAGGGAGTGGAGGCGGTTATCGATAAAGACCGAGCTTCGTCTCTTTTGGCGGAACAACTCAACGTGGACCAATTTGTTATTTCAACTGACGTAGATGCCGTCCATATTGGATATGGCACCCCCAAGGAACAAAAAGTAAAAACCATGTCCATCGAAACAGCTCGACAGTACCTGGATCACGGCGAATTTCCCGCGGGAAGCATGGGGCCAAAAGTTGAAGCCGCGGCCGATTTTGCCGAAGCCACGGGGACCGAAGCCATCATTGGAGGATTGGACAACCTCGATCAAATGTTAAAAGGGCGTAGTGGAACGAGAATAGGTCCGGCCCTTGACACCACGTTTTACGAACCCCAATTTGAACCGAGTTCACAGATGAATCCATAACGGGAGTGATTGGTTATGAAATTAACCTGGCTAGGTCATGCTTGTTTTCGGATTGAACACAACGACAATGTTATGTACATCGACCCGTTTATTTCCGAGAACCCCGTATCTCCAATTGAAGTCGAAGACGCCTATGACGCCGATTGGGTGCTGGTAACCCACGGACATCACGATCATTACGGTGACGCCGTCGAGGTGGCAAAAAATTCAGGCGCCACTGTTGCTTCCGTGTTTGAAATCACCGAGGACGCGGACGAGCAGGGAGTCGATAATATTGAACCGATGAATATCGGGGGAAGTGTTCAAAATGGAGACCTAACCCTTCACATGACGAATGCCCAGCACTCATCC
>JBDGPJ010000099.1:11885-15796 GCA_042219695.1 bacterium
AACTCGGTCACCAGGTTGGATTCGTTATCGAATGGGGAGGGCATCGAATATACCACGCCGGCGATACCGGTTTATTTTCTGATATGAAACTTATTGACGAATTTCTCAACCCCGACGTGGGACTGATTCCCATTGGGGACCGTTTCACGATGGGCCCACGAAGTGCCGCACGGGCTGTCGAATTCCTGGAAGTGGATCAAGTGATACCGATGCACTACAACACGTTCGAACTCGTCGAACAGGACCCACAGGATTTCGTAAACTTTGTGGGCAACAAGGCGGAAGTAGTCGTACTCGATCCGGGGGAGAGTCACCAGCTACTATCATGAGAAAACATTGGGCCATCGCCCAGATCAACGCCGGTTCAAACGTCCGGGAGAATCTGGATCGGTCACTTGAACTGGCCCATGAGGCATCGGAGGAAGGGTGCAGTTTAATTGCGTACCCCGAGTTCTTTCTTGTTAGGGGGGATCAGGACACGACTCGGAACAATCCGATTCCAATTGATAGTGAACCCGTCAAAGAATTCTGTTCTTTCGCTCGCAAGACGAACACGCACGTACTGATGGGAACGATCCCGATTCCGGACCCGGATCGTGATGATTACGTGTACAATACGGCTATATACATAGATGACTCCGGAACGATTGCAAGCCGATATCGGAAAATACACTTATTTGATATCGAGTTGGAAGACGAATTTACACTTCGGGAATCAGACGTGCTTTCTTCGGGGCAAGAGGTCGTCGATACCGAAATTGATAACGTACATGCAGGTCTATCGATCTGTTACGATCTACGGTTTCCGGAGTTATTTCGGAAACTCGCCGATCGTAGAGTCCAGGTCATTTTTGTTCCTTCCAATTTTACCCGTGAAACGGGCCGGGCACATTGGGAGCCCCTCTTACGTGCACGGGCGATTGAGAATCAGTGTTATATTGTGGCTCCCAATCAAATTGGTGAAAATCCGGAAAACGGCGTTCACAGCCTGGGACAAAGTATGGTTGTAGATCCATGGGGGCAGGTCATCGCCCGGGCTTCGGATCGAGAAGATTGGTTTGGTTTTACGGTCGACACGGACTACGTACATTCCGTTCGCCGGCAACTTCCCAGTCTGGATCACATCGAGCTCATATGATTGAGCTATACTGTCATACCTGCATTGATATTATGATCCCGGAGAGGGGTGGATCGTAATATGGCAATTTATAGTGACTTTTTTGGTTTTGACACGGAACCTTTTAACGTAACTCCCGATTCCGACTTTATTTATTACAGTGAACAGCACAAAGAAGCGTTGGCCCACATGCTGTACGGAGTCCAGGAACGGAAAGGGTTTATACTTGTAACCGGTAAAGTGGGGTCCGGGAAGACGACCTTATGCAGGGCATTTTTAAAGGAATTAGGGGACGAAGTTAGTACCGCCCTCGTGCTTAATTCCAAGATGGATGCAAGAGAGATTTTACGAGCCATAGCTGATGATTTCGGTCTGGAATTTGAGGAAGCCTCGACTACCCGGGATATAATCGATCGGCTGAACGAATTTGTTTTACATGAATACAGGGAAGGACGCAACGTTTGTGTTGTTATTGATGAAAGCCAAAATCTAAGTCCGGAAGCTTTAGAGAACCTGCGACTTCTCTCCAATCTCGAGACCGAGAAAGAAAAACTATTACAGATGGTCCTTGTCGGCCAGCCCGAACTTAACTCCTTGCTCGGTCAATCCGAACTTCGACAGCTCAAACAGCGTATAACGGTACGAGCGTATCTTACCAATCTCACCCGGGATGAAATTGAAGAGTACATTAAGCATCGAGTCGAGCTGGCTAACCCATCCCATTCAATTTCATTTGAGGAACGGGTTTTTGACCGATTGTACGAGTACAGCGGAGGTAATCCCCGGGCCACTAATATAATTTCAGATCGAATGTTTCTAGCGGCTTACGTTGATGACAGTCGCGAGATTACCGTTGATCATTTAGAAGAAGCTATTCAGGAACTGTCCGAAGAAACGTCTGACTCGGATGATAAAGATGCAAGGGTTCTACAACGTATCCGTAGCAGTGACGATCAGGAAGACACTTCCTTATCCGGCCAACGTTCCCTGAAATATGTGTCCATGGCTCTTGTAGTTACGCTGTTAACAGGTGGACTAATTATTTGGATGACAAATTCAGCCTCGATTTTTTACGGTCCAAATATGGGTCCCCAAATACGGTCCGGTAATGTATCCGGGAAAACCGCTTCCTCTGACACGGGTCTACAGCCCGACAACCGCTATACCACTTTAACGGGGGATAGTACAGAAAACGGACAACGCAGTAACCCCGCCCCAAAATCTCAAAATCCTGATAGGGAAACCGGAGGTTCCACGGGAGTCAGACAATCAAAAACTAACAATCAACCCTCGGAATTATCATCAACAAACAATTCCACGGATACCCCCGGCAGCAATGAACTGAGTTCTACCAATCGTTCCCAATCATCCTCCCAGTCCAATGAGGAAAACCCCACAACCGATTCATCGAAAGAAACAGAGGTCACACGCGAGCTCGCCCCTGAAGATGTGAATTACTCCGGTGTACAGTCCGTGACTAATATATCCAACCCCCTGAAAATCAAGACCATTTCCGCTTCTAAAGCCAAACGGCGTGAAAGCACGCATGCATCTTTATCGTTTGCGCGATACATAAGTTACGTCATCGGACGAGACAACTTGTTTCCGGATCAAACCCGGGCCGATCTTTTCGGTACAATCAATCCGTACCAGGAGCTTGACGAGATCCAAATTCAAACACTTCCCGGGTATTTCGTTAATATCCCTTACGATCAAGGAGTATTTCCGAATTATGGTTTTCCCACGTTCATTGAATGGAAGGAAGGCGGACGTACCTACGTTTCCTGGTACCATAAATCAACCGGACAACTATGGCATCCTAACAGGGGTTGGATAAACCTGAATACACGTGAAGTACAACAACATTGGACCGGTAACGGAGTATATTACGTACAATCCCAACTGGATCCACGAAATATGTACTCGTTCGGTCAAATCTACCAGCAAATTATTGAATTACAAAAACTGTTAAACCGAGTAGGGAGCTATCAAATTCCAACGATTGGACGATATGGTCCTAAAACACGAGCCAGTGTTCGGGATTTTCAACGAAAACATAATTTGTTACCTGATGGTGTAGCGGGTCCGAGAACCAACTTGCATCTTTTGCAGAAGGCCGGTTTGACACAAAATACTTTTACGGAATCTCAGGTTATTGATTTTCTAAGTTCGGTGGAATCAGACATTGTCTTTGATTAAGGAAGCACTCGACAAGGCCCAGGAAGAGAAACCGGAGGAATCACCGGAAGAAGCTACTGTTAAAACCATTCCTGATTCCGGAACGCCCGAAGAACCCACCTCAAATCACTCCCAAACGTCGACCTCCCAGTTAATTATTTGGTCGGTCGTTATTGTGATTTTAGGAGTACTGGTGGGGGGACAGGTAGTGTTACTAATTTCACTGTTTGTCATGTAACCTCTCATAAATACTTATCGGAAGTAAAATATCTATGCTTCTATTCTCTGTTAACAACAATTTATTATTCGTTAACCATGATTCAGTACACGGGAGTTAACCATTAACGAGCTGTAAATAATCTAACTGTCTATTTTCGAATAGTATTTACGTATTGTTAATCACCAGGGCTTCTAATAACAGGGGTAAAATTCAGAGATTGTAGTTCTTTGTCCATTGGTTTTACGATTAATGACTACTTACTTTCGGGGGATTTTTGGAGCTAATATCCATATAAATAAGTGTATAGACCCGGTACATCCTAAACAGGTGTTCGGGGACATCCTATACACATTCAATTGTTAATTTGATCGTTCTTTAAATCCAGTGTTTTGATGT